>CANFVA010000006.1 GCA_947450255.1 Comamonadaceae bacterium
GCGATGCCCATGTCGGTGAGCAGTTTGCGAATTTCAGTCAGGTCGTCGCGGTGTCTAAAGCCCAGGGCGCTGGGGCCCAAAATATTGCAGCTCGGCACGCGCCCTTCTTCCGACGCCCGGCTGCGCGGCTGCGACAAATGGCGCACCAGCTGGTAGAAAGTTTCGGAGGCGCCCCAGTTTTCTTTACGTTGGTAAGAAGGTAATTCCAAAGCCACCACCGGCACGGGCAGATCCAAGGCCTTGCACAAGCCGCCGGGGTCGTCCTGGATCAGCTCGGCGGTGCAGGACGAGCCCACCAACATCGCTTGCGGCGCAAAGCGCTCGAAGGCCTGACGCGCGGCGGTTTTGAAAAGTTCGGCGGTATCGCCGCCCAGGTCGCGCGCCTGGAAGGTGGTGTAAGTCACAGGCGGGCGCTTTTGCAGGCGCTCGATCATAGTGAACAGCAAATCGGCGTAGGTGTCGCCCTGGGGCGCATGTAGCACGTAATGCACGCCTTCCATGGCCGTGGCAATACGCATAGCGCCCACATGGGGCGGTCCTTCGTAAGTCCACAAGGTCAGTTGCATGCTGCTGTGCTCTTTAGGCCGCCAGGCGCATACGGCGCACCAGCGGACGGGTGAAAAGTTCGGCCAAATCGCCGGCCTGGTCAAAGCCTTGAATGGGGGTGAACACCAGCTCAATCGCCCATTTGGTTGTCATGCCTTCAGACTCCAGCGGGTTCGCCAAACCCAGGCCGCAGACCACCATGTCCGGGTGCGCGGCGCGGCAACGGTCGAGCTGGTTTTCCACATGCTGGCCTTCCGAGAGAAATGTGCCTTCTGGCAGCAACGCTAATTCTTGGGCCATGTGCTGGCGATGCAGATAGGGCGTGCCCACTTCCAAGAGGCGCATACCGAGTTCGCGTGCCAGAAAACGCGCCAGCGGGATTTCGAGCTGCGAGTCGGGGAAAAAGAAAATGCTTTTGCCGTCTAAGTGCAGCTTGGCACGGGCCAAGGCGGCAGCGGCGCGGGCGGTGGGGGCCGACACGGCAGATTCAAAGCGCTGAGCGGACACGCCAAAGGCCGTGGCTGCCGCTTGCAACCAGGCGGTGGTGCCTTCGACGCCCAATGGGAATGGCGCAGACAAGAGCTGCGCGCCACGCGCTTGCAGAGCCCGCGCGGTATCGGCCAAAAAAGGCTGGGCCAGCAAGAGGCGGGTGTTGGGACCCACAGGCGCCTGATCGGCAGCGCGGCGGGGTGGGAAGAAGCGAACACGCTCTATGCCCATGTGGGTAAACAAGCGGATAAATTGGTCTTCCACCACATCGGCCAGGGTGCCGACCACCATCAGTTCTTGCGCTGCATCAGCCGCCTGCGTGGGCAGTTCCGGCACCATCGAGGCCAGGCAAGCGT
This sequence comes from Comamonadaceae bacterium, assembly GCA_947450255.1. GTDB lineage: Bacteria > Pseudomonadota > Gammaproteobacteria > Burkholderiales > Burkholderiaceae_C > Allorhodoferax. Next base: position 1,392 of record CANFVA010000006.1, read on the forward strand.
CTTCGCCCTGGGTGAAAGTAGTCTCGATGCCGCTGCCCGAGTAATTGAGCACGCGCACCGAAGGCGAATGCTGCGCAGACAGGCGCGAGGCGGCGCGCGATAAATCGAGCTTGATCACTTCCGAGGGGCAAGAGCCCACCAAAAACAACAATTTAATTTCGGGGCGGCGCGCCAGCAGTTGGCCGACCACACGATCCAGCTCGGTATTGGCGTCGGCCAGGCCGGCCAGATCGCGCTCGTCGATGATGGCGGTGGCAAAGCGCGGCTCGGCAAAAATCATTACCCCCGCGGCGGACTGGATCAGGTGTGCGCAGGTGCGCGAGCCCACCACCAGGAAAAACGCGTCCTGGATTTTGCGGTGCAGCCAGATGATGCCGGTCAGGCCGCAAAACACTTCGTGCTGACCGCGCTCGCGCAGCACCGGTGCATCGCTGCAACCGCCTGCGGCTTTGACGGGAATGGGGAAGGCGACGGCACTCATGCGGTGGCTCTGGCTACAGCAGACGATGTGCCAGCGGCAGTGGCGAGGCCCTGAAGGGCATCTCGGTCCAGCCGCGCGGCGCGCAGTTTCAGAATGAATTGGCCGGCGTTGATTACATAGGCGGCATAGGCCGCCAAGGCCAAATACATCAGCTCGCGATCGGATAGCGAGCCGTTGAGCATAGCCACCAAATAAGCAGTGTGCAGGGCCAGCACCAGCATGCTAAAGACGTCTTCCCAAAAGAACGCCGGGGCAAACAAAAAGCGCCCGAAGACCACTTTTTCCCAAATACAGCCGGTAACCATGATGGTGTAAAGCACCAGGGTTTTGGCGACGACCGAGTGGTTAGCTGCAACCAAACCTTCGCCGCTCGCCAGAAAACGCAGCACGCAAACCAGACTGCCCAGGAACACGAAAAACTGGATCGGGGCCAGGATGCCTTGCACAAATGTCCAGTACGTGGCGTCGCGGCGCACCCGTTCCTCTGGCGTGTACAGCGGGGGGCGGGGCTTTCTTGCGCTGGCCGCGAGGCCCGCGAAAAGAGATTGCAAGAAGGTCATGGGAACCAATTTATCCCCCTTTTTGCAAGCTGTCAACTTATTGTTACGTCATTTTTTTCGGACACTCTATTATTCCTAGTAAACTTATCGGGTATTAAATTTACTTTGACCTTAGTCAAATAGCAGCGTAAAACGAAGTGGACAGTAGCTTTAGTCAATGCAATGCGTCAGTAGAGCGCCATGCGCTGGCCTACCGCTGCACCGGCGATCCCCGGTGACCCGGCAGATTCCGGTCCGAATAACGAGAAGAGACGAAATCCTTTAAGAGAGGAGTAGTACATGGGTTCATCCAATAGGAGTACCTTTGTCGGTGGTGCCGGGTTTGCTGACAAAAGCCATGCCGAGCAGTGGCATGAAGCGGCAAGTACTGGAGCGGACGCCTACCAAGATAGTGGCGCCGGGCGCATAATGGAGCGCGCCGACCACACCGTGGCAGTGCTGGCGCAAGCGATACAGCATGAAATCATCCCGCGCCTGATGCTGGCGCATCGCAGCCCCTTCGAATGCACACTGCCACCGGACCGAATTCCAGTCACCGTCAGCGCCCAAGAGGTCGAGGCGTTCGGCCAGTTGATATTAGGCCAGGCAGTGGAAAAAGCGCTTGAATGCATCACCGCGATGCGAAGCCAGGGTGCGCCGATTGAATCGATATACCTGGACTTGCTCGCCCCGGCAGCGCGCTACCTCGGCCAATTGTGGGAAGATGATTTATGTGATTTCACCGATGTCACCCTGGGCCTGGGGCAACTGCAAAAGATGCTGCGCGACCTCAACAGCGAGTTTGAGAAGTTCCGAAACCCCGAGCCCAACGGCCTGAGCATTTTGCTGGTACCCACCCCTGGAGAGCAACATACATTTGGCCTGGCGATGGTGGCAGAGTTTTTCCGTAAAACCGGTTGGGAAGTGGTCGGTGGCCCCTACGATTTGGAAGATTCGCCGCAGACTTTGGTCAAAAGCCGAAAATTCGACGTGGTCGGCTTTTCTCTGGCGACCTTGGTCAACGTACCTAATTTGACCAAGTGCGTTGCTGAAGTGCGAGCCCTCTCCAAGAACAAAAGCGTGTGCATAATGGTCGGAGGGCCGTTGTTTGCACAAAACCCGGAATGTCAAGCCAGCGTGGGAGCTGATTTGATGGTCAACGATGCGCAGGAAGCCCCGTCACTGGCACGCCTGCACCTGAGTTCAGGCTTGGCAATCCAGTAAATCTAAAGAAAAACGACAACGTATTGGACACCGTATGAACCAAGCCCTCGAAACTGCTTGCGCCCAAATGGCGGGGCGTTTTGACAATGCGCAGCGCTTTTTTGAGCATTTGGACGTGGATACCGTCTCCAAACTCATCTGCGCAGCGGCCGACGTGGTGCTGGTGATGGATGGCGAGGGCGTAATTCAAGACGCTGCGTTTAGCAGCGATGAATTGCTAGCCCAGGGCCAGGCCCACTGGATGGGCAAGCCCTGGGACCAAACCGTGACCCATGAGAGCCGCCCTAAAGTCGCCTCGATGCTGCGCGACCTGGGCACCGGCAAAGGCCCGAAATGGCGACACCTTAACCAGCAAGTGGGCGATGGCGGCGATCTGCCCTTGTCTTACTCGCTGGTGGAGGTCCCGCCCGAGGGCAACAGACCGATGCGTGCGATTGCCTTTGGCCGCGACCTGCGCCCTCAAGCGGCACTGCAGCAAAAACTGGTCACTGCCCAACGCGCCATGGAGCGCGATTATTGGCAGCTCAAGCATGTGGAAACCCGCTACCGCCTGCTGTTCCAGGTGTCCTCCGAGGCGCTACTGATTTTGGATGCCAATACCGAGAAGTTGGAGGACTGCAATCCGGCGGCGCTTAGCTTGTTTGGCGAAGCCGTGGGTAAAACCGGCTGGAGCCTGAGCCAAAGCTTGGACAAGCGCAGCCAAACGGCACTTAGTCAGGTGTTTTCCGGCCTGCGTGCCAGCGGACAGTCCGAGCCTATTGAGGTGCGCCTCGTACCCAGCCAAGCCGAGGTGAGTGTCTCCGTCTCCTTGTTTCGCCAAGAGCAATCCGCCCATTTTCTGTTGCGCTTCAAGCCCAAGGGCGGCTTATCCGAGGCCTCAGCCGCCAGCAACGCCAAGCAAATACTCGCCGACGTCATGGAAAGTGCGCCCGATGCGTTCGTGGTCACTGACCTGAGCGGCCAGGTGCTCACGGCCAATCGTGCGTTTTTGCAATTGGCACAAGTCAGTAACGAGGGTCTGGTGCGCGGCGAGTCGCTGGAGCGCTGGCTAGGCCGAGCCGGCGTGGACTTGAGCGTGCTGATTTCCAATTTGCGCCAGCGTGATGTGGTCCGCTTGTTTGCAACCCGCATGCGCGGCGACTACGGCTCCACCACCGACGTAGAAATTTCGGCAGTTGCCGTGACTACCGGCGAGCAGCGCTGCCTGGGCTTTACCATTCGCGATGTGGGCTTACGCCTGAGCAATGAACCCAAGGTCGGACGCGAACTGCCACGCTCCACCGGCCAAATGACCGAGCTGGTGGGCCGCGTGCCGCTCAAAGACATCGTCCGTGAGACCACCGACCTGATCGAGCAACTGTGCATCGAAGCCGCGCTGGAACTGACCGGCGACAACCGCGCTTCGGCAGCTGAGATGTTGGGCCTGTCGCGTCAAAGCCTCTACGTCAAGCTGCGGCGATTTGGCATGGGCGATGGGGGTGGAGAGGCTGAAAGCTAAGGCTTTTGTGGCCGGGTTGCAGCCGGCTGGCCATCTTGTTTTTTCTTTGTTTGCCCTAGGAAAATATAAGCAAAAAAGCTGTCTTTTAAATACCGGTTTCGGCCTATGGGCCGAGCTACTTTCTTTTGCTTCGCCAAAAGAAAGTAGCCAAAGAAAAGGCGAGCCAAAGGCCGTGCCCCTACGGGCTGCCTTGCGCTACTCGCGTCGCCCGGGGTCGGGCGCAAACTCGCTACGCTCAAACAAGCGTGTGCTCGTTCGCTGCGCTCACCTTGCACACGCTTGGTGGCGCGCTGCTGCGCAGCCGCGCCAAGCCCCCATCCATTGACTACGACCGCATCGTTTCCCAATCTACGCAAACAAATCCGCACCGCAAGCTCCCGCACCAACACCCCTATCCGGCGCAAAAAGGCCAAATTGGCTGTTCAAGCTCCCCGTCACCCCGGCGGGGGTGAAGGGGCGGGGGGGAAGCGGGGGATAAAAAAGCAGCTGGGGAAACGAGACACAAACCATCGGTATGTGTAAATTTAACTTGACACTTCAATGTGTCCTCGTTAAAACCACTGGGCATGTCTTTGCCGCAACTTTCAGCCGTTACCGAGCTGTTCAAACCCATCACCTGGTTTCCGCCCATGTGGGCGTTTGCCTGCGGGATAGTGGCCTCGGGCGTATCTATGGAGGGCAAATGGCCACTGGCCCTCATCGGGGTGGCGCTGGCCGGGCCATTTGTGTGCGCGACCAGCCAGGCCGTAAACGATTGGTTTGACCGGCATGTGGATGCGATCAACGAGCCGCAAAGGCCTATTCCCTCGGGGCGTATGCCCGGGCGCTGGGGCCTCTACATTGCAGTGATTTGGACGCTGGTGTCGTTGGCGGTGGCCAGCTTGCTGGGGCCTTGGGGTTTTGGCGCGGCGTTGCTGGGCTTGGTGCTGGCCTGGGTCTACAGCGCGCCGCCGCTACGGCTCAAAGAAAACGGTTGGTGGGGCAATGCCGCATGCGGCATCAGCTACGAAGGCATTGCCTGGACGACGGGCGCAGCCGTAATGGCGGGGGGCCAGATGCCCGAGCCGCGTTCGCTCTGGCTGGCGCTGCTTTACAGCATAGGCACCCACGGGATCATGACGCTCAATGATTTCAAGGCCGTGGCCGGTGACCGCGCCATGGGCGTGCGCTCGCTGCCGGTGCAACTCGGTGAGCAGCGCGCGGCGCGCGTAGCCTGTTGGTTCATGGTGTTGCCGCAATGTCTAGTCATCCTGCTGCTGTTTGCTTGGGGCCAGGCGGGGCGCGGCTTGGCGGTGGCGGTGCTGCTGTGCATTCAAGTATTGATGATGGATTATTTTTTGATGCGTGTGAGCCAAAGAGCGCTGTGGTACAGCGGTTTTGGCGTACCGTTTTTTGTGGCCGGGATGATGGTCAGCGCTTTCGCATTGCGCGCGCTGATTGGCGCAGGCGCATGAATTGGCGCACGCAACTAGGAATACGGGGAGTAGCGAACCGGGCGCACGCGCACAGGGGGCGGCACCGGCTTTTAGGCTTTGCGTAAGCGAAGGAGATACTGCAATGGAAACATCAGAAACATTTGACGTCGTGGTCGTGGGCGGTGGCCCGGCAGGCGCTACGGCAGCGCATACGCTGGCACAGCGCGGGCTCTCGGTGCTCTTGCTCGACCGCGCCGGGCGCATCAAGCCTTGTGGCGGCGCCATACCCCCGCGCTTGATCAAGGACTACGCAATCCCCGACCATTTGCTGGTCGCGAAAGCGCAATCGGCGCGCATGATTGCGCCCAGCAACCAAAAGGTAGACATCCCTATCGACAACGGCTTTGTCGGCATGGTGGACCGCGCGGAATTTGACGAATGGCTGCGCGAGCGCGCCGCAATGGCTGGAGCCAAAAGGCGCATCGGCACCTTTGACAAACTCAGCCGCGATGCCGACGGCGTGAGCGTGGTGCACTTCCAGGCGCGCGAACATTCACAACGCGGCGAAGGCCGCCCGGCGCGGGTGCGGGCACGTAGCATCATCGGAGCCGATGGTGCCAAGTCGCAAGTGGCGCGCCAGGCCGGTGTCGATGGTGCCAAGGACACGCAGTATGTATTTGCCTACCACGAGATCGTCAAAGCCCCGGCGATCAAACCCGCAGGTTACGACGGTACGCGCTGCGATGTGTATTACCAGGGCCAGCTCTCGCCCGATTTTTACGGCTGGGTGTTCCCGCACGGCGATACCTTGAGCATTGGCACGGGCAGTGCAGACAAAGGTTTTTCCTTGCGCCATGCGGTGGCCCAATTGCGCCAGGCCTCGGGTCTGGGCCAGGCCGAAGTGCTGCGCCGCGAAGGCGCCCCCCTGCCCATGAAACCGCTCAAACGCTGGGACAACGGACGCGATGTGGTGCTGGCCGGGGATGCCGCAGGCGTGGTGGCACCGGCCTCGGGCGAAGGCATTTACTACGCCATGTATGGCGGCGAACTGGCAGCCCATGCCGTAGAAAAACTGCTGCACACCGGCGAGGTGAAAAGCCTGCTGTATGCGCGCAAAGAATTTATGCGTGCCCACCGCACCGTGTTTACCGTGCTGGGCATCATGCAATGGTTTTGGTACAGCAGCGAAAAGCGGCGCGAACGCTTTGTCAAAATTTGCGAAGACCGCGATGTGCAGCAACTCACGTTTGAGTCGTACATGAACAAGCAATTGGTACGCAAAAAACCCATGGCGCATGTGCGCATCTTTTTCAAGGACATGGCGCACTTGCTTGGATTGGCCAAAGTGTGAACCTCGAGCAGCTGTACCAGGGTCCGTTGGTCGTAGACATTGCTATCGGTTTCATCACCCTAGAAACTCTGCTACTGTGGGCTTGGCACAAATTTACCGGGCGCGGATTGGCCTTGGGCGATTGCGTGTTAACCATCGTCTCCGGCGCTTGTTTGATGCTGTCGCTGCGCTGCGCCTTGACACCAGATGGCTGGCCGGGCATGGCGCTTTTTTTGATCGGCGCGGGCATTGCCCACGGCGCGGATTTACGAAGCCGCTGGCGCGATAAGGCCTGAATGGATGGGGCCGAGCTTGACGTGGCGCCCAAATTGCTGCGCCAGAAAGTCTTCGCCATGCTCTAGCACGAAATAGCGAAAAGCCTCCGCCGCAGGCGATAGCAATTTAGACAACATATGCACCACGTTCCAGGCGCGCACCACGGGAGCGCCTTCGACGTCGAGCACCGCAATTAAGTGGTTATCCAATTCCAGTCCCAGGGTGTGCAGGGATAAAAAGCTCAAGCCCATGCCCGCGATGACCGCCTGTTTGATCGTCTCATTGCTAGCCATTTCCATACTCACGCGCGGTTCGATACGGGCTTTTTCTAAAAAGCGCTCCATGGCGGCGCGGGTGCCCGAGCCCGGTTCGCGCAAGATGAAAGGTTGGCCCTGCAAGTCTTGCGGGGAAATAGTCTCGCCCCGCGCCAGCATGTGGCCTACCGGCGCCACAAACACATGCGGGTGCGCAGCAAAGGGCTCGGCCCGAGTCGCCATCTCGGTAGGTGGCCGGCCCATGATGGCGATGTCCACTTCATTGGCGTAAAGCATCTTGACCAACTGCTCGCGATTGCCCACCACCAGCTTGATGTCCACACCAGGGTGCTCCTGGCGAAACTGCGCCAGCAAATGCGGCAAAAAATACTTGGCGGTGCTGACCATGCCGATGGTCAGCAAGCCCACCTCCAGCTTTTGCAGCCGCGCCGCCGCATCCTCGGCGTCTTTCAGGGTGGCGAGCATTTTGCGGGCATAGACCAGCATGTATTCGCCTACGGTGCTCAGCGTCACGGTGCGTCCACTGCGGTCGAACAAGGGCATGCCGATATGTTTTTCCAGCTCGCGCACCTGCATGGTCACAGCCGGGGGCGTGAGGTTCAGGGTTTGCGCCGCGCGCGTGAAGCTTAGGTGGCGGGCCACCTCGCTAAAGACCCGCAATTGGCGGAAGGTTGCGTTTTTCATTCAGGTATAGCTTAACTGAAGTCAAAAAATAAATGAATTTACTTTCATATGCAGGACTTCTACAGTCCGGTGCCTCAACCCTACAACCGAAAGGAAAGCGCTATGGCTGGTCGTAATTTTCTGTTTGTCCCTGGTCCCACCAACGTGCCCGAGCGTATCCAACGCGCCATGATGGTGTCGATGGAGGACCACCGCTCTCCGCGCTTTGCGCAACTGACCCAGACCATCATGACCGGGCTGCGCGAGATTTTCCGCACCCAGTCGGGTACGCCATTTGTGTTTCCGTCCTCTGGCACCGGTTGCTGGGAGGCGGCACTGACCAATACCTTATCGCCCGGCGACAAAGTGCTGGCTGCGCGCTTTGGACAATTCAGCCACCTCTGGATTGACATGTGCCAGCGCCTGGGCCTGGACGTTCAAATCGTGGAATGCGAATGGGGCACCGGCGTACCCTTGCAGCAGTATGAAGACATCCTCAAAGCGGATACCCAACACCAGATCAAAGCCGTGCTAGTCTGCCACAACGAAACCGCGACCGGTGTGACCTCGGACATCGCCGGCGTTCGCGAAGCCCTGGACGAGGCGGCCCACCCAGCACTGCTGTTTGTGGACTGCGTTTCCTCTTTAGGTTGTTTGGAGTTCCGCTTCGATGACTGGGGCATCGACATGGCGGTGTGCGGTTCGCAAAAAGGACTCATGCTGCCCGCAGGCTTGGGCATTTTGTGCGCCAGCACCAAGGCACTGGCGATGTACCCATCGTCCAAACTCAAGCGCGCTTACTTTGATTTGCCCGACATGATTCAAAGCAATGCCACCGGCTACTTCCCTTACACCCCAGCTTTGACGCTGATGTACGGCTTGATCGAATCGCTCAAGATGATCAGCGAAGAGGGTCTGGACAATGTGATTGCCCGCCACCACTATTTAGCCGAAGGCGTGCGTGCTGCGGTAACCCAGGGCTGGCAGCTCAAGCTCTGCGCCAAAGAGCAGCGCTGGCACTCGGACACGGTTTCGGCCGTGATGCTGCCTGAAGGTATTGCAGGCACTGAGGTGATTGCCCGCGCCTACCAGCGCTATAACTTGTCGCTGGGCGGTGGCCTGTCCAAAGTCGCAGGCAAGCTGTTTCGCATCGGCCACCTAGGTGACATGAATGAAATCCATTTGATGGCTGCCATCAATGGCGCTGAAATGGCCATGCTCGATTGCGGCGTCAAAGTGCAGCCCGGCAGCGGCGCAGCGGCGGCGGGGCAGTACTGGCGCACCCATGCGGCCCCCTCGGGCTTGTGCGCCATGCCCCAGCCGCAGGCGGCGCGCCAGGAGGCGCAGCGCCCCAACCCTGCGCTCGCCCCTAGCTAAAGGCCTGCACCTGGCCCCAGCTGTGCGCTCGGGCTCTCGCAATAAGCCGAGCATTGCGCGGTGACGCTGCCCTAAGTACCTGAAAGATTCAGTGAATACTTAACCGAAGTCTAAAAATAAATGAATTTACTTTACTTATCAAGACTTTTACATTCCTTTCCAGACTACCCGAAACCTTCACCCAGGAGACTTAGATGAGCGATACCGACAGCGGCTCCGGCCAGATCACCGACGCGAAAAAGCGCTATAGCGCCGGCGTCCTGAAGTACAAGCAAATGGGCTACTGGATGCCCGATTACGTGCCCAAGGACACCGACACCCTGTGCTTGTTCCGCATCACCCCGCAAGACGGCGTGGACCCGGAAGAAGCTGCTGCGGCCGTGGCCGGCGAGTCCTCCACCGCGACCTGGACGGTGGTTTGGACCGACCGCCTGACCGCCTGTGACAGCTACCGCGCGAAGGCCTACAAAGTGATTCCCGTGCCCAACAACCCGGGCCAGTATTTCGCTTATGTGGCCTACGACCTGATCTTGTTCGAAGAAGGCTCCATCGCCAATATGACGGCCAGCCTGATCGGCAATGTGTTTTCCTTCAAGCCACTCAAAGCCGCGCGCCTGGAAGACATCCGCATCCCGGTGGCCTATGTGAAAACCTTCAAAGGCCCGCCCACGGGATTGATCGTGGAGCGCGAGCGTTTGGACAAGTTTGGCCGCCCCCTGCTGGGCGCAACTACCAAGCCCAAGCTGGGCTTGTCGGGCCGCAACTACGGACGCGTGGTGTACGAAGGCCTCAAAGGCGGCCTGGACTTTATGAAGGACGACGAGAACATCAATAGCCAGCCCTTTATGCACTGGCGCGACCGCTTTTTGTTTGTGATGGATGCGGTCAACAAGGCCAGCGCCGTGACCGGCGAGGTCAAGGGTAGCTACCTGAACGTGACCGGCGCCACCATGGAAGACATGTACGAGCGCGCCGAGTTTGCCAAAGACCTGGGCTCGGTCATCATCATGGTGGACTTGGTGATTGGCTACACCGCCATCCAGTCCATGGCCAACTGGTGCCGCAAGAACGACATGATCATGCACATGCACCGCGCTGGCCACGGCACCTACACCCGCCAAAAAAACCATGGCGTGAGCTTTCGCGTCATCGCCAAATGGCTGCGTCTGGCCGGTTGCGACCATTTGCACACCGGCACCGCTGTGGGCAAACTCGAAGGCGACCCGCTCACGGTGCAAGGCTATTACAACGTCTGCCGTGACAGCTATACCCACACCGATCTGCCGCGCGGCCTGTACTTCGACCAGGACTGGGCCGACCTGAAAAAGGTGATGCCTGTGGCATCGGGCGGCATCCACGCCGGGCAAATGCACCAGTTGATCGACTTATTCGGCGACGATGTGGTGCTGCAGTTTGGCGGCGGCACCATCGGCCACCCCATGGGTATCCAAGCAGGTGCCGTGGCCAACCGCGTGGCCCTCGAATCCATGGTCAAAGCGCGCAACGAAGGCCGCAATATTTTGGAAGAAGGCCCGACCATCCTGAAACAAGCCGCGCAAGGCTGCAGTCCGCTCAAGGCGGCTTTGGACACCTGGGGCGAGATCAGCTTTAACTACCAAAGCACCGATTCGAGCGACTACACCGCCACGCCCGCCACCGCCTAAAACGAATACGCTGCAAGGAGAAACCCACCATGATGACCAACCCGACCGGCCGTTTGACACAAGGCCAATTCAGCTTTTTGCCCGATTTGACGGATGCCGAAATCACGCTGCAAATCGAATACGGCCTGCGCAAAGGCTATGCCTGGAGTGTGGAATACACCGACGATCCGCACCCGCGCAACACTTATTGGGACATGTTCGGCAACCCGATGTTTGACCTGCACGACGCTGCCGGTGTAATGCAAGAACTCAAGGCCTGCCGCGCCGCATTTCCCAATCACTACATACGCATGATGGCTTTTGACTCCACCCGCGGGGTTGAAACGATTGCCATGAGCTTTATCGTGAATCGCCCGAAGAATGAGCCCGGCTTTATGCTGGAGCGCCAGGAAGTCAATGGCCGTTCGATTCGCTACAGCACACGTGGCTATGCGGCCAACCAGGCTGAAGGCGAACGCTACAAAGACTAGGCCAGGCAAGTCGGTACCCACGCACCTAGCCACCATGAGAGCACCTTCCTATTCGATCCCTGGCAGCACACCGGTCTCTGCCGCCAGCAGCGCTTCGCCCGTCGCCGCTGACAAGCAGCCTGACACCACCGCTGGGGCCCGATCGGTGGCCGAGGTATTGGAAGGCTCGCAAGTGGAAGCGGTGCTGCAGGAGCTGGACCGCGACCTGGTGGGCCTGGTGCCGGTGAAAGCGCGCATTCGCGATATCGCCGCTTTGCTGGTGATCGACAAGCTGCGGGTCAACCTGGGCTTGAACAGCCAAGCGCCCAGCCTGCACATGTGCTTTAGCGGCAACCCCGGCACCGGCAAAACCACGGTGGCCAGCCGCATGGCGCAAATCCTGCATCGGCTGGGCTTTGTGCGCAAAGGGCATTTGGTCTCGGTCACGCGCGACGACCTGGTAGGCCAGTACATCGGCCACACCGCACCCAAGACCAAAGAAGTGCTCAAGCGCGCCATGGGCGGCGTCTTGTTTATCGACGAAGCCTACTACCTGTACCGCCCAGAAAACGAGCGCGACTACGGGCAGGAGGCGATCGAAATCTTGCTGCAAGTGATGGAAAACCAGCGCGATGATCTGGTGGTGATCTTGGCGGGCTACAAAGACCGTATGGACACTTTTTTCCAGTCCAACCCCGGCATGAGTTCGCGCATCGCCCACCACCTGGACTTCCCGGATTACGCCGTGGGCGAATTGCTGCACATCGCCGGCATGACGCTGGCGCAGCAAAACTACCGCTTCGGGCCAGGCGCGCAAGAGGCGTTTGAACGCTATCTGGGGCTGCGCATTACCCAGCCGCACTTTGCCAATGCCCGCAGCGTGCGCAATGCCTTGGATCGGGCCCGACTGCGCCAAGCCAGTCGCTTGTTTGCCGACCGCCAGCGTATTCTGAGCGCTGACGATTTGACTACTATTGAAGCGGCTGACATTCTTGCCAGCCGGGTCTTCCAACCATCCTAAAACCCTGGAAACACACATGCTCAAAGCGCTTATTTTTGATGTGGACGGCACGCTAGCCGACACCGAGTCGGTGCATCGCGCAGCCTTTAACCACGCATTTGCAGAGGAAGGCCTGGGCTGGGTCTGGGACGAGGTGCTGTACACCGAGCTACTTGAAATCTCCGGTGGCAAGGAGCGGATCGCCCATTACTGGAAGCAAACGCGTGGCGAGATCGTGGGCATCGACGCGCATGCCCTGCACGACACCATCGCCCGCTTGCACGAACTCAAGACCGCCGCTTACGAGGGCATGGTCCATGACGGCATGGTCAGCCTGCGCCCCGGTGTATTGCGTTTGATTGATTCGGCCCATGAACAAAACCTGGCGCTGGCGATTGCCACCACCACCTCGCCCGTTAATATCGCCGCGTTATTGCGCAAAGCCATTGGTGCGCATTGGCGCAGCCTGTTTGGGGTGGTGGAAGACGCATCGACCGCCCCGCGCAAAAAACCGCATCCGCAGGTCTACCTGCAAACCCTGCAGCGCATGGGCATGGCCGCAAGCCACTGTCTGGCTATCGAGGACTCTGCCAATGGCTTGCAAGCCGCACTGGCGGCTGGTTTGCCCACCGTCATTACGCCCAATAGCTTTACCGCGCACCACCGCTTTGACGGCGCCTTGCGCGTGGTGCCAAATTTGGGCGACACCACGGTTGCGGACCTGCGCATCTGGCATTCCCAAGCCCGCGCCGCCTGAGATTTTTTGTTTCAACGAGATTGCCCCATGCCTTTGTCCGCCCGCTCCCAGCATTCCACCCTGACGCAGTTCTTGATCGAGGAGCGCCGCAAGTACCCAGGCGCCAGCGGCGATTTCAACGCCTTGATTTTGGACATCGCGCTGGCTTGCAAAGCGATCGCGCGCGGCGTCGCGTTTGGAGAGTTGGGCCAGGTGCTGGGCGACCATAAAAACGGCGACGGCGCATCGGTCAATGTGCAGGGCGAAGCGCAAAAAACCCTGGACGTGCTGAGCAACCAAGCCTTTATCCGCCGCACCGAATGGGCCGGTAATCTGGCGGGCATGGCCTCGGAGGAAATGGAGCACCCTTACCAAATACCGGCACAGTTTCCGCGCGGCAAGTACTTGCTGGTGTTCGACCCCCTGGATGGCTCGAGCAACATCGATGTCAACGTCTCGGTAGGCAGCATTTTTTCGGTGCTGCGTGGGCCGGACAACCGGCGCGATGTACAAGAGACTGACTTTTTACAGCCCGGTACCAAACAAGTGGCAGCTGGCTATGCGATTTACGGGCCAACCACCATGCTGATGCTGACTCTGGGCAACGGGGTGCAGGGCTTTACCCTGGACCCCAACCTGGGTGAGTTCATGCTGACACACCGCAACATCCAGATTCCCGCGGATACGCATGAGTTTGCGATTAACGCATCCAATAGCCGATTCTGGGAAGCACCGGTCAAGCGCTATGTGGATGAATGCCTGGCCGGGAGAACCGGGCCGCGTGGCAAAGATTTCAATATGCGCTGGATCGCCAGCATGGTGGCCGAAGCGCACCGCATCCTGATGCGCGGCGGCGTGTTCATGTACCCGCGCGACACCAAAGACCCCAGCAAAGCCGGGCGCCTGCGCTTGCTCTACGAAGCCAACCCGGTCGGCATGATCATGGAACAAGCCGGCGGTCGTGCCAGCACCGGCGAGCGTCCGGTCCTGGATGTGAGGCCCAGCGCATTGCACCAACGCATTGGCCTGGTCTTTGGTTCGCGCAACGAGGTCGAACGGATCGAGCGCTACCACCATGAACCGGCACCCACCGAGGAACACAATCCCCTGTTTGCCGAGCGCAGTTTGTTCAGATTTTGAAATTTTTTGAGTCCAGGAAGCTCCCATGTCAGAGAAACACCCCATCATCGCCATCACCGGCTCCAGTGGCGCCGGGACCACCTCGGTGACGCGCACCTTTGAAAATATTTTCCGCCGCGAGGGCGTGAAGGCGGCAATCATCGAAGGCGATAGCTTTCACCGCTACGACCGCGCTGAGATGAAGCTGCGCCTGGCCGAGGCGGAAGCCAAAGGCAATAAAAACTTCAGCCATTTCGGACCAGAAAATAATTTGTTCTCTGACCTAGAGGCCTTGTTTGCCGATTACGCCAGGACCGGTACCGGCAAGCAGCGAAAATACTTGCACGACCACGAAGAGGCGGCGCCGTTCAAGCAAGAACCCGGCACTTTCACGCCCTGGCAAGACGTGCCCGCAGGCACCGATTTGCTTTTTTACGAAGGCCTGCACGGAGCCGTAGTCACCCCGGAAGTGAACATTGCCAAGCACCCGGATTTGCTCATCGGCGTGGTGCCGGTGATCAACCTGGAGTGGATACAAAAGCTCTGGCGCGATAAGTCCAAGCGCGGCTACAGCACCGAGGCCGTCACCGACACCATCTTGCGCCGCATGCCCGACTATGTGAACTATATCTGCCCCCAATTCGTACACACCCACGTCAACTTCCAGCGCGTGCCCATGGTCGATACCAGCAACCCGTTTATCAGCCGCGACATTCCCTCGCCCGATGAAAGCATGGTGGTGATCCGTTTCGCCAAGCCCAAAGGCATCGATTTTCAATACCTGCGCAGCATGATAGACGGCAGCTATATGAGCCGCGCCAACACCATCGTCGTGCCGGGTGGAAAAATGGAGTTGGCGATGCAGCTCATCTTCACGCCCTTTATCTGGCGCATGATGGAACGCAAAAAGCGCGCAGCATGAAGCGCTATGAACTCATTTTGTTCGACCTGGACGGCACCCTGGTCGAGACTGCGCCAGAAATTTGTGACGCCGTCAACGATACTTTGCAGCACTTTGGCTTTGCCAGCGTTACACAAGGCCAGGTTAACGACTGGATCGGCCACGGCACCTTGGAGCTGCTGATTCAAGCCCTGGCGTTCGTCCAAGGGCAAGACGATAAAACAATGCGCGCGTCTGCGCGTTTACC
This sequence comes from Comamonadaceae bacterium, assembly GCA_947450255.1. Taxonomy (GTDB): domain Bacteria; phylum Pseudomonadota; class Gammaproteobacteria; order Burkholderiales; family Burkholderiaceae_C; genus Allorhodoferax. The sequence goes on from CANFVA010000006.1 coordinate 16,586, forward strand.
TGAGATTGCCGCTGTATTTAAAACCCATTACCGCACCCGCTGTGGCACACGCAGCCGGCCATACCCGCATGTCATGGAGACCTTGCACCAACTCCAGGCGAACGGCATTCGCCTGGGCGTAGTCACCAACAAAGAGGGCGCCTACACCCAAACTGTTCTGGATGCACATGCATTGACGGCCTTATTCGATTGTGTCATCAGCGGCGACACCCTGCCCACCAAGAAACCCCGGCCCGAGGTTGTGTTGCACTGTTTAGCGCATTTCCAGATCGGGAAAGACAAAACGCTGTTCGTGGGCGATTCCAGTATTGATGTGGCCACCGCACGTAATGCGGGTATCGACGTATGGGCGGTGCCCTATGGTTACAACATGGGCGCAACCATCGCTGATAGCTTGCCCGATCGGGTCATCGCAGATTTCCGCCCCTTGGTAGAAAGCAGTGGCTGAGCACTTCTAAGCCAACTGCAATTCAGATAAGCGCTTGGCCACTTGCCGCTTGCCCATGGTGCGTAGCTTCGCAATCGCGACCAATTGGGTGGCACGCGGCCGGGATTTGGCTTGTTCCCACTTATAGACGGACTGGTCACTAACACCCAACAGAGCGGCAGCCTGTGCCGCCGTCAAGCCCAGCCGTTTACGCATATTCGAAAATCGTGCAGCACTAAAACGTAAGGCGGTAACGCTGTCCTTGGCTTGGGGCGCAAATACTTTGCGCTGGGCGCTGGCTTGCGGTCCCAGCAATTGCTCCAAGGTGGCGACCCGCGATTTCAGTTCTGTGGCTTCTCGCTTTTGCTGCAAAACTGATTTTTTGATGCGCAAGAGCTGTTCGCGTACCTGCTTGTTAGAAATCCGGATGATTTCACTCTTGAACTGCTTGACCCATACCGACATTTCGCCTCCATATATTTAATAAAAACGCAATCAAACGTATTTTGATAATAAACGACTCAGTCGTTTTCGGCTAGCGAGTGCATGGCCTGCGCGTCCCCGCAATGCATAGCTTGGGTTTGCAAGCTCGCGCGCAGCATTCGCAGCGCCGCCGCACCCTTTGCCCGCGGCAGGCGCTGCAAATCTTGGCTACCGCCACCCTTCACTGCGCGCTAGGCCACTCGCACTGCCAGAGGTTCCTTCTTCGACGCCTGGTGGTTTCGAGAGAATTTCAGATAGGTAGAAAATGCTTGTTTTTATAAAAATACTAATAATTTATTTAATTTATGTATGATTCTAAAAAAACATCCACTTTCGCGAAGGTATTGAGGAGGCGCCATGTCGGTATTCACCAAGACTACAAAGGGGCTTGCTGCGTTAAAGGACCTGCACTCCGGCATGCCTCGGCGCATGCGTACCGTGCTGTGGTGCATCAATGGCCAGACCTCGACGGCGACCTTGATGCGCAGCCTGACCTCCGTGGGCGATGTCAAAGAACTGATGCGTTACTTAATTGCAGAAGGCTTGATCGAACGGGTACCCAAAAACACCGCAGGTCCTGCGGTTGCGAGGTCGGACCTCAGCCGCGTCAGCGGCCCAGGCAGAACGGCAATTGCAGCCAGCCTTGCGACGCAGAATGGGGCCTTGCAAAGCAAATAAGCCGCCATCTGGTGACTGGCGCAGTGCCCGCAGATCTCTCAGAATCGTTGCGCGCGCAAGGCATTCAAGGGCAAGGCACTAGGGCGATCGCCGACCAGATCGGCGACTAATCGCCCACTCAAACCGCCCAAGGTCAGCCCGATATGCTGGTGCCCAAAGGCGTACACCACCCGCGCGCTGTCGCGCGAACGGCCTAGTACCGGTAGCCCATCGGGCAGCGTGGGCCTGAAACCCAACCACGGCGCCTGCGGCGCACCCAAAGCAGGCAAAGCGCGGTGCGACGCAAAGTTCAGTAATTCCAGCAAACCGGGATGCATGTCCGGCCCCAAACCCGCCAATTCCACCGTGCCCGCCACCCGTAAGCCTTGCGCCATCGGCGTCATGTAAAAGCCGCGCTCGGCCCAACCTACCGGGCGCGAAATCAAGGATGTACTGCCGGGAAACATCAGGTGGTAACCGCGCTCTGCCTGCAGCGGCACGTCATCGCCGCATTGCGCCGCCAAGGTCTTGGAATGCACACCGGCGCATAGGGCCAAGTGATCGTAAACGCTGTCATGCTCAGGTCCCAGCAGCCGCACTTCCTGCGCATCCGCCTGCACCCTGGTAACCGCCAGCGGATGAAGCGCGAGGCCTTTGCGCTGCAAATACGCCAGCAAAGCATGCAAAAACGCCGCCGGGTCGCTCAGGTGCCAAGAGCCTTTGAACAAGGCGCCACGATGGAAAATCGGGCTCAGTTGCGGCTCGAGAGAAGCAATGGCGTCGGCGTCCAAAATATCGCTTGCGATACCCAGGTGGCGGCGCAATTGCAGGGTGTCGCGTGCGCCTTCAAAAGCGGCGGCACTCGAATACAAGTACAGGCATTCCTGCGGCCGGACAAAGTGCTGTAAATCCGCCTCGGCCAACAGCGCGTCGTAGCCGCTTTGGGCGTGGGCCAGCAACTGCGAAAGAGCGGTGGCAGTAGCCGTGTAGCGATCGGGTGTAGAGGCCCATAAAAACCGCACTAGCCAAGGTGCCAGCATAGGCAAGTGTGGCCAGCGCACCCGCAAGGGACTTTGCGCTGAAAACAAATAGCGCGGCAAGTCGCGAAACACAGACGGGTTATTGACTGGGATACAGGCGTAGTTGGCAAAGGTGCCTGCATTGCCAAAAGAGGCGCCACCGGCGGCACCATGCGGTTCGAATAAGTGCACTTGGTGACCATCGCGCATCAGCCAATAAGCCGCAGACAAGCCAACAAAACCCGCACCGATGACCGCAACCCGCGCCATCAGCGCAAGCCTGTGACGGCTTTAGCCATCGCACTGCGCGGCCAGGTCCACAGGGTCTGCGCCAAGCTTGTCACACGCAATTTACCAGCGCACACCCAGGCGCTCGAAGGCCTTGCTCAGCACAAACAAGGGCCCGACCAGCAGGTATTGCACATCCTCGAAAAAGGAAGGTTTTTTGCCCTCCAAGTGGTGACCGATGAATTGGAATACCCAAGCCACCACGAAAATACCGACACTGGCCGGCACCAGCACACCGGCGGCGGCCATCGCATCAACCAAGGCCAGCATCACCGAGGACAATACCAACATGCACAGCGTGAAAGGCCAGGACAGCCGGGCGTAATACACCATACTGCCTGCGATGAGCGCCAGCGCCAGCGCCGGGTGCAGGGCAAACAACAAACCATTGAGGCTGAGCATGATGGCCGGTATGGCAACCAAGTGAATCACTTCATTGACCGGATGCGTGTGGCTCAGGCCATATCGTTGCAAGAGCACATCGACTTTGCGCTCGGGCGTGTCCAGGCTCTCTGGCAGCGGTGTTTGCATCGAATCCATGGCTTGTCTCCTGGTATGAAAAGCACGAACTAAGACTGCAGAAATTGCTTGAGCCATGCGACGGCGCGCCCCTGCATGGATTGCCCGCCCCAGGCCACCAGCGCATGGCGCGAGCCGGCATATAAAAACCGCAAGGTAGGGGGTTTGGCGGCGTGCAGTTTGCCAGGCTCGGACTGCATCGTGGCTTGCACATTGGCGGCCAGCACCTCGCTGTCCTGCCACACATGAAACACTTCCGGGTGGCTGCTGCTGCGCTCGAATGCATCGGCGACCATCGCCTCGCCCTGCACCGCCAGGCCGCTGGGGCTGAGCCAGGCCGGCGGCGTACGGGCCAAGACCAGAATCGGCACATCACAGGCAAGGCGTGCACCACTGGCCAACACAACGTCATCGCGGGTCAGGGCAGCCACGGTTTCGTACAACACGGTAACGCGCTGCTCGCGCAGCAATTGCAGCATGCGCTGGCGCAAGGTTTCTGGGTCGTCCGCAGCGCCGGCCTGCTGGGGGCCGATGATCCATGTCACCGAGGCCGTGGGCATGCGCTGGCGCACGGCCAGAGCCAGTTCAAAGCCTTCGGTGCCAGCGCCGATGACTGCCATGCGCAGCGCGCGGCTGCGGCCCAAACCGCAGACTTTGGGCCACAAAGTGGCAAAGCCTTCAAGCGGCGGCACAAACAAACCATGCTCGCGGGCACCAGGCATGGCAACCTCGATCGCTTCGCGGTGGGGTACCGGGCCGGTGTTGATGGACAGTACGTCATAGCGCAGCGTCTGCCCGTCATCGAGCAAGATGCTGCGCGATACTGCATTGAGTCCACGGCCTTGGCGTCCTGTCCACAGCACTTTGTCTTGCTGCAACAGCGGCTCGAGATCCACCATGCAGTCGGCCAAGGGCAAGTCGTTGGCCACATAGCGCGCCAGCTTGCGTGGTGCAAACGCCTGGCTTTGCGAGGTCAACACGGTAATCCGGACATGCGCCAGGGGGTGGCGTTTGAAATGCTCCAGCAAGCGAATATGGGCCGGACCCATACCCCACAAAACCAAATGTTCGGGCCGTCGGTAGGGTCTGGCGGCCACTTGGGCGCCCAGGGCTATGGCGTCTTCACCCGTGACCACAGAGTCTGCGCGGGGTGTCGGTGATACGTCCGTCATACCCCTATTGTTCCACGAGCCTGATGGGCGCCCGGAAATCAGCCACTTCGCACACGCGACCGATCAGCGCGCACTGCGTGTAGCCCTGCGCCCGCAAGGCCCGCAAACAAGGCTGCGCCTGCTCCCAAGGCACACAGGCCAGCAAACCGCCGGCGGTTTGCGGATCAAACAGCATCTCGCGGCGTAACTGCTGTTCCCAGTCTTGGGGCCGTGGCGCGTGTTCGGCCTGGGGCGTCGCTTGGCCCCCCGCAATCGCTACGCCTTGCTGCGCATTGCTGCTATGCAAGGAGCTAAAAATACCGGCCTGCATAGACGCTAATGCGCCATCGAGCAGCGGCAATGCCACCAAGTCCAATTGGGCACCGAGCCGCTGGGTTTGCAGCATTTCCACCAAATGCCCCAGCAGCCCAAAGCCGGTGACATCGGTACACGCCCGTGCACCGTGCTGCATCACGGTGCGGGAAGCGTCCTGGCTGGACTGGGCCATGCTCTCCAGCGCCGCCTCCACCCAGCGACCACGCGCCCGGCCCAGGGAATGCGCGGCAAACAAGGTGCCGGTGCCCAAGGGCTTGGTCAAAATCAAGGCATCACCCGCGTGCGCGCCGGCTTTGCGCAGTAACTGCACGGGCTGGCCCTGCGCGTCCACATCCACCCAACCGTTAATGGCAAAGCCCAGCGACAACTCCGGCCCTTCACCGCTGTGGCCGCCCACCAGCGCGCAGCCTGCGGTGTTGAGCACGTGCACCGCGCCGGCCATCAGCTGCGATAAAACGCCCTGGGTTTGCCGATCCAGCCCGGGCGGCACCACAGCAATCGCCGTAGCGGTATGCGGCCTAGCGCCCATGGCAAAAATATCGCCTAGCGCATGGTTGGCGGCTATCTGGCCAAACCGATACGGGTCGTCGATGAAGGCGCGGAAAAAATCTACGGTTTGCACTTGCGCTTTGCCTGCGGGAATGCGCACCAAGGCGGCATCATCGGGCGCGGACAGGCCGATCAGTACGTCGGGGCTATCGCGCATTTGCAAGGCGCCCAGGGCCCGGCCCAAAACGCCAGCGCCCACTTTGGCGGCGCAGCCACCGCAGCGCATGGCCTGGGCCGCTTGCGCTTGGGCGCGCTCTTGGGCGTCTAGGTTGGCAAAGTGAGCCAGCGCTTGCGCGCCGGCGTCTCGCGCCAAGGGCGCCATCGCGGGGACGCCCAAATCAGAGAAACGCTGCATAAAACGGCGGTCGATGTGGTCTTTCCAGCGCCACACCCAGCTCCCCGCAAAACCGAGCAGGCCGCGCGAGGCGACGGCATAACGATCGCCGGTACTGATCAGTGCCAGCCAGTGTTGTTGCGGGCGGTAGGCCTGCAAGGCTTGGCCGCACACAGCCCGGCGCAGATTGCGCGCCAGCGGCATACCCATGCGCACGGCAAACACACCGGCCTTTTCCAAAGCGCGCGGGCCGAAAGCGGCGACATCGCCGCTGGCAAAAATACGTGCGTCGGTGTCGGACTGCAAGTAGGCGTTCACACGCACACAGCCGTCAGCATCGAGTGCCAATCCGGTGGACGCCAGCCAACTGCCTCCTGCCGCTTGCGTGACCCAGAAAACGGTGTCGGTCTCTACGTTATCCAGTGCATTTGCGCCGCTCAAAGTTGGGGTGGCACCAGGTTTGGCAATTGCAGTTGGGCTTGCGCGTGCGTCTACGCTTGCGCTGGCAGGTGTATTGGCCTGGGTGCCTTCAACCTGCAGCGCCACAGGGGCACCAGGGTCAGCATCTACGGAGCGCAGCACCTGCACCCCGTTGGCGCTGACCGCCTGTACCCGCGCGCCTAAATGCACTTGCACGCCGCGCGCTTGCAAGACCTGCATAAAACGGGCACGCACGCGGGCGTTATGGATGGGCAAGATGGATGGCGAAGCAGAAAGCAATATAAATTGCGGCGTTTGCAGCCCTAGCGCTTTGCATTCCTTGCGCAAGCGGTACTGCATCGCCAGCAGCAACTCCACCCCGCCAGCGCCCGCGCCCACTACCGCAATGCGGCGCGGCCCCTGCCCAGCGCGCACCTTGTCGAGCAATTGCAGCCAGCGGGCGTGAAACGCGGCGATGGGTTTGACTGCAATGGCATGGTCGATGGCGCCCGGCACCTGGGCTGCCTGCGGCGTCGAGCCGGTGTTGATCCCCAGTACATCGTAATCCAGCGGCGGACGCCCCTGCAGCAGCACTTGGCGCGCCGCACGGTCAATACCCGTCACTTGCGCGCGCACAAAACGCGCACCCGCAAAAACGCACAGGCGCACCAAGTCGAGATGGACGTCGTCATAGTCGTAATGCCCCGCCACATAGCCGGGCAACATGCCTGAATACGGCGTGTGCGCGTCGGTGCACACCAATGTGATGCGCAAACCCGCCAAGGGCTGCATGCCAAAGGCTTTTAACACTGCCACATGGCTGTGGCCGCCGCCGACCAGCACCAGGTCGCGCACTATGGGGCCGGAGTTTGCTTGCATTGCCGCCAATTGTGTCGCCTCCTGACTAGCCGCGCCGCCAGCGGTGCCAGCGCGCCAACCAAGGCATGGCCGCTGCGGGCAAATGGGCGCGTTGCCATTGCCCGGCCACTTGCTTGGCCGACTCACTGAGCGTCGGATAGGTATGAATCGTGGCCAAAATCGCCTTCAAACCCAGACCCTGGCGCATCGCCAGCGCATAGGGCGCAAGCAACTCGGCCGCTTGCTCGCCCACGATAGACACGCCCAACAGGGTATCGCGACCCGGGACGGTAAGGACTTTCACAAAGCCCGCCGGTACCGTGCCCAAGGCGGCATCGCAAACCGCCCGGTCCACCCCCGCCAGGTCGAAGCGGGTGACTTCGTAGGCCACACCGCGCGCCTGCGCTTGTTGTTCGTTGAGGCCCACGCGCGCCACTTGTGGAGCCACATAGACGGCCGTGGGCAATAGGCTGTAGTCAGGCCGCAAGGCGCCCCAACCGTCGAGCAAGGCATTGACCGCCGCATACCAGGCCTGGTGCGCGGCGGCATGGGTGAATTGGTAGGGGCCGACCACATCACCGGCCGCGTAAATCGAGGGGATCAGGGTTTGCAAATAGGCATCGGTGTGCAACAGCGTATCGCTGGCGATGCCCAAGTCTTGCAAGCCAAAACCATGCAGCCGTGGCTTGCGGCCGGTGGCGCAGATGAGCAAATCGTAGGGCACGGCAAATTCGTCGTCTTGCGCCGCGGGTGAAGCAAGCCCAATGGACGAGCCGCTCTGGCGCGTGGAATTTTGACGCAGCACGATCAATTTGTCCGCACCCGCATGCTGCGGCAATGTTTCGCAGCGCAAGACTTGGTGCGCTGTGAATACGCGCACACCATCGGCGCTTAGTGCGGCTTGCACCAGCGTGCTGACATCTGCATCTTCTTTAGACAGCAATACGGGCCCGCTTTCCACTACCGTCACCTGCGCACCCAGGCGCGCAAAAGCTTGTGCCAACTCGCAGCCCACCGGCCCGCCACCGACGATGGCAATGCGCTGTGGCAGCGCGCCCGCTTTCTCCAAAACATCCCACAAGGTATCGCTGGTCACATAGCCGCTGTCTTGCAAGCCAGCGATCGCAGGCACCACGGGCTGGGAGCCGGTCGCCAAGATGATGTTGCGCGCGCTAATGCGCTCGGGCGCCTGGCCGCTGCGGCGCAACTCCACGGTCCAAGGGTCCACGAGGTAGGCATAGGCCTGCACTACATCGACACCCATCGCGCGGTACCGCTCGGGACTGTCGTTGGGCGCGATGGCGGCGATGATGCTGCGCACCCGCTGTAGGACCACCGCGAAGTCCACCTGCACCGGCCCGGTCTGCACCCCAAAACCCTGGGCGTGCCGCGCTTGTTGCGCGACGCGCGCACTTTGAAGCAAGGCTTTGCTGGGTACGCAACCGCGGTTGAGGCAATCGCCGCCCATCTCGCCTGCCTCGACCAAGGCCACGCGCGCTTGCGCGTGCGCGGCTACATAGGCCGAGACCAAACCGCCGGCGCCGCCGCCGATGACGATCAGGTTGTAATCAAAGCGCGCAGGTCGCTTCCAGCGTGCGGCCACCGTGCGCCGACGCAGCCAGGCCCCTGTGCGCCGCGTCAGCCACGGCGTGGCGGCCAAGGCAAAGGCCAGCGCAAACAAGACCGCTGCAACTTGGGGTTGCAATACTTCAGACACCGAACGCAATGCGGCCAATTGGCTGCCCGCTTGCAAATAAATCAGGGTCGAGGGCAGCATGCCCAATTGGCTGAACAGATAAAAGCGCCAGGCCGGCATGCGCGTCAAGCCCATCAGCACATTGATCGCCCCGAACGGAACCAGTGGAATCAGACGCAAACTGAGCAAATAAAAAACACCTTCGCGCTCTAAGCCTTGCGTCATACGGGCCAGGCGCCGTGTCATACCCGCACCCCAATAGGCAGCCAAGTTATCGGCCAATACATGGCGCACCACCAGCAGGGTCAAGGTAGCGCCCAGGCTGGAGGCAAAGGACACCAACAACAATCCCCAGCCAAAACCCAGCACGGCGCCACCGGCCAAAGTCAGCACCACAATGCCCGGCACCGCAGCGCTGGCCAATACGATATACAAGCTAAAAAACGCAGCGCGCACTGTCCAGGGCGCGTGTATATACCAAGCCTGCAAATCTTGGTACTGCGCTTGCAAATGCGCCAGACTGAACCAATCGGCACCTCGCGCCACGCCGACGAGGGCCAGCGCCAGCAAGGCCCACCACGCCAAACGCCACAGCATGCGCGCGTTAAACACCGGCGTCCTGCCCCATACCCGCTCTGGGCGGTTGATGGTTTGGTGCCGTCTGTCGGCTGGGCTTTGTATCACGAAGCAAGCGCATACCCGCAGCGATGCGGCCCAACCAAGTGACAAAGCACAGCCCGGCAAAGCCATATGCCAGCGGCGCGAAGTAGGCAGGCCAAATACACATAGCGCACAAGACCGCCAGCGTCTCGGTCGCTTCGGTCAAGCCGCCCACAAAGTAAAAAGATTTGTCCGGCATCTGCGGGTTATGCAGGCCGCGCTGCGCCGCCAACGTGGCAAAGGCCAAAAAACTGCTGCCAGTGCCGACAAAAGCGGTGATCAACACCGCTGCGGGCAATGCATTAGCCGCTGGGTCGGCCAGCGCAAAAGCCAGCACCATCAGCGCATAAAACACAAAGTCCAACGCAATATCTAAAAAGCCACCGACCGCTGAACGGCCTACGCCCATGCGGGCGACTGCGCCGTCCAGCGCATCACACAGGCGGGACAGCCATAACAAGGCCAAGCCCGCCATCCACGCCTGCGCTGCTACACAAGCGGCAGCGAGCAGGCCCAAGGCAAACCCCGCCCAAGTAATGCTGTTGGCCGAGATACCGCCACGCAGCAGCGGACGCGCCAGGGCCTGCACAGCCGGGCGTATCAGGCGGGTGGTGTAGCGGTCCAACATAGCGCCATTGTCGGTGCAAGTGATGACACGCTATGTCATCTCAGGGCGCGCTTAAGTGCGTGACACACAGTGCGTCCAAGATATCGGTCGGGTCATGTGTCACCACGATGGCCGCAATGCCGCGCCGTGCCACTGCAACACCAAGCAATGCGCGCATGCGCTGGCGCAGCGCCACATCAAGTTTTGCAAAAGGTTCATCGAGCACTAAGGCCTGCGGTTGCGACAGCAAAGCACGCGCCAAGGCCGCGCGGGCGCGTTGGCCACCCGACAGCGTGGCCGGATCGGCGTTTGCAAAACCGGCCAATTCCACTTCCTCCAAGGCCTGCGCCACCTGCGCCTCGCGCGCCGCTGGCGGCCCTGCGGCAATGGCGAACAAGAGGTTTTCCCGCACCGTCATATGCGGGAACAACACATCGTCTTGGTACAACATAGCAATGCGCCGCGCACGCGTAGGCAAGTGGTCCACGCGCCGGCCCATGACATGTACCTCGCCCATAAATTGCAAGCCAGGGGCCAGCGTGCCGCACACCGCCGCCAGCAAGCTGGACTTGCCCGAACCGCTGGCCCCCATCAGCGTATGCACCGCGCCGCCGGGCACCGCGATGTCCAATCCTTGCACCAAGACAGCCCTGGGGCTGCGCAGGCTTCGCACCTGCACGTGCAGCGCGGGGGCAGCATCTTGCGGACGCGGTGTCGACACGGCGCCGGGTGCGTTCGGTGCGCGATGCAGTGCCGCTGGCGTAGGGGTTGGGCTGGGCATACGGGGGCTGCATCCTAAGCCAGCGCGGGCCTGACAAACGGGGACATAAAACGCCGCGTGCGACCCAGCCACAGCGCCAGTGCGAACCAGCAAGCAGGCAAGAGCCATTGCAATAAGGCATAAGCGGCTACCAGCGAACGCTGGCCGCCCGCAGACAGCGCCACCGCTTCGGTAGTCACCGTCGCAAAGCGCCCGCCGCCCACAAACAAGGTTGGCAAAAACTGCGCCACGCTGACTGCAAAGCCCACTGCAAAAGCCGCTGCCAAGGGGGCACGCAACACAGGCCATTGCACCCGCCACAAATACGCCCAGTGTGAACGGCCCAGACTGGCCGCTACCTGCGCCCCACGCGGGTCCAGCGCCGCATACGGGCCTTGCAAACTCAGCAACACATAAGGCCAAACGCTCAGACTGTGCGCCAGCCAAAGGCCCCAAGCGCTGGCATCCCATCCCAGCGCGATGCAAAGACGCTGCAAGCCCATGGCCCAGAGCAAGGTTGGCACCGCCAGCGGCAGGTAAGACGCGCCAAACAGCGCCGCATGCCAGCGCGCAGGCAAGCATTCCAGACAGGCCACCGCCAGCACCAAAGCACTAACGGCGCTGGCCAGGCCTAGCCACAAGGTGGTATACAACACGCTGGTACTGCCCAGCACTTGTTGCCAGGCCTGCAAAGTCCAGGCCTGCGGCCACAACGCAGGAAAAGGCCAAGGCCCCGCCACACTGGCCCAAAGCAGTGCGGCGGCGACCCCTGCGTACGCGCCAGGCAGGGCTTGCAGCAGCAAGCGCCCGATGGCGGCCCTGATCGCGCCGCCTGGCCGGCCTTGGGGATGCACCAAGTGCTGGGGCCCGCGCGACCAGCGCCTGGGTGCCAGCCAACGCCGGTCGACGCGGTACAGCAGCCAGGCCAGCCCAGCGCCCAGCGCCGTGCAAAGCAACAGCACTGAAACAGCACGCAGTCCTTGCGCTCGGAGCGCCGGATCCGCATCCTGCAGCCATTGCCAAGCCAGCACCGCCAACGTAGGAGGTGCGCCCGGCCCGATGATCCAGGCCACGTCCACCACCGACAGGCTATAGGCCCACACCGCCACCAGCGGCCCGGCCAAGCGAGGTAGCAGCTGCGGCCAAACCACGCGCCACCAGGCCGACTGCGCGCTATAGCCCAAAGTGGCCGCGACACGCATTTGCGCTTGCCAGGCCTGCGCCAGATCAGGCCGCTGCATCTGCGCCAGGGCGCCCCATAGCAAAAACGGAATTTCTTTGCACACCAGCACGAGCGTCAAGCCCAGGGCCCAGGGATCTTGCGTGCTTTGCCAGGGCGGCGGCGCGTCCAGCGTCCAGGGCATCCGCTCAGCCCAGGGTTGCAGCAAGGCAAATAAAAGCCGCACCAACGCGCCCGAGGGTGCCAGCAATAACGCCCAGCCCAAAGCAAAAGCCACATGGGGCAAGGCCAGCATGGCAGGCAAAAACGTAGCTGGCGCGGACGCGGTGCGCATTCCCAGACCCGTAGACAAAATGCAGGCGCTCGCCCCTAGAGCCAGCAGCGTAGCCGCGACGGCGCTGCCCAGCGACAAGGCCAGAGCCTGCGCCAACTGCGCATGCTGCGCATGGTGCGCGAGTGGGCCGCAGTCAGCGGCCAAAGCCATCAGGGTTGAAACAAAGTCCACAAATACCGGTCGGATCGAAAACTGCGATTGTCCGTTCAAGACCCTGGGCTGGGGCAGGCGGCGGTTACCATCGTCGCTATGTTCAGTTATCGACACGCTTTTCACGCGGGCAACCACGCCGACGTGCTCAAACACCTGGTTTTGCTGGCGCTGCTCAAGCACATGACGCTCAAGGAAACCCCGTTTACCGTGCTAGACACGCATGCCGGGGCTGGCCTGTACCGGCTGGACGGTGATTACGCCCAAACCAGTGCCGAGGCCAGCCAGGGCTTTCTCAAATTGGCGCAGACCAGCCCTGCGCAGCCTTGGGCACCGCTGGTACAGGACTATTTGGACATGGTGGCCGGCTTTAATGCGCCGGGCCAGTGGAAGATTTATCCGGGCTCGCCCTTTATTTGCCAGCAGCCGCTGCGCGGGCGCGACAAACTCAAACTGTTTGAGTTGCACCCCACCGACAGCAAGACCCTGAACGCCAATATCGCACAACTGGAGGCCGGGCGCCAAGTGGCGATTGCCCGCGAGGACGGATTTGAAGCGGTCAAAAAATACCTGCCACCGCCTTCGCGCCGCGCCCTGCTGCTGTGCGACCCCAGCTATGAAATCAAAAGCGACTATGGCCGCGTCGCCGCCATGGTGGCCGACGCGCTGACGCGCTTTGCCACGGGCAATTACATGGTCTGGTACCCCATCATCCCGCGCCCGGAGGCGCACGACCTGCCGCGCAAACTGCGTACGCTGGCCAACAAAGCGGGCAAGAGTTGGCTGGACATTACGCTGACGGTGAAATCGAGCAAACTTTTGCAAGACGACGCCGGCGAAACCGTGCGCCCGGGCCTGCCCGCCAGCGGCGTGTTCCTGATCAACCCGCCCTTCACCCTCAAAGCGCAATTGGCGCTGGCGCTGCCGCAACTGGTGCAGACGCTCAAGCAAGACGGGCATGCGCGGCATACGCTGGAGTCGGGGGGCTGACAGCCCACCCCAGCGCGCTCTATAGCAGCGCTTGCAGGGTAACCAGGCGCGCCAGCGCAGCCCCAAGCCTGACAAGACAGCGGCCGCGGACGACGGCCGTTGCTAATGCACCACCAGCTGCGCTTGCGCCGCAGTGCCTAGCAAACCCACTTCCCGGCAAATCGCCAGCGTAGGCGCGCTCTGGTTAAGCGTGTAGAAATGCAAGCCCGGCGCGCCCCCGGCAAGCAAACGCTCGCACAAGCGCGTTACCACGTCCAGCCCAAAGGCTTGTACCGAGGCCATGTCCTGGCCAAAGCTTTCCAGGCGCTGGCGTATCCAGCGCGGTATCTCGGCGCCACAGGCCGCTGAAAAACGCAGCAACTGGCCGGTGTTGGCAATCGGCAAGATGCCCGGCACCACGTCGATGTCCAGCCCCAGGGCCGCCGTTTCTTCCACAAAGCGAAAGTAGGCATCGGCGTTATAAAAATACTGGGTGATGGCCGAGTCCGCTCCGGCGTGCACTTTGGCGGCAAAGGCGCGTACATCGTCTTGCGGGGACGCGGCCTGCGGATGCGTTTCGGGATAGCAAGCCACTTCGATATGAAAGTCCTTACCGGTTTCCTTGCGCACAAAGGCGACCAAATCGCTGGCATATGGAAACGCGCCCGGCACATAGTCCTCTGGCAAGTCGCCGCGCAATGCCACCAAATGGCGCACGCCCATGGACTGCAAGGTGTGCAAATGGGCGCGCACCGAGTCTTGCGTCGCATGGATGCAGGTGAAGTGCGCGGCGGCGCTTTCGCCCTCGCTGGCGATTTCGGCCACGGTGCGCAGGCTACCCTCTTGGGTGGAGCCTCCGGCCCCGTAGGTCACGGAGCAAAAACGGGCATGTACAACGGAAAGCTGCTGGCGCACTAGGCGCAGTTTGTCAGCGCCTTCCAAGGTCTTGGGAGGAAAGAATTCCAGACTAACTGGAACCCGAGGAGTAGAAAACATGGCGTTCTCATTGGGAAGTAGGTTCAAGGCCCGGATACCGGGCGCAAATAAAAAACTCGCGGTTGCCGTCGCCGCCGCTGATGGGCGAGTCGAACCACGCAGTGACCTCCAGGCCAAGGGCAGCGCATGCATCGCGCAGGCGTTGCTCCACAAACAAATACAAAGATGCGTCTCTGACAATGCCGCCTTTGCCCACCTGACCGGGCTGCAGTTCAAACTGCGGCTTGACCAGGGTCAGCAAGCTGCCGCCCGGCTTGAGCAGGGCAACCACAGCGGGCAAGACCAAGGTTTGCGAGATAAAGGACAAGTCGGCCACGATGAGGTCAAAGTTGGGCGCAAAGGGTTGCGCCGCGTCGCCCCCATCGTCAGGCTCCTCGCCACTATCAAACACACCTTGCTCGCCGATGCTGTCGTCGTAGGCTTGCAGCAAGTCGTCGGCCGTCAAAGCACGCGCATTGACTTTTTCCACACAGAGCACGCGCGGGTCGGTGCGCAATTGCGGATGCAACTGCGCGCTGCCCACGTCCACGCCCACCACCGACGCGGCACCGTGCTGCAACAAGCAATCGGTAAAGCCTCCGGTGGACTGGCCCACATCCAGGCATGCCATACCCCGAACGTCCAATTGCACATGCGCCAGGGCAGCCTCAAGCTTGAGGCCACCGCGCGACACATAGCGCGCCTCGGCGGTATTGAGCAGCGTAAGCGGTGCGTCCTCGGGGACTTCATCGCCGTTTTTGAGGATGCGTTTCCACGTATCCCCTTGCTGCCACAACACCCCATCGGCAATCAGGCGCTGCGCCTGCGAACGGGTGCTGGCATGCTGGCGCTGGACCAGCAATTGGTCAATGCGCATTCAATGCCGCATCAATACCGGTAGGTGTCCGCTTTATAGGGGCCAGACTTGTCTACGCCGATGTAATCGGCCTGCTCTTGGGTCAGCTCAGTCAGCATGGCGCCGACCTTTTTCAGGTGCAGGCGGGCCACTTTTTCGTCCAGGTGCTTGGGCAGCACATAGACCTTGCCGTTTTTGTATTCCTTGGGCTTGCTGAACAGCTCGATCTGGGCGATGGTCTGGTTGGCAAAGCTGGAAGACATCACAAAGCTGGGGTGGCCCGTGCCGCAGCCCAGGTTCACCAAGCGGCCTTTGGCCAACAAGATGATGCGCTTGGCAGGCGTTTTGCCTTTGGCCGGGAAAATCACATGGTCCACTTGGGGCTTGATTTCTTCCCACTTGCATTTGGACAGGGATTCGACATCGATCTCGTTGTCAAAGTGGCCGATATTGCAGACGATGGCCTGGTCTTTCATGGCCGCCATGTGCTTGTAGGTGATGACGTTTTTGTTGCCGGTGGCGGACACAAAAATGTCGGCCTTGTCGGCTGCGTATTCCATGGTGACCACTTTGTAGCCTTCCATGGCGGCTTGCAGGGCGTTGATCGGGTCGATCTCGGTCACCCACACCTGGGCCGACAAGGCACGCAAGGCCTGGGCCGAGCCCTTGCCCACATCGCCGTAACCCGCGACCACAGCGACTTTGCCGGCGATCATCACGTCGGTGGCACGCTTGATGGCATCGACCAAAGACTCGCGGCAGCCGTACAGATTGTCGAACTTGCTCTTGGTCACCGAATCATTGACGTTGATGGCACGGAAGGCCAGTTCGCCACGGGCGGCCATTTCGTTCAGACGCAGCACACCGGTGGTGGTCTCTTCAGTCACGCCGATGATGTTTTTCAGGCGGCGGCTGTACCAGGTCGGGTCGACTTTGAGCTTGGCTTTGATGGCCTTGAACAAGCAGACTTCTTCTTCGCTGCCGGGCTTGGCCAGCACTTTGAGGTCTTTCTCGGCCTTGGCGCCCAGGTGCATCAAGAGCGTGGCGTCGCCGCCGTCGTCCAAAATCATGTTTGGGCCTTCGGCGGCCGAGCCTTTTTTACCGCCGAATTCAAAAATACGGTGGGTGTAATCCCAATAGTCTTCTAGCGACTCGCCTTTGTAGGCAAATACCGGCGTACCGGCGGCCACCAAGGCGGCAGCGGCGTGGTCTTGGGTAGAAAAGATATTGCACGAAGCCCAGCGCACTTGCGCGCCCAGGGCTTGCAGGGTTTCGACCAGCACCGCAGTCTGTATTGTCATGTGCAGCGATCCTGTGATGCGCGCGCCTTTGAGGGGCTGGGCTTTGGCGAATTCTTCGCGAATCGCCATCAGGCCGGGCATTTCGGTCTCGGCAATGTTGAGTTCTTTGCGGCCCCAAGCGGCCAGGCTCAGATCGGCAATTTCATAGTCTTGGTTTTTGATGGGTTTCAATACAGCGTTCATGACAAAGGCTCCAAAAAGTACATTTTGAAAACCACTGGCGAACCGGGAGAAAGGTGACTCACCCCGCAGATACCAGTGGGTGAGCGCAGTTGAAACATGCAGGAGTCAGAGCCCCTGTACCCCGAGCCTCATTCACTTTGCGTGAACTGCAACGCTCCTCGGGGTAGGCGGATGATACCAAAACAGCCTAGCGCTATGGGCCGGCGCTAGTGCCCGCGCACTTACCAGGTCACGATCTCGCGCACCCACTGCGGCAGGGGCATGGCTTGCTGGCTAGGAAAGTCGACCCAGATCGTGGTGGCACCACCTGCGGCATGGATAGACCCGGGCTGGTCCGCCGGCTCCATGGTGACCCAAGTCTCAAACGTGGTGCGCGCCGGATCGCTGGCGTACATCTTGAGCAGCACCTCACCGGGGTAGCGCAACTCGCGGTAGAAATTGCAAAACGCGTTGACGATGATGGGCCCTTCGCCTTGGGCGCTGGGCATGCATCCGATGGAGCGCATCCAGTCAATGCGCACCGTCTCCATGTAGCGGAAATACGTGGTGTTATTGATGTGGCCCATGGCGTCCATATCGCCCCAGCGCATGGAGATGAGCATCTCATAGACCAGCTTCTTGGTTTGCGGTATTTCGATTCGCATAGGTCGGCGCGACAGGGCTTAAGGGCTGCGCACCAAACGAACAAATATGCCGCTGGTCGCGCTATCGACGGTGGTCTCGGTGCCATCGTAGAAATTGACAATCCAGGCGGCCGAACTATTGGGCACAACGGTGGCGGTCCAGGTCGCTTGCGGGAAGGGAAAGGTGATGCCTTGGGGAAATTTGCTTTGGTTGATAGCACGCGCCGAATCCGCAGCGGACACCACCTCGCTGGTAATCACCTCTTTGGGAATACCATCAGACCAGCCGACACTTTCAGGCGTCGGGTAGGCAAATGAGCCACCGCGCGGTGTACCCGGTGGCAAGTCACCCCGGTAAAACGCATAACCTATGACCATGCCTTGCTTGGAAGAAGCCGTGAGCACCGGGTAGTCGGGTTGGGGCTTGTTGAAACTTCCGCCCTTGGGAAAGGGATCGAGGCCAGCCACATACTGACCACGGAAAAATGCCACGCCAGTGACGCTGGTTCCGGGGCTAGAGACACCACCGACCTCACCGCGCATGATGATGCCAGGCGAATTGGGCCCGTCGCGCATGTAGACATCACTGCTCTTGGGTGGGAAGTGCCAGTTCAGGTTATCCGCACTGAACTGCAAACTACTGTTGTCTTTGATTTGCACCGGTTCCGACCATGCCGCATCTTGGGTGCCGGCGCCACTAAGCGTGAAAACACGCTGTGTGTACCACAAAGGTGTTGGCGCGTGGGGGCTCGGATCGCTGTCCAGCGGGTCGGCCGGCACACCGTCCGACCACCCCATGCCCGACTCGCCGGCGATACGCACCGGGCTACCTTGCGGAGATTTCTTGCGCATGTAGACATCGCTGCTGGCCGCGGCATCATGCCATTGCGTGGCATCAGCGCTGAATTCCATACCCTGCCCATCGACCAACACCGGGTTGCTCCATGCGACCTCTTGCTCCCAACCGGTCGTGACGGTGAATAGGCGTGAAGTCATCCACAAGCCACTGGCAGCAGTTTTGAATTTCCACACGCCTGTGCATTTGCGGTCCACCAGGCTGGCCAACTCCTGCTTAGTAGGCAAGCGCCAGGGCTTTTTATCGGCGCCCATGGCCACCGTGGCAAGGCCCACAGCCTCAGCCTGGGTGGCCGCTTTGGCCTGACCGCTGCTGCAGTTATCGCCGCTCAAACCCTCCACGCATTGCCGCCAAATGAGTTTTGTGACACTGTCCGTGACCTCGCCCGCGCTGACGGAAAACCGCGTGTCGGGGCGGGTAACTTCGATGGCAGGATTGCAGGTATCTGCATCGCGTTGCTTGGGCGTGGGTTTGCCCCCCACCACCACAAAATGCGGGCCGACCACGTTCCAGTTTTTATCGGTTGCCAATGTGTTGAGCGGCAAACCTGATTGCGCTTTAGACAGCTTGAAAGTGGAACCGGTGGCATCGGCATCGACCACGTAATAGCTTTCAAATTGGCTGAGCGTTTGGGGCAAGGTGCCGGTGGTGCGCAAGCTGATTAACTGGTCAGAGGCGATAGGGGTTTTCGGGCTGCCGTCCAGCGTCACCACACCCTTGCTGGCCTCGGTGATGCCGTAGTCGGTCACTTTGCTTCCATCGGTCTTGGTCGTAGTCGTCACTTTGACGGCGTAGGACTGCACGGGCAGCATCAGACGTACCGGACGGGGGCTGGACTTCAAGCCGTCGACCACTTTACCAGTCCCAAAGTTAAAGGTCCAAGCGTATTTCCCCTGGGCATTATTCGCGCTGGGGGTGCGCGACCAAAATGCGGTGCTAGCCACGGGTTCGGTCTCCAGGTCGGGAAAGTAATCGGTGTTGGCCAGTACCGATGCAGCGTAATTGAGGGGAAATTTTTGGAGCTCATCAATGCTGGGCACTACCCAGGTATCAAAACCACACAACTTGTTGTTATTCACCGACTTGGCATAACTTTCGGTATTGCATTTGGCCGGATCGCCTACGCCTTTGCAGGTGGTGTTGAGTTCGGTACCCGCCGAACCGCCGTTTAATTGGTAACCAAGCGTCGTTGTTTTATTGGTCGTCGCATCCGTGGTTTGCACCGCGGTGATGCTGCTGTCGTACCAGCTGTATTTGTGCCCTTTATGGCGCATATGGTTGGGGTCGTTGCGCTTGACTTCCCAATACACATGGTTCACGGTGTCGTGCACGCAGTCCCATTGCGTTCCGGCTTGCTCGCTACCGTTATCCTGCCATTTGGCGAACTGGTTTTTCAGTGCCACACCGTGGCTGTCGAGCTTGACCAAGGTAATGAGCTTTTCCTTGCCTGCCAGCAAGGCCGCATACACCAACGCATCCGTTTCCATGCTTTTGATGTTGTCGAGCAATTTGTCGTAGCCGTTGCCGACATTGGTACACAATTTGTTGCCCACATAGGCCAGGTGCACGCCATCCTGCACATTACCCTTGGTGCTCATCGGCGTACCGCCTTTAACGTCAGAGAGCTTAAATTCATTGCCCTTTGCATTTGCGCCCACGACATAGTAGGTATTCGCTTCGCTGAGGGCTTGGGGCAGCGTGCCCGAGGTCTTCAGGGTCACGGCCAGGTCGTTGCTGGTGACGCCTTCGCCTTTGAATTTGAACACTGCCGGATCATCCAAGCTGATCTCCACCTCACCGCCGCAGTTATAGGCTGCATACAAAGGCTGGGTGATGGGCTCAGTCTGGATGGCACTGACATCAAAGCCATTGGCAATCAGGCCGGTCTTGATTTTTTCCCACGCGGCTTGGATGTTATTGGTCGTAGCCAACTGCCCGAGCCTGGACGCAGCGCTTTCATTGAAGGTACCAAAGTAGGCCGCAAGGTCACTTACCTCAACCAGCGTAGCCAGCAACGCGTCTGTCAATGGCGTGATGTTGGCCACCCCAAACAAGGACAGGGCAATGGAATGGAGCTTCGCGCCATCGGCGGGCACTATTTCGAGCAGACAAGGCGAGAGCGCCTTGTAATCACCCAATGCATCGATCGCAAACGTGCCCTTGGCGTCGGTTGTAACCGTTCTTTCAATAATACTGCTGGGCACCAAGGTGTGGCTCCCGCTTTGGGTGGCGCCGTTGGTGCTGAGAATGGGCAGGCCGCTGGGTGAATCAGACAAACTAAATTGCGTGGCACTGCCGGCCACCTTGACCGTATTCACGATAAAGTAGTTTTGGAAGCCGTTGAGCGGCGCTGGTAACTTCCCGGTAGTCTGCAGCATGACGGTCTGACCGTCAAAAACCAAGGCGTCTGACAAGGCGGTGCTATCCGGTACCGTCACCACGGCGGGGTTGGCTGCGCTGATGGTGATGGGTAAGCGCAGGCGGTTGGTACTGGGACAGCGAACTTTCACCTTCGAGTCGGTCAAGGCCACACCGACTGCGGCCGTGCCGCGTAATGTGTTGCCGCTAGGGGTCAAGGCGGCCAGCACGTTGTCCAGGCGCGCGTCACCACTCCCACCACCGCAGGCGCTCAACAGCAGACAGAAACACCAACAAGCAACACGCTTCATCGCACTATTTCCAATTGGGACTCCAAAAAAGAATCCATGATGTCCTGACATCGGCATATCCGGCCCGCTACTTGAGCACGGGGCAATCCATGGTTGGCAAATTCCACACCCAACCAGCTTGGACCGCAGAAGCTAACGCTTGCACAGCCCGCACAGCAGGCCACGGCCTATGATGTCTAAACCGACATGCCCTCACTAAGCAAAGCAACGACTATGCCAAGGAATCCGCCGTCCCTACCCTGACAGCGCGCGCTTTTTGACATCCCTGCCGAGGTGACCTACTTCAATTGCGCCTACATGGCACCGCTTTCACGCAACGCCGCCGCTGCGGCAAGCGGGCGACAAGGTGCTGATCTGTGCCGATGAATTTCCCTCCAGCCACTACCCCTTGCGCCGGGCGGCGCGTCTGGCAGGAGCGAATATCGTGACCGTGGCCCGCCCGCAAGACGGCGATTGGACGCGCGCGCTGCTGCGGGCCATGACCCCGCGCACCCGTTTGGCTTCGCTCTGCCCCTGCCACTGGACCGATGGCGGCCTGATCGACCTGGTAGCCATACGGCGGGAACTGGATGCACACGACGGCCTGTTATTGGTCGATGCCACCCAGTCACTGGGCGCAATGCCACTGGACATCAAGCAAGTGCGGCCTGACTTTCTGGTGGCGGCTACTTACAAATGGCTGCTCGGGCCCTACAGCCTGGGCTTTTTGTATGTGGCGGCGCACTGGCAAGACGGCCAGCCACTGGAAGAAAACTGGGTCAACCGCGAAGCTGCACACGACTTTGGAACAAATCGCGGCCTGGCCATTCGCATCACGCCGCATGTCTATAACAACCAAGAAGACGTGGCACCATTGCTGGAAGTCTTGCAGGCTGCGCGAAGGACCCGCTAAGACTCAAAACGCACCTCTAAAATCCCACCCTTCGCGCGCACCGCGCCGCCTCCTTGGAACCCCCGCTTTGTCCTTCGCCTCTGAAACCCGCCGCCGTCGCACCTTTGCGATCATTTCTCACCCCGACGCCGGTAAAACCACCTTAACTGAAAAGCTCTTGCTATTTTCCGGCGCGATTCAGATCGCCGGGTCGGTGAAAGCGCGCAAGGCTTCGCGCCATGCCACATCGGACTGGATGGAGATCGAAAAGCAGCGCGGTATTTCGGTGGCCTCCAGCGTAATGCAAATGGTGTACCGCGACCATGTGATTAATCTTTTGGACACACCCGGACACAAAGACTTTTCAGAAGACACCTACCGCGTGCTCACCGCCGTGGATGCGGCGCTGATGGTGATTGACGCGGCCAATGGTGTGGAAGCGCAGACCCGGCGCTTGATCGAAGTTTGCCGCCAGCGCGATACGCCCATCATCACCTTCGTCAACAAAATGGACCGCGAAGTGCGCGAGCCTTTGGACATTCTGGACGAGATCGAGCGCGAACTGGGCATGCCTTGCGTGCCCATGACCTGGCCGGTCGGCCAGGGCAAATTGTTTGGCGGCATCATCAATTTGCGCACCGACACCATGACGGTGTTCGAAAGCGGCAGCGAACGCCTGCCGCAAGACTTTGACGCTATTGCCCTGTCGCGTCCCGAGGCCTTGCAAGCGCGCTTTGGCCACGAATGGACCAGCGCCCTAGAGAGTATGGAGCTGGCTACCGGCGCATCCCCCGCCTGGGACCATGCCGCCTTTTTGGCGGGCAAGCAAACCCCGGTGTTTTTTGGCTCGGGCGTGAACAACTTTGGCGTGATGGAAGTGCTGGACGCTTTGGTGGACCTGGCGCCCTCGCCGCAAAGCCGTACCAGCACCGTGCAGGTCAACCGCCAGCCGGTGGTGCAGGAAGTGCAGCCCGAAGACAAGGCTTTTAGCGGCGTGGTCTTCAAGGTGCAAGCCAATATGGACGCCAACCACCGCGACCGCATCGCCTTTGTGCGCATGGCTTCGGGCAAGTACACGCCAGGCATGAAGCTCAAGGTCATGCGCACCGCCAAAGAGTTGCGCCCGACCAGCGTGGTGACTTTTATGAGCCAGCGCCGCGAGGCCGTCGAAGAGGCCTATGCCGGTGACATTGTAGGCTTTACCACCCACGGCGGGGTGCAATTGGGCGACACGATTACCGACGGCACGATCAACCTGCAATACACCGGCCTACCGTTTTTTGCGCCCGAAATGTTTATGACGGTGGTACTCAAAAACCCGCTGCGCACCAAGCAATTGCAGCAAGGCCTGGCGCAATTGGGCGAAGAAGGCGCGATCCAGGTGTTCAAGCCCGAGATGGGCGGCAATATGCTCTTGGGCGCTGTGGGGCAATTGCAGTTTGAAGTGGTGCAACACCGCCTCAAGGGCGAGTACGACGCCGACATCCGCTTAGAAGGCAGCCAGTACACCGGCGCGCGCTGGATCAGCGCCGACAGCCCCGCCGAACTGCGCGAATTCGTGAACGCTTATCCGCAGCGCATGGCCAAAGACGCGGCCGACACACTGGCCTTTTTATGCACCAGCCCCTACGACGTGCGCCTGGCGCAAGAGCGTTTTCCGAAAATCCATTTCCACCCCTTGCGCGAACATGCCGGCCTGAGCCTGGGCAGTGCGGGCTAGGGCCGCGTAATGGCGGCGCATCGCGGTTTGCTGGCCGTTTTCGGCTCCACGCTGTTTCAGTTGTGCGGCGTTTTTATGCTGCTTCCTTTGCTGCTTTTATTGCTCAAGCGCGCCGAGGTGTCCAACACCGTAGCAGGCCTGTTTGCCGCCACCGAATGGCTAGGCATTTTTATCATGACGCCTTTTGCATCTGCGATCACGCGTGCCTTGGGACGGCGCCATGCGCTGTGGCTGGCGTCAATCACGCCACTGCTCACTACCTGCGGTTTTTTACTGACTGATGCGCTGGCCGCGTGGTTTGTATTGCTCTTGCTTGGGGCGATGGCCGGTGGTATGCGCTGGGTCTTGGCCGAATCCTTCATCGCCGAGTTTTCTCCACCGCAGCACCGGGGCACGCTGATTGGCGCCTATGCCACCCTGATCGGCATGACCATGGTGACCGGACCCGCGCTATTGGCCTGGCTGGGCGCAGACGACCCTGCCGCCCTGCGTATCGTCATCGGCCTGATGCTGATCGGCCTGGCGTGGACCGCTTGGATACCACGCCTGCCGCAGGACCATGACAGCGACACCGCGCGTGTGGGCCTGATCGGTCTGTGGCATGCGGTGCGGGCCAACCCGGTGGTGATGCTGGCCGGTTTTGTTGGCGGGTTTTTTGAGATGGGTCTCAGCTCGGTGCTGCCGATTTACGGCCTGAGCCTGGGACTGCCCGCCGGGGACGCTGCTCTGCTACTGTCGCTGAGCGGCCTAGGCGGCACGCTGTGCGCCATTCCCGCAGGCATGCTGGCTGACCGCTTTGCCTCGCCTTCTTTGGGACGGCGCCGATTGATGGTGCTGCTGGCTGTGCTCTTACTGATGTCCGGCGTTATGGTCTTGGCGGTGGCGCAGCACACCCCACTGGTGTGGGCGGTAGCGCTGCTCTGGGGCTCGGCGGGTGGCACGCTTTACACGCTCACCATGTTGGACATCGGTAGCCGCGAAACCGGTATCACCCTGGTCAACAGCACGGCGGTGCTGGTGCTGACCTACACCCTGGGCGCGCTGGTCGCGTCCTCGGCAGCAGGGCTGATGCTGGACTGGTCGGCCAGCCTGGGCTTGTCGCTGATGCTGATGGCCGTTGCCGGTGGCGGGGTATATGCGTTTGCCCGCAGTGCGCGGGCATTAGCGCAAGCGCAAAAAACTTCAATCGGCATCTAGCACTTGCCGCATCAAGTCTCATGCAAAAGCTTGCAGCACATTCGCCACGTTGACGCCCACCGCCTCCACCGCATAGCCGCCTTCAAACACCAGCACTGTGGGCAAAGCTATTTGGGCGATGCGCTCGCCCATGCGCAGATAGTCATCGCTTTGTAGCGCGAAGCCGGAGATCGGGTCGCCTGCAAAAGTATCCACGCCCAGCGACACCACCAGGGCTTGCGCGCCATAGGTGCTAATGGCTTTTAAGGCCAGCTCCAATGCCACAGACCAACGTGCATAGTCGCTACCGCGCGGCAAGGGAAGATTGAGGTTAAAGCCCAGTCCCGCGCCTTGGCCGCGCTCGTCAGCATGGCCCAAATAAAACGGGTATTCCGTGCGCGGGTCACCGTGGATGCTTGCGAAAAATACATCGGCACGCTCGTAAAAAATCGCTTGTGTGCCGTTGCCGTGGTGGTAGTCCACATCCAGCACCGCCACGCGCTCCAGGCCGCTGTCGCGCAAGTACTGGGCCGCCAGGGCCGCATTGTTCAAGAAGCAGTACCCGCCAAAAAAATCTGCGCCCGCATGGTGGCCTGGCGGTCGGCTCAAGGCAAAGGCAGCGCGTCCGCCTTGGGCGATGTGTGCCGCTGCACTGAGGGCGCAATCGGCGCCGCTGCGCGCTGCCTGCCAGGTGCCCGCGGTCAATGGCGTACCGGCGTCAAAGGAATACAGGCCCATGCGCGCCGCAAAATTGTCCGGCTCGATGTCGCTGCGAAAACTCCGCGTCGGCCAGACACTGGGGATGGCGTCCAGCGCCGCGTGGGCCGGGTCCAGCGCCACCCATTGCTGCCAGGCGGTTTGCAAAAACTGCAAGTAACGCGGGCTATGGACGCGCTCCAGAAAGGCATCACCAAATTTGGCGGGCGTTTGCAGCGGACCCAGCGAGCGCCCCTGCAATACGGCAGCGACCTGGTCCTGGCGCTGCGGCACTTCATGGCAGGGCACCATGCGGCCACGGAACATCTCCAGCTTGCCCTGGTGGGCGGCGTGGTCGGGGTTGTAAAAAATTTGCATGGCGCTAGCCTACAAGAATATGCCTGAAGTCAATCGCCGCTGCAGGCCTAGCGAGCGTCTGCATAAGTCCGTCATCGCAACGCGCACCATTGCCGACACTGCGAGGAGCGCTAGCGACGCGGCAGTCCATGCACCCATGGATTGCCACGGCCTGCGGCCTCGCAATGACGGCCCAATTACCTGCGGCCTAACGCAAGCGACTGCCCACAATCCCCAGCGTCAGCGGGTGGAAAAAGAACTCGCCGTCTTCGCCTTTGTCATTGGTTCCCACCACCACATAGCAGCCTGCCATGTCGCCGATGCGGCGCACTTTGTAGCCTTTGGTTTCAAGCAATTTGGCGAGCTTGTCCTGCGAAGTCCAACCGGACTTCATGCCCGAGTTGCACTTGGGCACTGACTGGGCAATAGCCAAGGTGCCCAGCAGGCAGCACATCCCGATAAAAAATGATCTGAGTTTGCGCATGGGATCCAAGCAAATGAAAGCGAGGACCGATTGTGCAACAAGCACCCTCACACTAGGGAAAGCACTAAGCACCGAATGGACAAACTCCCGTATCATAGGAATTCATAAATAAATGATTTATTCATATTTGAATTAAATTAAGGGAAGTCAAAGCATGACCAGTGCGCGCCTCCAAGGCAAAACGATTTTTATCACGGCAGCCGGTCAAGGCATTGGGCGCGCCAGTGCGCTGGCCTGCGCTGCGCAAGGTGCCAAGGTGATTGCCACCGATATCAACAGCGCCTTGCTCGCCTCCTTGGCACAGGAAAATTCGGCCATACACACCGCTGTGCTCGACGTGCGTGA
>CANFVA010000007.1 GCA_947450255.1 Comamonadaceae bacterium
GAAGGCGGCTCGCTGATCGCGCGCAAAACCATAGAGCAGTTTTTTGACCCGGCGAAAAACATGTTTTTGCCGGACCGCTTTATCCAAGGCGAGTGCCCCAAGTGCCACGCCAAAGACCAGTATGGCGACAACTGCGAAGTCTGCGGCGCGGTGTATGCGCCCACCGACTTGATAGACCCCGTTTCGGTGCTATCGGGCGCGCGGCCTGAACTCAAAAGCTCGGAGCATTTTTTCTTCAAATTGTCAGACCCGCGCTGCGTGGAGTTTTTGCAAAACTGGACGCAAGACGGGCGCTTGCAGCCCGAAGTGGCCAACAAGGTCAAGGAATGGTTCAGCGTACGCACCAACCCCGACGGCAGCACCAGCGAAGGCCTGGGCGACTGGGACATCAGCCGCGACGCACCCTACTTCGGCATCGAAATACCGGATGCGCCGGGCAAGTATTTTTATGTTTGGTTGGACGCACCGATTGGCTATTTGGCTTCGCTGAAGAATTTGTTGGACCAACGCGGCCAGGACTACGCCGCCTACATGGCGCAGGCTGACTTGGAGCAATACCACTTCATCGGCAAAGACATAGTCACCTTCCACACCTTGTTCTGGCCGGCACTGCTGCATTTCAGCGGCCGTAAAGTGCCCAACAAAGTATTTGTGCATGGCTTTTTGACGGTGAACAACGGCGAAAAGATGAGCAAAAGCCGTGGCACGGGTCTGGATCCGCTGAAGTACCTAAGCCTGGGCATGAACCCGGAGTGGCTGCGCTATTACCTGGCCGCCAAGCTTTCAGCGCGCAATGAAGATATCGACTTCAATGCGGATGACTTCATGGCGCGGGTCAATAGCGATTTGATTGGCAAGTTTGTGAATATTGCAAGCCGGGCGGCGGGGTTTTTGACCAAGCGGTTTGGGGGCGCCTTAACGCAGGAATTTGGCAAACAAGGCAGCGCGTTGCTTGCTGAAATTCAGGCTGCCAAAGACGAGTTGGCAAAAGCCTATGAAGCCCGCGAATTTGGCAAAGCCACGCGCGAAATCATGCTGCTGGCCGACAAGGTGAACGCTTATGTGGACCAACACAAGCCTTGGGAATTAGCCAAGGACACTGCAAATAATGAGGCACTACACCAAGTTTGCTCGGTACTGATTAACGCATTTGCCGACATCAGCCGCTACCTCGCGCCTGTGTTGCCCGCCTTGGCGAAGGCAGTTCAGGCTTTCGTGGGTACCAGCATGGAGCAGTGGGCTGTCACCGGTTACGTCACCCACATCCAGCCTTATCAACACCTAATGCAACGCGTCACCCCCGAGCAACTCGACGCTCTGTTCGAGCCGCCTGGCCCAACCGAAATCAAGCTGATTCCCGGCGGCGAAGCCATCGCGCCCACCATCTCCATCGACGACTTTTCCAAAATAGATTTGCGCATAGCAAAAATCGTGAACTGCGAAGCAGTAGAAGGTTCGGTCAAGCTCTTACGCCTGACGCTGGACGTAGGCGAAGGCCGGATGCGCAATGTGTTTTCCGGCATTGCCAGCATGTACAAGCCTGAAGACTTGGTGGGCCAACTGACCGTGCTGGTGGCCAATCTGGCGCCGCGCAAAATGAAGTTTGGCGTGTCCGAAGGCATGGTGCTGGCGGCCAGCCACGCGGACGAAAAGGCAGAGCCCGGCATCTACATCCTGAAGCCCTGGCCCGGCGCGCAGCCCGGCATGCGGATCCACTAAGCCATGGCGAGCGCGCAGCCCTCCACCTCGCTGGAGTTTGACGTTCTGATTGTCGGCAGCGGCCTGGCCGGGCTGAGTTCGGCGCTGCTGCTGTCCAGCAAATACCGCGTCGCAGTGATTACCAAACGCGCGGTGCGCGAAGGCTCTAGCGGCTGGGCCCAAGGCGGCATCGCAGCGGTGTGGGACAAGACCGACAGCTTCGCCGCGCATGTGGACGACACCTTGGTGGCAGGCGCCGGTTTGTGCGATCTGGCCGCTACGCAATTTGTCGTAGAGCAGGCGCCACAAGCGATTGCCTGGCTACAAGCCATGGGCGTGCCTTTTAGCACCGAGGACAATGGCGACTTGCATCTCACCCGCGAAGGCGGCCACAGCGCCCGGCGCATCGTGCATGTGACCGACGCCACGGGCGCCGCCGTACAGCGCACCCTGATTGAGCGCGTGCAGCACACCGCCAACATTACCCTGTTTGAAAACCATACTTTGGTAGACCTGATTACCAGCGACAAAGTACCCGGCAACCAAGGCGATGCACGCCGCTGCCTGGGCCTGTACGCGCTGGACGAAGACAGCGACGAAGTGCTGACCTTCCGCGCGCCGCACACCTTGCTGGCTACCGGCGGCGCGGGCAAGGTCTATCTGTACACCACCAACCCCGACACCGCCACCGGCGACGGCATCGCCGCGGCCTGGCGCGCCGGTTGCCGGGTGCAGAACATGGAATTCATCCAGTTCCACCCCACCTGCCTGTACCACCCGCACGCCAAGTCTTTCCTGATCAGCGAAGCGGTGCGCGGCGAAGGCGGACGTTTGCTGCTGCCCGACGGCACGCGCTTTATGCCCAAACACGATGCCCGCGCCGAATTGGCCCCGCGCGACGTCGTAGCCCGCGCCATCGACTTTGAAATGAAAAAAGGCGGCTTTGATTGCGTGTACCTGGATATTTCGCACCAACCGCTGGCCTTTATCCAAGAGCACTTTCCTAATATTTATGCGCGTTGCCTAGAGCTGGGCATCGACATCAGCCTCGCGCCGATTCCGGTGGTGCCGGCTGCGCATTACACCTGCGGCGGCGTGCTGGCCGATTTGCAGGGCCGTACCGACCTGGCGGGTTTGTATGCCATTGGAGAAGCCGCCTGCAGCGGTCTGCATGGCGCCAACCGACTGGCCAGCAATTCGCTGGTGGAATGCATGGTGTTTGCCCGCGCCGCCAGCCAGGATATTGAAAACAGCCATCTCAGCGCCCCGCCCGCCTTACCCGCCTGGGACGACAGCCGGGTGACGGACGCCGACGAGTCGGTGGTGATTTCGCACAACTGGGACGAGCTGCGCCGCTTTATGTGGGATTACGTAGGCATCGTGCGCACCAACAAGCGCCTGGAGCGCGCCGCGCACCGCATCGCACTGCTGCAAGATGAGATCAACGAGTTTTACGCCCACTTCCACGTCAGCCGCGACTTGCTGGAATTGCGCAACCTGGTGCAAGTGGCCGACCTCATCGTCCAAAGCGCCCGCACCCGCCACGAAAGCCGCGGCCTGCACTTCAGCCGTGACTACCCGGACATGCTGCCGCAGGCACTGCCTACGACTTTGGTGCCGGGTAAACGCAGCTAACCATAGCCATATCCTGGATCGCGCACTGGCCGCCGCCCTGCTACGAGGCCTTTGTTTTTAAGCCGTAAAGCTACGCGCACGCAAATAGCTGCGCCAAATGGCGTATTCATACCAGTTACGCAAGCGCCAGTCGCTCTGAAAAAGCTATTGGGTCGCAAAGGCACACGAACATCCTCCGGTGCTTTACCCGGCTGTCAGCGGCAGGCGGCACTGCGCGCGGCTGCTTCACCGAAGCGCCAAATTGACATCGACAACTTCATATTTTCGCAAAATAAAAAATGACAAAAATATGTTAAATTCAAATAAATCTCTTTATTTACCAAAATAATTTGATTAAATCCCTTGGCTCATATTCCGCAAGGAAATAGTTCGCACATGACAAACTTGGACTGGCTCTTCACCGCGACGCTGGTCATTGCCATGGCGGCGGGCGCTTACCGGGGGTGGTTGCCGCAGGCGCTTTCGATGTTGGGCCTGGTGCTGGCGCTGTTTGCGGTGGTTTATTTGGGGCCCATCGTTGGGGCGCACTTACCGCTGAGCGGGCCGGGTGAGAGTCTGCGTCAGGGCCTGGGCGCTCTGCTCGCTCTGGTGCTGACCTTGTATTTGGCCCATTTAGGAGTGCGCCTGCACCGCTACATGTTCCACCACAGCGGGGTGCAACCGGCACACCGAACCGTGGGTGCGGTGTTCGGCTTGGTCAGCGGCGTGATGATTTGCTTGGGCTTAAGCACGCTGGTCGAACTGACCGAACTGCGGGAAGAAAGCTGGTGGCAAGGTTCCATCGAAAAAACCATGGCCGAAAGCGTGCTGAATCGGCTCAAGGCCCCTGCCCCCGGGAATTAGCGCTTTTCGGTTATGGGTAGTTTGTCTTGCATGGCCACTTGCACCGTGCGCCAGGCCTTTTCCATTTGGGCCACGGTCTCCCCCACGCCATAAGTGGCGACGCTCATGCCCAGGATAAATGCGATTATGTGACTCATGCTGCTAGCTTTCAGTGGCTGGACCAAGTGGTGAACCTACTTAGGTATCGGCATCAGCGGCCCAAAACTTGAGCCCGCGCGGCCCGCCTTACCAGCGCCGCTGCAAAACCCCCGCCTGCAACTCCAAGCCGCGCGCGCCCACCGCACGCGCCTCGGCTTCATCGTGCGTGACCCACAGCACCGCCATAGGCGCACTAGCCAGATGCTGCGCAAACTCGGCGCGCAAGCTGGCGCGTAGTTGCGCGTCCAGCGCCGAAAAAGGCTCGTCCAGCAACAGCACACGCGGACGCGTGATGAGCGCACGCGCCAGCGCCACCCGCTGCTGCTCGCCGCCCGAGAGCTGCCAGACGCGGCCCAGCGCATGGTCCGCCATGCCAAAGCGCTGCAACATGGCCAGCGCCTGCGTGCGCGCTTGGCTGCGGCTTTGGCCCTGCTCTACCAGGCCAAAGGCCACGTTGTCCTGCACATGGAGGTGCGGAAACAAGGCGAAGTCCTGAAACATCAGGGCAAAGCGGCGCAAGTGCGCAGGCTGGGCGCTGATGTCTTTCCCTTCGCAAAATACCTGCCCGCCGTCGGCCGCTTCCAGCCCGGCGATGATTTTGAGCAAGGTGCTTTTACCGCTCCCCGAAGGCCCCAGGATGGCGGCCGTCTCGCCACTACCCACTTGCAAATGCAGGCCGTCCAGCAGCACACGCGGCGGCGCGCCGGGCGCGCGCCAGTGTTTCACGATGTTGCGCAATTCAAGCATGCTGCTCAGGGTTGAAGGGTTCCTCACGACCGGGCCACTCCAGCAGCAAGAAGGCGGCAAAGGCCAACGCCATCAATGCGCAAGAGAGCACCAGCGCCGACGCGTAATGCGTTTGCCCCGGACGGCCTAAATGCTCGTAAATGAGGGTAGTCAAAGTAGCCCACTCGGGCCGGCTTAAAAACAGCGTGACCGCAAACTCGCCCAGCGCCGAGGCCGCTGCAAAGGCCATGCCCCGACGCAAAGCGGGCTGCAAAAGCGGCCAGCGTACGCGCCAAAATACGCGCCAGGGCGATGCGCCCAGGCTGGCCGCCGCGTGCATATAGTGCGCAGGCATGCCGTCCAGGGCCGAAGCCAAAGCCTTGGCAATAAACGGATAGGCCAGCAACGCATAGGCTGCCACCAGCAAAGGCGCGCTGGCCGTCCACGCCGGATAGAGCAACAACAAGCCAAAGGCCACCAACACCGGTGACACCACAAAAGGCAAAAACGCAATCGCCCGCAACAGGGCCCAGCGCTGCGCCACCATTGCGTGGCACACGCCAAGCACGGTCGCCAGCACCAGGGCCGATGCAGAAAAGCGCAAGGTATTCCACAAGGCCCGCAAAGTGTCCGCCTCCAGCAGCACGGCCCATGCGGCAGCACCGGCGCCCAATGCGCGGGCCACAATCGCCAGTACCGGGGCCGCGCACACCAGGCCCAACACCAGCACCGTCAGCCACACCGCCAGCCACTGCCCAGTGCTATGCGGCTTGTGGCGTGCAATGCGGTCAGCGCGCAGTGGCGTGGCCAAGCGCCGCTCCAAAATTGCATAGGCCAGCGCACAAGGCGCGGTAAGGCACAGCGTCCAGACCGCCAACACGCCGGCTTGGTTGATTTGGAGTTCATAGGCCACCAGGGTGTAAATCTCCACCTCCACCGTCGCGTACTGCGGCCCGCCGAGGACTAGCGCCAAGCCAAAGCCCGCAAAGCAATACAAAAACACCAGGCACAAGGCCGACATCAACCAAGGCGCAATCGCGGGCCATTCGATACGCCAAAACGCACGCCAGGGCGTGGCGCCCAGCGTGCGCGCCGCCGCCACGCGCGATGCGCTGACCTGCTCCAGCGCCTCGGTCGCTGCGCGCACCAGCACGCACAAATTGAAAAACACATTGCCATAGAGCAGCAAATACGGCGTGCCCTGCCAAGACGCGCCACCCCAGCGCTGCCACAAGCCTTGCGGCCCGGCCAGTGCCAACACGCCCATGGCCGCGACCAAAGTGGGCACTACAAAAGGCAGCATTAATGCACGCAAGAGCCAGCTGCGCCCGGCGAATTCCAGCCGGGCCAGCACCCAGGCCATGGGCAAGCCCAGCAACAACACCAACCCACAGGTGATACCCGCTTGCAGGCCGGACCACACCAGTCGCCAACGCAAATACGGGTCTTGCAAAGGCGCAAGCCAGGTTGCGTCGCTACTGCCTACGGCAGCGGCTTCGGCCAGCAGGCGCAGTGCAGGCGCAATCAGCACCGCCAGCAAGAACACGAGTGGCAGGCACGCCAGCGCCCAGTCGTCCGCCGCGATAGGCACGGCCTTGCGTGGCTTAGGCATAACGCTCCCCACCTGCAAAGTGACCCGCGCCTATTGCATAGACGAAGCACTCTTTGCTCGCGTCACTGCGAGGAGCGAAGCGACGCGGCAGTCCATGAATCCATGGATTGCCACGGCCTGCGGCCCCGCAATGACGGCACTTTGCCGCAGCCTGCGGCCTCGCATTGACGCGCTTGGCGTGTTGCAACAGCGTCATAGCGGGTTGATCCGAAGCAAGCAAGGCGGGGCGCCTAAAAAGGCCTTACTTCAACACCACTTGCGTCCAACGCGTCACCCAGGCGGCGCCTTTGTCGGCGATGTCTTTGTCCGAAGGCGCGTCGGCTTTGGCTGGCTCAGGGGCAAACTGCATCACATCGGCGCGCGCCACACCGGGCTCCACCGGGTACATCCACATCTCGGTTTGCATTTGCTTTTGCACTTCGACCGAGCGCATAAATTCGATGAATTTTTCAGCAACAGGCCGCGCTTGCCCGCCTTTGACCAAGGCCACGCCCTCCACTTGCTTGAACACCGCGCCAGGCAGGCTCAGGCTGCCCGTGGGCGGCTGCGTCAGCTTTTCTTTGCTGTAAAACAATTCAGCCGCCGGGCTGGTGGCGTAGCTGACGACCAGCGGGCGAGAGCCGCCTTCGGCGCGGCTGAAATCGGTGTAGTAGGCCTCGCTCCAACCTTTGGCCACCTTGACGCCGCCCTTGCGCATGCGCGCCCACCAGTCAAAAGCTTTCTCCTCGCCCATCGCACCAATGGTGGCCAGCAAAAACGCGTAGCCGGGACTAGAAGTAGCCGGGTTTTGCACGACCAGCAGGCGCGCCATTGCCGGCGCAGTCAAGTCTTCCAGATTGCCTGGAAGGGCCAGTTTGTGCTTGGCAAACCATTGCACGTCGTAGTTGATCGTCACATAGCCGTAGTCCACGGGGACCAGGGGCGCTGGCAGCGTTTGCGCCGCAGCGCGGTGGCTGGCCGGGCCGCTATAGCTGTCCAGCACCTCCGCAGCAATCGCTTTAGCGGCCAGGGTGTTGTCGATGCCATACACCACATCGGCAATCGGCGCCTTGCGGGTCAAAATCAATTTGTTGAGCATCTCGCCGGCATCGCCGGCTTTGCTGATGCGCAGCGTGACACCGTTGTCTTTTTCGAACTGTGCCAACAAGGGCTTGGGCACACCAAAAGAGCTGTGCGTCAGTACCCGCAGCTCTTGCGCAGCGCTGGTCGCACTAGCGCCCAGCGCCAGACCGACCGACAAGGCTGTGGCGAGCGCCTGGCGCCGCGAAAATGAAAAAATGCCGTGTTGCATGTCATACCCTTTTTAACGTTAATTAACCATCCAGCACGGAGGTATGCAACGAAAAAGAGGCCCAGGCAAGCACGGCATTTTTCCCATCACACTTCCTACGCTGGCATGACCCAGATCAGGTTCATGGGGTATTTCTCAGTCCAACTTGCGCCAGACACCCCCGGTGAAGTGCCGATCATACCGCCCGCGCTACATCGGCCATGGCCAAGCCAGCGCGCGCTGATTGCGGGTCGCTCCTGCGCGCCTACGACAATCGGCCCATGCGCAACGTACTTTGGCCTTTGTTCACGAGCTTTTCCTGGCAGGAACTGCGGCACCACCCCTGGCGCAATGGCGCCGCGGTAGTGGCTGTCATGCTGGGCGTGGCGCTGGCCTTTGCAGTGCATGTGATCAATGCCTCGGCGCTGGATGAATTTGCCCGCGGCATGCGTAGCGTGGCAGGGCAAGCGGATGTACAAGTGCAAGGCCGCGGCGTGGCCTTTATTGACGAAGCCCTGTATGGCCGCGTGGCGCGCCACCCCGATGTACAAAGTGCCTCGCCGGTCATCGAAATCAACACCTATGCGCTGCTGCCGCAAGTTGGCAGCAACGGTGCTGCGCTGGGCAGCAGCAAGCTGCCCATCCGGGTACTCGGTGTCGATGCCTTGCAAGTGGCAAATATGACGCCCGAGATCATGCCGCTGCCTGAGAGCCAGGCCGATCGCATGGCGGTGTTTGCACCCGACGCCGTCTTTCTCAACACCGCAGCGCGCGCGGCGCTGGTACCGGCCCAAGCCGCCGCCAACACCAGTGCGGCTAGCGCCACCCCGGTTCGTCTGCAGCAAGGCATGCAATGGCAAAACCTGCGCCTGGCCGGACGGGTGGCGGCGGGCGGCGCAGCCCTGGCGGTGATGGACGTGGCCAGCGCGCAAACGGTGTTTGACCTGCTGGGACGACTCAGCCGCGTGGATGTGCTGCTGCGCCCCGGCGTGGACCGCGCGCGCTTTATGGCGCAGTTGCAAGCCCAGCCCGATTGGCCTGCCCAGGCCCAATTGGCCGAACCGGGCCAAGCCATGGCACGCATAGACCAGGTGTCGCGCGCTTACCGGGTCAACCTGACGGTGTTGGCCTTGGTGGCTTTGTTCACGGGGGGCTTTCTGGTGTATTCAGTGCTGGCGCTGAGCGTAACGCGGCGCGCGCAGCCCTTGGCACTACTGGGCGTGCTAGGCCTGGACCCGCGCCAACGTTGGGCTTTGATTTTGCTGGAGGCCGGTACGCTGGGCCTGCTCGGCAGTGGCTTGGGCATCGCGCTAGGCAGTGGCCTGGCGGCGCTGGCGCTGCGCCTGCTGGGCGGCGACTTAGGCGGCGGCTATTTTTCTGGCGCTGCGCCCGCGCTGCAATGGAGCGGTGGCGCGGCGCTGGTCTTTGGTGCGCTGGGCATGCTGGCGGCCTTGATCGGCGCCTGGTGGCCGGCGCGTATGGCAGCACGGATGGCACCGGCCCAAACCCTCAAAGGCTTGGGCATGTCGGCGCAAGGCACAGGGCACGCCGGTGCCGGCCTGACCCTCATGGCTACGGGCGCGGCACTGGCGCTGCTGCCCCCCATCAGCGGCGTACCGCTGGCAGCCTATGTGAGTGTGGCCTTGGTGCTGCTGGGCGGTATCA
Source organism: Comamonadaceae bacterium (assembly GCA_947450255.1). Classification (GTDB taxonomy): domain Bacteria; phylum Pseudomonadota; class Gammaproteobacteria; order Burkholderiales; family Burkholderiaceae_C; genus Allorhodoferax. The sequence continues at coordinate 9,588 of CANFVA010000007.1, forward strand.
GCGCCCTGCCCGCCGTGGTAGGTTGCTTGTTGCGTGGGCTCGCGCCGCTCGTGGCGCACCGGCCCTTGGCTTTGCTGGCGGTCGAGCGGGCGCGGCGCATGCGCGCAAGTGCCGCTATTGCGGTCAGCGGCGTAGTCGCTTCGCTGAGCTTGGCGGTGGCGCTGACGGTAATGGTGGACAGTTTTCGCGGTTCGATGCTGCAATGGCTGGACACGGTCTTGCCGGCCGCTCTGTATGTGCGCACCGCTGGCAGTGCCAGCAGCGGCGAACATGCATTCTTTGACCCCGGCTTCATCCACGCCGTGGGTCAGCTAGCCGGCGTAGCGCGCCTGCGCACCCAGCGCAGCATGGCGCTGAGCCTGGACAGCGCACGACCGCCGGTGGCACTGCTGGTGCGGCCTTTGAACGAAGCGCAAGGGATATCAAACCTGACAACGCAGCAAATTGACCTGCCCTTATTGGCCCCGGCCCTGCCCGCCCCCGCGGGCGCCATGGCGGTCTACGTCAGCGAAGCGATGGTGGATTTATACGGCGCACGCGTGGGCGCCGAGTTGGCGCCACTAGCGCCCGCCATGGCAGCGCTGCTGCGCCCCGGCGGGCAAACGCCGCGCTTTGTGGTGGCGGGCGTCTGGCGCGACTATGCGCGCCAGTTCGGCACCGTGGTGATCGACAGCCGTGATTTCGCGCGCCTGAGCGACGACGCGCGGGTCAACGACTTGGCGCTCTGGTTGGCACCCGATGCGCAAAGCGCCCTGGTGGAACAACGCATACGCGCACTGGTGCTGGGCCCGCATGATCCCGAGAACCAAGCCGCCAGCGTGCTGGAATTTGGCTCGGCGCAAGAGATACGCCAACGCACCATGCATATTTTTGACCGCAGCTTTGCCGTCACCTATTGGCTGCAAGCGGTGGCTATTGGCATCGGCTTATTTGGCGTGGCGGCCAGCTTTAGCGCCCAGGTGTTGGCACGGCGCAAAGAGTTCGGACTCTTGCTGCATTTGGGTTTAACGCGCAGGCAGGTGCTGCACGTACTGGCATTGGAGGGCGCAGCCTGGACCACGCTGGGCGCCATCGCCGGCACGGCCTTGGGCCTGGCCGTTGCGGCTGTGTTGGTCTACGTGGTAAACCCGCAAAGTTTTCACTGGAGCATGGACATGCATTTGCCGCTGGCCCATTTGTTGGCACTGGCGATAGCCGTCATTGCTGCGGGCACCCTCACCGCCTGGCTGGCGGGCCGCGCTGCGGCCGGTCGTGATGCGGTGATGGCCGTCAAGGAGGACTGGTGAGCCCTAGAAAGCGCTTTGCACTCTCGCGCAGAAATGCCCTGCAGCTGCTGGCCTGCGGAGCCGCTGCAAGCAGTGCCGCCCCTGGCAGCCAATACGCACCGGTACCGGGCACACCTGCAGCACTGCAGTTTCCGGGTGATTTCGGGGCCCACCCGGCGTTTCAAACCGAGTGGTGGTACGTCACCGGCCTGGTGTGGATCGATGCGCAGACCCATTACGGATTTCAGCTGACGTTTTTTCGCAGCCAGATTGCGTCCGCACAGAGCTCGGCTTCCAAGCTGGCTGCCAAGCATCTGGTCTTTGCCCATGCAGCGCTCAGCGACGTGCAGCATAAAACCTTGCACAGCGACCAGCGTATGGCCCGCTGGTCCGGCCTGCCCGCAGGCAGCAACCCCGCCGACCTGGCCTGGGCGCGGATGGGCGACACCGGACTGCAGTTGCACGACTGGTCGCTGAGCCGCCAAGGCAGCGAAGGCTTGCACGCACGCGCGCAAGGTAAAGACTTCGCCCTGGATTTGCAATTGGCACCCAGCCAGCCGGTGCTGCTGCAAGGGAAAAACGGCCTGTCCCGCAAAGGGCCCTCAGCCCGCCATTTCAGCTACTACTACAGCCTGCCGCAACTCGAAGTCCACGGTCAGATCCGCGTACAAGGTCGCCAGTACCGCGCTGCAACGGGTAGCCTGGCCTGGCTGGACCATGAATGGAGCAATGCCTTGCTGCCGCCGGGCGCCGTGGGCTGGGATTGGATCGGCATCAATATGCTGGACGGCAGCGCGCTGACCGCATTCCAGGTACGCGACCAAAGCGGTGCTGCGCTCTGGGACGGCGGCTCATTTCGGGCCGGCAAGACCTTGTATACCTTCGCGCGCGGCGAGGCGGTATTTCAGGCAACGCACTGGTGGCGCAGCCCGCGCAGCCAGGCGCGTTATCCGGTGCAGTGGCGGGTGCGTACACCGGCGGATTTCTACACCGTCAAGGCCGTGTTTGAAGCCCAGGAGCTTGACAGCAGCGGTGCCACGGGCACCATTTACTGGGAAGGCCTGTGCGATGTTTTGGACAGCAGTGGGCGCCTGGTAGGTCGCGGTTATTTGGAGATGACCGGCTATGCCGCGCCCTTGCGCTTGTAGTGCAAAGGCGGCGCACTAGGCGATGCAGCGTGGATCATTGCTCTTTGAGGGATACCGCCAGGCGCTTTAAAAACGGGTGAAGCAAGTAGGTCAGCAAGGTTCTTTCACCGGTTTGAAAAACCACTTCCACCGGCATGCCGGGCTGCATTTGGTTTTGTCCGAGCTGGGCCATACCCTCGGGGGTAATTTCGACCCGCCCCAGGTAGTACGCAGCGCCGGTGCGGGCATCGGTCAAGGTATCCGATGAAATCGAGGTCACCAGGCCTTTGACCACCAGCGAAGGGTTGTGCGCAAAAGCTGAAAACCGCACATCGGTCTTGAGGCCTTGCTGAATGCGGTCGATCAAATTGGTGGGTATGCGCGCATCAATGATCAGGGCTTCATTTTGGGGAACGATGTCCATCAATTTCACGCCTGGTGGTATCACGCCACCCTCGGTTTGTTCCATCAATCCAACCACTTGTCCGCTGGCCGGAGCGATCACCACCATACGCTTGAGGTCGGCGGCGGCGGCATTTAGCTTTTGCTCATAAGGCTGCACTTCGCGCCGCACGTCGGCCAACATGCTATCGACCTCCTTACGGTACTCCTGCACGCGCTGCGCTGCGCGCGAGCGGGTCTCAGCAATTTGCTCGGCTCCGCGCAGGGCGTTGCTATGCGACTCGGCAATCGCGCCTAAAGCGTCCGAGGCCATGCGCTCCAGATCGCGCTGACGGGTGCGCGGCACATAGCCTTCGCGCACCATGTCCCGAATGCTTTTAAGCTCATCCTCAACCGATTGCAGTTGATCGTTGCGGTTTGAGCGCACCCGCTCGGCCCCCTGGATCATGGCCTGCAAACCCTTTATGACATCTTGGGCCGCCTGCATGTCCGTCGCCATCGCATTACGCCGTGCGCGGAACAAATTTTCCTGGTTGGCCATGATCTGCTTAATCTGCGGATCGTCCTTTTCCTTTAAAAGATCAGCATGAAAGCTCACGACCGATTTGTTGGTTTGTTCGGCGACCAAGCGGTCTTCAGAGGCCCGCAGCGTCAAGTAATGGTAGCGAATCTCTTCGTAATTGCCGCGCAGCGAAGCATCGTCCAAGGCGATCAAGGGATCGTCCTTGTTAACAAACTGACCTTCCTTGACAAAAATCTTGCGAATCAAGCCACCGCTCAGGTGCTGCACCGTTTTGCGCTTGGCGGCAATGGTGACCAAGCCTTGGGCCGGGACACCTTCGTCCAGCGGCGCCAAAGCCGCCCAAGCTAAAAATCCACCAAAGCCGATGGCCAACACCCACAGCCCCAGCCGCATAGGGCCCCGGGTATCGGAGAAATCAACGACTGGGCCTTGGGGCAGCACGGGCGACTCGGCCAGTGGGGGCTTTGTGGAAAGATTTTGAAATGCCATGCTCAATTCCTAAAACGTCGTCAATCCATCATGTCGGGTGTGCAACAGGCGCGGGTGGCACCACGCTAAGCTTGTGCGGCACCGGCGCAACGCTGGTTGCCTCATCTGCCGCTTCTTGGATGTAGCCGTCATCGAGCGTTACCACGCGATCTGCGAGGATCACCACATTGGTGCGATGGGTAATGAAAATCACTGTGCTGCCTAAGGCCTTGAGCTGCTTGATAACTGCAATCAGCGCCAATTCACCGTCGTTGTCCAGATTGGAATTCGGCTCATCGAGCACGATCAGCGAAGGCAGCCCGTAAATCGCCCGGGCTAAGCCCACGCGCTGGCGTTGCCCGCCGGACAGCAAACCGCCAGCCTCCCCCACCTCGGTGTCATAGCCGCGAGGCAGGCGCAAAATCATGTCGTGAACGCCCGCCAACTGCGTGGCGGCCAGCACTTTATCGGTATCGGCCACACCAAATCGAGCGATGTTTTCGGCAATCGTACCTTCCGTAAATTGGATGTCCTGTGGCAGGTAGCCGATATAGGGCCCCAAGCTGTCGCGGCTCCAATCGTCCAGCGCATGGCCGTCCAGTTGCACCAGACCCTCGTAGGCAGGCCAAATGCCCACCAGGCAACGCGCCAAGGTGGTCTTGCCCGAGCCCGATGGACCCAAAATCGCAACTATCTGCCCTGCTGCAAAGTCGGCACTGATGCCTTTGAGAATCGGCGCGCTGCGCCCGGGTGCATGCGCGACCAGCCCTTGGAGACGCAATCGGCCCGCGGGCTTGGCCGTTAAAGCCTTGGCTTGTGGCTGCGGATTTGCGTCCAACAGGACAGCCAAGCGGCCATAGGATTTGCGCGCCGCAAACAGTGCGCCCCAGCTGGACACCAAGGCGTCAATCGGCGCGGTAGCGCGGCCCATCAAGATATTGGCCGCAAAAATGGACACCGGGCTCAACTCACCGCGCAACACCAGCACGGCGCCCACACCAAGTGAGAGCGACTGCTGCGCATAGCGGACAAATTTACTAAAGGCCTGTACCTGGCTGCTGCGGTTTTGCGCCGCATGGCTGGTTTGCAGATGCTGGGCATGCAGATGGGACCAGCGCTTGCGGAAATGGGGCAACATGCCCATGGCTTCGATGCTGTCTGCGTTGCGCAGCTTGCTCAGGATAAAGGCGTTCAATTGCCCTAGGGAGGCTTGCGACTGCTCCATGGGGTTCAAGCTCAAGCGATGGCCCAGGTGCGCTACCAGGGCCAATATCAGGGTAAATGCGATGGACAAGCAGCCCAACCAGGGGTGCAACAAAAACAACACGCCGATATAAAAAATTGACCACGGCGCGTCCAAAAATGCAAACAAACCCGCGCCGGTTAAAAACTGGCGCACTTGCGTCAAATCCGAAAAGGCCTGTACCGGATCGCCCTTGCCGGCGTGGATTTGCGATTGAAAACTCGCGTTGAAAACGCGCGCACTGAGCAGCTTGTCCAACTTCACGCCCGTACGTACCAACAAACGCGCCCGCGACCACTCGGCAAAAGCCATCACCGCCAGGAAAAAAACCATGACGGCGGTCAACACATACAGGGTGAAGTCGCTGCCGCTTTGCATCACGCGGTCAAACAACTGCATCATGTACAAAGCAGGCGTCACCATCAGCAGGTTGGCCACCAGCGAAAAAACGACGCACACCGCAAACTCGCGCCGCAGCAGGCGCAATGCGGCCGGCAAGGCCTGGGGGGCAGCCATGGCGTTCGCGGGCATAGTGCTCAAGCCGGAACCACTGCAGCCGGTGGCACCGGCAAGGGCACACTGGCCTTGGGGCGCAAGCTGTCCATGATCTGCTCGCGCGGACCATAGGCCTTTAATTGCCCCTCCACCAGTACCAGCATCAGGTCTGCAATTTCCAATATATTGGCGCGGTGACTGATCAACACAATGGTCGAACCGTTGTCGCGCAATGCCAAGATGGTTTTGATCAGCGCGGCTTCACCTTCCACATCCAGGCTGGAATTGGGTTCATCCAACACCACCAAGCGAGGATTGCCGTAGAGCGCACGCGCCAAACCCACGCGCTGGCGCATTCCGCCCGAGAGAAAACTACCGCCTTCGCCAATCAGGGTGTCATAGCCCTGCGGAAGTGCCAGTATGCTGTCATGCAGTCCCACCGCCTGCGCTGCCGCGTGTACCTGCAGCATGTCAAGTTCGCCAAAACGCGCGATATTGTCGGCAATCGTTCCGCCAAACAACTCCACGTCTTGCGACAAATAACCCACGTACGGGCCTAACTCTGCCTTGTTCCAACGATAGACATCGGCACCGTCCAGCCGCACATGGCCCGCTTGCGCTGGCCACAGACCAACCAGCAAACGGGCGAGCGTGGTTTTACCCGAACCGGAGGGGCCAATCAGCGCCAAGAGCTTGCCCGCAGGCAATACGAAGGAGACGTTGCGGATGATCGGTATCGAGGAATTGGGCGCCACGCAACTGACCGCCTCTACCGCCAGCTGTCCGAGTGGAGGTGGCAGCGCCATGCCCGCAGGAGCCTCTGGGAAAGCGGTCAAGAGACGGTCCAAGCGCGCATAAGCATCGCGTGCCGCAACCACGTTTTTCCAAAGCCCAATCAATTGCAAAATAGGCGCCATCACCCGGCCACCCAGGATAGAGGCGACCACGATTAAACCCGCACCGCCGGGGAACAGGCCATTGATCGTCAACAAGCACCCGACACCCAGCACCAGTGAGGACTGCGCCATCTGCACGAACTTACCCAGGCTGCTGTAGTTGGCAGCCGACTCGGAAGCCTGCGCTTGTAAAACCAAAGACTGCGCCTGCTTTTTCATCCAGCGCTGGCGCAGGTTGCCCAGCATACCCATGGCCTGGATAACCTGGGCGTTGCGCAAGGCCTTTTGCGTAAATTGTGTGGCATCGATAGACGCCCCATTGGCGGCGCGCAGGGGCGAGGCAGTGCCGCGCTCCGTTAGAGCGGCCAGGCCCACTTGCAACAGCGCACCGACCAAGGCCATACAGCCCAAATAGGGGTTGATATAAAACACCGCTGGCAAGAACAACAAGGCAAACGGCACATCCAAGAGCACTGTCATGGTGTTGCTCGCCACAAAATCACGAACGATGCGCAAATCACTGAAGGGTTGGCTGGAAGCACCCGGGATGCGCTTGAGGTTGGCTTCAAATGCGCAATCAAACACACGCTTGCTCACCAGTGAATCGAATTGTTGTGCAGCGGCTTGCAAGATGGAGTGACGCACCCATTCGAGCACCTCCATCACGCCAATCAAAAATAAAAGCAAGCCAGTGAGCATGGCCAAGGTCGTGAGACTTTGGCTGTTGATCACCCGGTCGTACACCTGCAGCATATACAGCGTTGGCGCCACTACCAGCATGCTGGTAAAAAAGCCAAACAACAAGGCGGCGCGAACAGATGCCTGCTGCGCGAACAGAGCAGCACGTAGCTCAGACTTTATATTGGACAAGCGACCCGCATCACTAAAAAGTTACCACGCCCACATAGCAAGGCCACAAAGACAAGGCCCCAAGTCGAAGTGGATTCGACATGGGGCCCGCCTTTAAGACCGAGGTTATCGCAAATTAGGCAATCACACCGGTAGTGGCAATAGCATGACCGTCGTAGGACAAAGAGCCAACCAGCGTGAGCGTCACGTGCTCCATGGACTGATCGCCATTAAAGATGATAGTTTGCTCGTGTCCGGCGTCGGCATTCATCATGATCGCAGCGACCTGTTTATGGGTGCTGTGGTCTGTGAAGATCACCGTAGTTCCGGAATGCGAGACATCCAGCTGGCTTTTGGTGTAGGACTCAAACACGATATTGTTATTGCCATTAGCACCAAGCAGCACCAACTTACCGCCCTGCTCCACGCTGATCGTTTGGCTGCCCGCCGCGTCAATGATCTGCTTGACCTCACCATTGACAATATGCTGCTCTGCCGAGCCGGACGACATCACCAAGAATGCATTTGCCGCAGACAGGTTGGGCGTATCGGCCAAGGTGGCGGTGATATGCCCCGTGGTATTGAGTGCTTTGAGTGCCTGCAACTGGCCAAAGGTGATGGTCGCATCTTGAACCACGATATCGGCACCGTTTTCAATATGCGCTCTGCCAGCCGTTGACAGCAAGTTGGCGATCGATCCATAAACATAGCCGTAGCTCACATGGCCTGCGGTGTCCAAGGTGGCCAAGGTACCACTGCTCAGGGCGGTGATGGCAACTCCGCCGGCGATGGCTACGTGCAAGGATCCCGTGCTGACAGAGACGCCGCTGCTGCTTAACACACTGGCTACATCGGCTTCGGATCCAGACAGCATGGTGACGCCGTTGGCATTCAAAGTCGATGTGCACAAGCCATCCAGTGTATGCAAGCTGGCCGCATCGACCGATCCACTTACCACCACCGAAGCTGCACCGTTTAGTACCGCTGCAGGCACCTGCAACAGAGCCGAAGCAGTACCACCGATGGCCGCAAAACTCGCAGCGGAATTGGCCGCATGGATGGCAACTGCCTCGCCTGCCGTCGCAGTGCCGCTGACGGTCACCGCGGTGGCATGCAGCAAAGCGTGCTCATAGCCGCTAGCGGACAAGAGTGCAGCCAAGGCACTAGCCGAGCCGCTGACTGCCGCGAAGGTTGCCGCGCTATTGGCACCATAAATGGTTGTCAGCTCGGCTACCGAGGCCGTGCCACTTACCGTCACCACCGACGAGTTGGCCAAGGCCGCTGCATCCAAGTCCGCTAAATCCGATGCCGTGCCGCTGATGGCTGCGAAGGTTGCATTGCTATCGACCGCATACAAGGCCGCGGCATTCGCTGCAGAGGTGGTGCCGGTTGCCAGCACCATATCCGCATGGCTCAGCGCGGTAGCGCCCACAGCGGTCAGGGCCGATGCGCTGTCGCTGATGGTCTCAAAGGTGGCAGCGCCGTTCGCGTTGTAGATTGTGGTGGCTTGCGCCGCAGTCGCTGTGCCGCTTGCACTTACCGCGTCCGCCTGACCCAAAGCAGCCGCGTTGACGGCGGCCAGGGCCGCTGCACTGTCGCTGATTTCTGCGAAGGTGGCGGCATTGTTAGCGGTATAGATCGTGGCCGCTTGGGCCGCCGTGGCGGCATCGGTCGCCGCCACCGCCATCGCGTTAGCCAGTGCCGTCGCGTTCACAGCGGCCAAGGCTGACGCCGTGTCGCTGATCTCGTCAAAGGTCGCAGCAGGGTTAGCACTGTAAATCGTGGTGGCCTGCGCTGCCGTGGCCGTTCCCACTACATTGACCGCGGACGCGTTACCTAGAGCCGTTGCGTTGACCGCAGCTACAGAGCTAGCGCTGTCCTCAATGGTGTCAAAGATAGCGCCATTATTGGCGTCGTAAATTGTGGTGGCCTCGTCTGCAGATGCCGTTCCAGAAACATTGACAACGCTCGCGTTACCCAATGCCGTTGCATTCACTGCAGCCAAGGCACTCGCGGTATCGCTGATCTCGGCAAAAGTTGCCGCGTTATTCGCGTCATAAATCGTGGTCGCTTCGTCAGCCGAAGCCGTGCCAGTAGCACTGACCGCGGTCGCGTTGCCCAAAATAGCGGTGTCCAGCGCAGCCAGCAAGGTCGCCGTGTCGCTGATCGCGGTGAAGTGCGCATCCGAATAGAAGCCGCACAAGGTCGCCGCCTGATCCGCCGTGGCGACACCCGTCGCCAGCACCAGATCCGCGTGACCCAAGGCCGTTGCATCCACAGCGGCCAGCGCCGTTACGCTATCGCTGATGGTTGCAAAGGTGGCAGATGGGAAGTGGTCAAACAAGGCCGTCGCTTGCGCCGCTGTAGCAGTGCCGGTGGCCTTCACCGATTCCGCTTGGTTCAGGTAGGCAACGTTGGCCGCAGCCAACACACTAGCGGAATCGCTCAATTCGTCCACGGTTGCGCTGCTCACCGCGGTCCACAGGGCTTGTGCGTCCGCCAAGGATGTTGATCCAGTAGCTACTACGCTATCTGCGCTATTGAGCAAGACTGTCGTTGCGTTGGCCAGAAGATTCTCTGCGGTATCGCTGATCTCATTGAAGTGCGTACCGACGCAAATGGCGCGCAAATCGGTAGCCTCTTGCGCGGTGGCAGTCGTAGCGGTAACCGTGGTCGCCTGAGCCAGTGCGTCAGCGTCAACTTCGATCAATGCCGTCGCCGTGTCGCTGATCTCCAAGAAGGTTGCAAGCGCGTTGCCAGCAAAAATAGCGCTCGCCTGCGCGGCGTCGGCGGCATCCGTGACGGTCACCGCATCTGCATTGGCGAGCACGTCCGCATAGCCATCCGTGTTCACCAGGTCCGCAAGTTCAGATGCGGTGCCGCTGATTTCGAGGAAGTGCACCGTGGTGCCCGCTAGGTCAAACAGCGCCTGAACATCCGCAACTAGAGTGGGCGCATCAGAGACATTGACCACTGTTGCATTGGCGATGATGGCCTGACCCAGGTCGATTAGGTTGGCAGCCGAGCCATGGATTTCGGCAAAGCTTGCCCGGTCGTCCAACGCGGCCAAAGTGGCTGCCGCAGAAGTCGTCGTCAGACCGGTTGCCGACACCGCATCCGCGCTGTTAAGCAGCGTTGCGGAAACCCCAGCCAAGTTCACGGCCGAATCGCTGATCGCATTGAAGTGGGCGTCCGGGTACCACGCATAGAGGTCTACAGCGTCTTGGGCTGTGGCCGTCGTCACCGTCACCGTCAACGCATTGGCGAGTACGGCGACGTCTACCGGGTTGGTCGCGTTCGCGGTCAATAGGTTGTCCGCTGTATCGGTGATGGAGTCGAAGGTGGCCGAAGCCATACGATCAGAAATCGCCACGGCCTGCGCGGCTGTCGCCGTGGTACTCACGGTGACTACGGTGGCGGCCTCCAAAACACCCGCGGCAATGGCTGCCAAAGCGGTCGCTGTGTCCTCAATGGCCGCAAACGTCGCGTTGTTGTTTGCGCTGTATACCGTGGCGGCTTCATCTGCAGAAGCTGTGCCCTGCACGATAACATGGGTTGCATTAACAAGTGCGGCCGCGTGATCTGCCAAGTCGCCGGCCGTATCTTTGACCGTCGCAAAGGTGGCATCGGCGTTGGCATCGTAAATCGTCTGCGCATCCGCTGCGCCGGTCTCGCCGGTCACCGTGACCGCAGTGGCCGCTGCCAAGGCACCGGAACTGGCAATCTCAACCAAGGCAGCCGCAGAGTCTTTGATGGTGGCGAAAGTGGCAATACTGTCAGAGGCTGCATAGATCGCTGCAGCACGCGCAGCTGTTGCAATACCGGTCACCGTGACAGCCGTTGCATGTGCCAGTGCATCCATACCGGCGCTGATGAAACGGGCGGCGGTATCGGTAATTTGCGCATATTGCGCAGCATCGTAGTAATCGTACAAGGCTTGGGCTTGGGCCGCCGTGGTAGTTCCCGTGACGTTTACCGTCGTTGCATTACCAAGAGCCATCGTATCCACCGCCAACAGGGCGGTCGCCGAGCCGTGGATCTCATTGAAGGTGGTACGGTCATCCATGGCGAACAAAGTCGTTGCATCCGCTGCAGCCGTAGTCCCGGTTGCGGTAACCGCATCCGCACTGTTCAACAGGCTTGCCGATATCGCCGCCAAGGCAGTTGCCGAATCACTGATCTCGGCAAATTGGGTATCCGCATACCAAGTATGCAGGTCTACCGCATCTTGCGCAGTTGCAGTGTTGGCCGTCACCGTGGTCGCGTTGGACAGCACGGCTACATCCACCTCATTACCCGCATTCGCGGTCAATAAATTGTGGGCGGAGTCCGCAATCGAATCAAATGTCGCAGCAGCGACGCGGTCGGAAATCGCAACCGCTTGGGCGGCGGTCGCCGTATCGGTCACCGTCACCGCAGTGGCAGCCTCTAATACGCCGGTGGCGATGGTTGCCAATGCTGCGGCAGTGTCAGAAATTTCGTCGAAAGTCGCAGTGGCGTTCGCGCCGTAAATCGTGCTTGCATCATCGGCCGAGGCGGTTCCAGACGTGGTGACCAAGGCCACAGTGGCAACATCCAGGGAATTTTCAAGCCCAGTGGTGTTGAGTAGCTCTACCAGCGCGCTCACCGTGTCGCTCACCTCGGCAAATTGCGTGTTTGGTGCAGAGGCGTAAATCAGCGCCACCTCTGCTGCCGTAGCAGCGGCACCTGTCACGGTCAGCAAGACCGTATTTTCCAGTGCTTGGGCATCTAGTGCCGCTAACTCCGTCGCCGTACCCGTGATCTCTGCAAAATGTGCGTTTGCATCGACCGCCAGTAAGGCTTGCGCGTCGGTAATATCCGTCGTGCCAGTTGCGGTCACCACGGTGGCATTGGCCAATGCCTCGGCACTGACTTGCGCCAAGGCCGCAGCGGCGTCTTCAATGCTGGCAAATGTTGCAGTGTCAAAATAATCGTACAGGGCTTGCGCATCGGCCGCGTCGGTGGTGCCTGAGGCAATCACCGCATCGGCAGCACCCAAGATAGCGGTGTCGACCGTTTGCAATGCGCTTGCAGTGTCCGTAATTTCTGCAAAATGGGTAGCGGCAAAGTAGGCCGTCAGGTCGGTCGCCTCTTGGGCCGTGGCTGTTGTCGCAGTCACGCTGTCGGCTTGGGCCAGGGCACTGGGGTCCACCAACAGCAGTTGGTCTGCAGAATCTTCTATGGCAGCGAAAGTCGCACTGCTGTTGCCCGAGTAGATGGTATTGGCCTGTGTCGCATCGGCGGTATCAGTCACCGTAATCACCGCCGTTGCGCCCAGCAGATCCTGGTCCAGGCTTGCAACAACGGCTGCATCACCCGAGATCGCCTCGAAAGTCGCCTGGGCATTGAGTGTGTAAATCGCACCAGCGTCGGCCGCATCAGCCGTGCCGGTAACGGTCACGTGCGCTGCAGCGGCCACCACTGTGCTGTCAACGTCCATCAGCGCACTGGCGCTGTCTTTGAGGGTGGCCGCAGTAAAGTCTGCGTTTGCCCGGTTATCAAAAATGAAGGTCGCCTGCTCTGCGCTAGCGGTCTCCTTGACCTCCACATCCGTAGCGTTTTGCAAAGCTGCAGCATTCAGGGTATTGAGCGCGGTGGCTGAACCTGAGATTTTGTCGAAGGTCGCATCGGCGTTCCCAAGATAAATCGCGGTGGCCTGAGCCACCGTAGCAGTACCTGTGGCCGTGACCAAGGTCGCATTACCCAAGGCAGCACGGACACCGGCAACCGACAGCGCGGCCGCTGTGTCACTGATCTCCGCAAACGTGGCGTCGTTAAAGTGGGCGTACAGGGTCTTTGCTTCGGCCGCCGTGGTTGTGCCGGTCGCAGTGACCAAAACAGCCGTGCTGAGTTCCGTCGTCAGGGCACTGGTCAGGGCGCTGGCGGAGTCCGCGATCTCAACCATGCTTAGATTATCACCATGGTAGTGAACGTACAGAGTATGCGCCTGGGCTGCAGTGGTCACGCCGGTGGCGCTCACCGCATCGGCGTTACCCAGGGCCGTCACATTGACGGCCGCCAAATCGGTCGCGGAAGCGCTGATCGTGTCAAAGGTGGCATCTGGATTGACGCCATAGATGGTTGTCGCTTGCGCGGCAGTTGCGGCATCAGTGACCACAACATTCGTAGCCTGAGGCAGCGCCGTGTTGGCAAGTGCTGCCACAGCCGCCGCGGTGCCGCTGATCGTGTCGAAGGTGGCATCTGGATTGGCCGTATAAATCGTCGCCGCTTGCGAAGTGCTTGCCGTATCGGTGACGGTGACCGCCGTCGCTTGGGCGAGTGCCGTTCCATCTACAGCAGCTACTTCAGCGGCCGTATCTTCGATGGTGTCACAAGCCACCGACGTATTGGCAGCGTAAAGCGCCGAGGCTTGGGCCGCAGTGGCGGTTCCGGTGGCCGACAGCGCAGTCACGTTATCCAGTGCACCCGAATAACCTGCGGTATCTAACAAAGCCACCAAGGCGCTGGCGGTACCCGTGGCAGCCGTGAAAGTTGCATCGGGATTGCCGTGGTAAATCGTCTTGAGCTGGGTCACCGTTGCAGCCGCACCCGAGGCCGTCACCGCGTCTGCATTTTGCAGGACATGGATATTCAGTGCTGCCAATGCAGTAGGTGTACCTGTTACGTCGGAAAAATTGACCGCAGCGCCGACACGGGCATACAAAGCGGCAGCCTCGGTCGCAGGTGCAGCGTCGGTCACCGTCACAAGATCAGCCATACCCAACACCGCGTTGCTCAAGGCCGTCAGATCGGAGATCGTGCCACTGATTTCTTCAATCACCGCCGATGGGTAAGCGTCGTATAAGTCCGAAGCGTCCGAGGCACTTGTCGTGCCCGTAGCCGCGACCACATCCGCCTGGTCTAACACAGCGCTTGCAGCGCCAATCAGATTTGTCGCAGTGTCGGCGATTTTGACAAAAGTCGCATCGGCGCTAAGGGCAATCAAATCTGTCGCATCCGACACCAGTGTCGACCCACTTGCGATCACCGCATTTGCGGCGTTCAGAGCGGTCGCATCGTTAGTTAACAACGCGGTCAAGGCCGTTGCAGAGTCGCGCACCTCGGTGTATTCCAATGACGTTATCCAACTACCTAAATCACTTACCAGCGCAGCGTTCGCCGTCGTCGCAATCACCGACGTGGCAGTGACAGCAGTACCAGCATTCAGCGCAGTCACCAAATCCGCAGACATGGTGGAATAAAAGGCCAAGCCGGTATCGCTGATGGCCGCGAAAGTGATATCGCCTGTCGCGTTATTAAAGATCGTATTGGCCTGTGCGACTGTCGCAGTGCTAGCGACCGCATCAATGCCAGTGACCGTTACCGCAGACGCCGCACCCAGCACATCAGCATCCAAGGCCGCCAACGCAGCAGGCGTGCCGCTGATCGTAGCGAAAGCGGTGTTGCTGTTGGCGCTGTAGATCGCGCTAGCCTGGACGGTGGACGCGGAGCCAGTGACATTCACCGTAGCCGCGTTAGCCAGCAAGGCACTATCTAACGCCACTACTGCAGTGGCCGTCCCGCTAATTTCATTGAAACTGGCGCTAGCGTTGCCCGCATAAATCGTGGCAGCCTGGCTCGTCGTTGCGGTACCCGTGACCGTGACCTTGGCACTGTGGGCCAACAAACTCGCATCAGCAGCGGCTAAATGCGCGGCCGTGTCGCTGATGGAGCGGAACAGTGTTCCGTCGTCATAGGTTAGCGCCTGCGCTACGGTAACTGTCGCTGAAATGATAGTGGCCATTATGTTCTTTCTCCGATTGCAATTAAAAATTCAAACTGGAATACAAATTCGATTAATTCGATGCTGATACAACGCATTTACCTAGCGCATTAAATGTAGCGATACTGTTTATCGTTGAGGCATCTACTCCGGAAGGAATTACATTCGTCAAGACGATACTTACAACGTTAGTTCCGTTTCTAATAATCGTCACATCGGTGGATGTAGAACCAACGAGTAAATTGGTATCCGCAAGTGTTGTTCCCGCCAGGGCAATTTTGTCGTTCGCGGAGCAATTACTGATAGTGACAAACGCGCTGTCACTGCTAACTGACGCAATATATTTATTCTTTCCACCATTATCCGAGCCATTAATGGAGGTGGGTGAATTTTGCGTACCGCTGGCCAAATAGGTGATTACTTCACCATCAAGGGAACCAGAAACCGCGGCGGCGATTGCGGCTGTCTTGTCGGTATCCACCAAGCCGGGAGTAGCGTTATTGACGCTGCTCACAAATTGCGCAACGAAAGTGCCACTATTAATTGCAACAGACGACTGGGTTGCAATATAAGCTGCAAGCTTTTGAGAAGCCTGGGCACTGGTCAGCGTACTAGCGCCTGCAATACCATCGACCAGCGCTTGGACAGCCATACCCTTTTTCAATAACGCATCGCTGCTGGCTGTTACCGGGTTGGTGGACATCAGCGAGACTCCGCTGTGCCCCAGCTTCGACATGAGTGCCGCGGCAGCGCCGCTGATGTCATAACTGGTCGCAGGCCATCCAGCGGCCTTGGCGTTGTTCATCACCAGCGTGGTGAGCGGCGTTGCCACCGTGGCGCCTGGCGCCGTCAGCAAAGTCCCGACAAAGGGCTTGCCCGTTGAAATATCTACCGAATCGGCAGTGGCAACGATACACACCATGTGCTCGCCCTTGTTGGGAAAGCTGTAGGCACCGGTGACACTAGTCACGGTGCTGGCCTCGGTGTCGGAGCAAACACCATTGTCGTTCTCATCCAGGATCGCTTTGGCGTACTGGATGTACCCATCCACCGCCTGGCCACCCGTCGATTTCGGCGTCTCGCTGCTGCCACCGCCGCCACCACCGCAGGCGACCAATAAGGCTGCGGCAAGCGGGAAAATGCTCAAAGACCAACGAACATTCTTGTTTAAAAAAATCATTTCTTTTCCTAAAAATAACGCTTAAGTTTTGCCCTGTGCAGCAAAAATCGCACCAAGCAAATTAAACGCTCAAACCGAAGGCTATGCAGCCACCAGGCCAGTCCAACGAGCGGGATGATACCACCGCAGGGAGTATTTTCAGAAAATCTCACAAGGAGCGGCGGTGGTAAAGGCGCCGCGCTGGCCTGCTTCAAGTGTCCAGAGTGAAATGCACCCTGAATCCCCGTTGCAAAATTGCAACAGGGATTTGGCATTTTTAACTATGGAGACCGGACAAAAGCCCTTGCTAGCTCAGGAGAAACTCTGCTAAGCGAAACCGATCAACCCCGTTATTATTTTTGTAATTAAATATTATTATCAAAATAATATTATTTACCGAAAAATACCACTGTAAATCAATCCGAATTTCGGGTAAGCGCTGCGGCTATCCCAATCCAAAAAAATAGTGCCAATATACTTTGGCTGGCCCTGGTCGGCCTTCCATGGCGGCGCCCCCCATTGGGCGAATCCGGCCCGCGGCCCGTTCAAGAAGGCCACGACAATAGCCCCTGCGGGAAACCCCGCTACCGCGCCCTTTTGCCGTACCGAGAACCCATGACGACCGAACGCCCCCCCTCCCCAAGCCCCAAGTCCCTGACCGGTCTGATTCCTTTTTTGACACCCTACCGTGGCCGCATCGGCCTGGCCTTGTTCTTCTTGGTGATGGCAGCATCCGCTACGCTGGCATTTCCGGTGGCGCTGCGCATGCTGATCGACGGCGGCCTGGTCCGCGCCGACAAGGGCGAGCAAATGGTGGCCATGCGCGAGCACTTTGCACTTCTGTTTGGCGTGGCCAGCGCCTTGGGCATTTTTTCGGCGCTGCGCTTTTACATGGTGAGCTGGCTGGGCGAGCGGGTGACGGCCGATATCCGCAATGCGGTCTACCACCATGTGCTGCAACAAAGCCCCGAATTTTTTGAAACCACGCAGACGGGCGAAGTGCTTTCGCGCTTGTCCGCCGACACCACGCTGGTACAGACGGTGGTCGGCTCGTCGCTGAGCATGGGCCTGCGCAACGCGGTGTTGGGCCTGGGCGCTTTGAGCGTGCTGATCTGGACCAACCCGATTGTGATGTTGCAAGTGACGCTGGTGCTGGTCTTGATCGTAATGCCCAGCCTGTGGTTCGGGCGGCGGGTGCGCAAGCTGTCGCGCGCCAGCCAGGACCGCATTGCCGACTCCAGCGCCATCGCCGCTGAAGTACTCAACGCCATTCCCGTGGTGCAAAGCTATACCGCCGAGGGCCGCGAGTCGGAGCGTTTTAGCCGGTCCACCCGCAATGCCTTTGACACCGCCATTCGGCGCATCGGTGCGCGGTCCATCCTGGTGTGCTTCATCATCATCGCCACCTCGGCGGCGCTGCTCTGGGGCTTGTACCAGGGGACGCAAGCGGTGGTCGCCGGACGTATTACGGCGGGCGATTTGGGGCAGACGGTGGTATACGTCATCTTGCTGGCCAGCGCGTTTGCGGTGCTGGGCGAGGTCTATGGCGACTTGCTGCGCGCCGCCGGCGCCACCGAGCGGCTGATGGAGTTGCTGCATACCCGTTCGCCCATCGCCTCACCGGTCCAACCAGTGGCCGCGCCCGTGGCACTAGCGGGCAGCGCGGTGCGCTTTGACGCCTTGCATTTCCATTACCCCTCGCGCCCCTTACAAGAAGCCTTGTCGGGCTTTTCGCTGGAGATTGGCGCGGGACAAACCGTGGCCATCGTGGGCCCCAGCGGCGCAGGCAAAAGCACGGTATTTCAGTTGCTGCTGCGCTTTTACGACCCGCAGTCCGGCCGCATCACCCTCGATGGCGTCGCTACCCACGACATGGCACTGTCGGACTTGCGGGCGCGCATTGGCATCGTGCCGCAGGATGCGGTGATTTTTTCTAACAGCGCCCTCGAAAACATTCGCTACGGCAAGCCCAGCGCCAGCGATGAGGAAGTGCGCCAAGCCGCCCAAGCCGCGTTTGCAGATGACTTTATTAAGGACTTGCCGCAAGGCTATGACACTTTTTTGGGCGAACGCGGACTGCGCTTGTCTGGCGGGCAGCGCCAGCGCATTGCGATTGCGCGCGCCATGCTGAAAAACCCGCCACTGTTGCTGCTGGACGAAGCCACCAGCGCGCTGGATGCAGAAAGCGAACGCATGGTGCAAGCCGCCCTCGAATCGGCCATGCGCAACCGCACCACCTTGGTAGTGGCCCACCGGCTGGCCACGGTGCAAAAAGCGGACTTGATCGTGGTGCTGGACAAAGGCCGCTTGGTGGAACAAGGCACGCATGCGCAATTGGTCGCCCGCGGCGGCGTCTATGCCGGCCTGGCGGCGCTGCAATTTAACGTGTAGCCAGACTACTGCAAAGGCCCTTTCAGCGCCTCGGGCAGCGCAAAGGGCAAAACGCCTATGCCCTCCTCGATCAGCGCGCGCGCTTCGCGGGCGCTGGCTTGGCCGCGGATGCCGCGCTCGGGGGCTTCGCCGTAATGGATTTTGCGGGCCTCTTCGGCAAAGTTCTGGCCCACATCGGTGGTGTTGGCCATCAATTGGCGGCCAATTTCCATCCACAGCTTGGCCATATTCGCGCCTTGCGGGCCAGCAAGGGCCAAAGCTTTGTCGTCTTCTTCAGACCGTTCGGGCCCGTCAGACGGCTTAGGCGGTGCGGCATGCGACAAATTCAGGCGCGGCGCGCTCAGTTTTTTGCTGATACGGGCGTCGCCACACAAAGGGCATTGCACTAGCGCACGCGACTGTTGCGATTGATAGTCATCCTCCGACCCAAACCAGCCTTCAAAGCCGTGGCCCTGGGCGCATTGCAAGTCCAGCACTTTCATGGCCTGTCCTGCCAGGCCAGCGGCCAGGCGCCGCTGAGGTAGTTTTGCAGCCACAAGGCGCCCGTCAGGGTCTTCGCATCGGTGATGCGGCCATCGCGGCACCAGTCAAAAAATTCGTCTGTGCTGGCACTCAATACGTCTAAAAATTCTCCGGCGTCCAATTGGCGCGGCCCGGCCTGCAAGCCTTTGGCAAACCAGATGTCTATGTACTCGGTGGAATACGAGATGCAAGGATGCAACACCCCAGCATGCGCCCACTGGGTGGCGGTGTAGCCGGTCTCTTCGCGCAGTTCGCGCTGGGCACACAGCAGCAAATCTTCCTGGCCATCGCGCTTGCCGGCAGGAAACTCAATCA
The DNA here is from genome assembly GCA_947450255.1 of Comamonadaceae bacterium. GTDB lineage: Bacteria > Pseudomonadota > Gammaproteobacteria > Burkholderiales > Burkholderiaceae_C > Allorhodoferax. The sequence goes on from CANFVA010000007.1 coordinate 28,987, forward strand.
TCACCTGGCCCACCGGATAGCGGAATTGGCGCTCCAGCACGATGCGCGTGTTGCCCTCTGCGTCCGTGAACAGCGGGATGACCATGACCGCACCCGGATGGACGATGTATTCACGGAACGAATTACTTCCGTCGGGCAGCGTTACCTGGTCGCTAAAGACTTGCAAAAAGCGTCCCGACAAGATTTTTTCGCTACGCTGGCGCAACTCTCGCAAGCCTGCATCGGACTGGGGGAAAGCACTTTTTGCTGTCAGCGTGGGCATAGCGTTCTACCCGCTTAGGGAAAAGTAGTGGCGCTCAAGTGCCGAGCATCTGCAACACCGACTGCGCGGACAAGGCCATCAGGCCCGCCGGGAAGATGCCCAGCAGCAGCACCAAGGCGCCGTTGAGCGCCAGCACCATGCACACATCGGCGCCGGCCACTACTTCGCTTGCCGTAATCGGCGCATCGAAGTACATGACCTTGACCAAGCGCAGGTAGTAAAAGGCGCCCACCAAAGACATCAGCACCGCGAACACAGCCAGCCCGATGTGCATAGCCTGGCCCGATGCGATCAGTGCTTGCAACACCGACAACTTGGCATAAAAGCCCACCAGCGGCGGGATGCCAGCCATCGAGAACATACAAGCTGCCATCACACCAGCATACAGCGGGCTGCGCTGGTTCAGGCCAGCAAAATCGGCAATCTCTTCGCTCTCAAATCCCTCGCGCGAGAGCAGCATGATGACGCCGAAAGCCGCCAGCGTGGTCAGCACATAGCTGAGGACATAAAACATGGCCGAGCTATAGGCGTTGGCGGTGGAGACGGTATTTCCGTTGATCACGCCCGAAAAAATACCGATAAGCACAAATCCCATTTGCGCAATGGTGGAAAACGCCAACATGCGCTTGACGTTGGTTTGTGCAATCGCCGCAAAGTTACCGATGAAGAGTGACGCGACCGACAACAGCATCAGCATTTGCTGCCAGTCGATGGCTAGCGGCAACATGCCCTCCACCAGCAAGCGCATGGTGATGGCAAAGGCCGCGAGCTTGGGTGCCCCGCCAATCATCAACGTGACCGCCGTAGGCGCGCCTTGGTAGACATCGGGAATCCACATATGGAAAGGCACCACACCCAGCTTGAACGCCAGGCCGGCGACGATGAACACCAGGCCAAAAACCAGCACCTGGTGGCGTACATGGCCAGTGGAAATCGCGCTAAACACTTCGTTGATATCCAGCGAGCCGGTAGCACCGTACAACATGGACATGCCATACAACAAAAAGCCCGAGGCCATGGCGCCGAGTACAAAATACTTCATCGCCGCTTCAACCGCCTGGGCGTGGTCGCGCCGCAGTGCCACCAAGGCATAGCTCGAAAGCGTGAGCAACTCCAGGCCCATGTAGATGATCAGGAAGTTATTGCCCGAAATCATGATGAACATGCCCAGCAGCGCGAACATGGACAGGGTGAACAATTCGCCCCCGCGCAGCATGTCCCGCGCGCCGGCATAGGGACGGCCATAGACCAAGGTGACCATCACCGCGATAGTGGCAAAACACTTGAGCCAACCGGCCATGGTGTCGGCCACCACCATATTGCCAAAGCCGTAGAGCGTAAGGCCGGTGCTGGCAAAGAAGCCTTCGATCAGCGCAACCGCGCCCAGCGTGATAAGCGTCAGCGCGTAGGTGTAGCCGCGCAGCGGGCCTTGGGGACGCAGGTCCAGCAAAGCAATCGCGCAGGCCATGGCCAGCAGCAGTGCTTCAGGGAATATAGCGATCCAGCTGATTTGGTCGATCATGGTGTGTTTCTCAATTGACAGCCATCAATGCAGCTTGGACTGGGCCACGTGCTGCAGCAGACCGGCCACCGAGGCGTCCATCACATCGGTAAAGGGTTTGGGGTTGATGCCCATATAAAGCACCGCAACGGCCAATAGGGCCAGCATGACAAATTCACGCGCATTGATGTCTTGCAGTTCTTGCACGTGGTGATTGGTGACCGGACCCAAGTAGACGCGCTTGAACATCCACAAAGTGTAGGCAGCGCCAAATATGAGCGCACTGGCCGAGGCCATGCCAATCCAGAAATTAAACTTGACCGCCGCCAAAATCACCATCCACTCGCCCACAAAGCCTGCGGTGCCGGGCAAGCCGCAATTGGCCATGGCAAAGAGCAAGGCAAAAGCAGCAAAGCGCGGCATGGTGTTGACCACGCCGCCGTAGCTGGCGATTTCGCGCGAATGCACACGGTCATACAGCACGCCGATGGACAAAAACATGGCACCCGATACGAAGCCGTGCGCAATCATTTGCACAATGCCACCGGCCATACCCAGGTCGTTAAAAATGAAAAAGCCTAGCGTGACAAAACCCATGTGCGCCACGGAAGAGTAGGCAACGAGCTTTTTCATGTCCTGCTGCACCATGGCCACCAAGCCAACATACACCACCGCCACCAAGGACAGCGTAATCATCAGGCCCGCCCATTCGTGCGCGGCATCGGGGGCAATGGGCAACGAGAAGCGCAGAAAGCCGTAAGCCCCCAACTTGAGCATGATGGCCGCCAGCACCGCCGAGCCGCCGGTGGGCGCCTCCACGTGGACATCGGGCAACCAGGTATGCACCGGCCACATCGGCACCTTGACTGCAAAGGCCGCAAAGAGGGCAAAGAAGATGGCCGTCTGCTCGGCCCGCTCCAAAGGCAACGCATGCCAGGTGGCGATGTCAAAGCTGCCGTTGGAGGTGATGTACAGGTAAATCAGCGCAACCAAAGTCAGCAGTGAACCGAGCAAGGTGTAGAGAAAAAACTTAAAGGCCGCATAAATTTTGTTGGGGCCACCCCAGATACCGATGATGAGGTACATGGGTATCAGCGTGGCTTCGAAAAACACGTAAAACAAGAGCCCGTCCAAAGCGCAGAACACGCCGATCATCAGCCCCGACAAAATCAGGAAGGCAGCCATGTACTGGCTGACTTTGTGGGTGATCACTTCCCAACCAGCGATGACCACCACCACATTGATAAAGGCCGTCAACATCACAAACCAAAACGAGATGCCGTCCACGCCCAGGTGGTAATTGACGTTGAAGCGCTCGATCCACATGCTGTTCTCGACAAACTGCATGTCAGCGGTGCCCAACTGGAAGCCCGAGTACAAAGGCAAGGTCACCAGAAAACCAGCCACAGCGCCGATCAGCGCTACCCAGCGTACCGCCCCTGCCTGGTCGTCCCGGCCCAGCGCCAGCAGCACTACGCCGAAAACAATCGGCGTCCAAATAACAAGGCTCAACAATCCCATTTTTATTCTTCCCTTATTTGTTGAGCCAGACGAAGTAGGTCATGAGCACAAAAATGCCCAGGATCATGACCAGCGCATAGTGGTACAGATAGCCCGACTGCAAGCCGCGCACCCGCTTGGACACCCAGCCCACCAGCCTCCAGGAGCCGTTGACGAAGAAGCCATCGATGATGGCGCGGTCGCCGCCCTGCCACAAGCCCGTGCCCAAAAGACGCGCACCGCGCGCCAAGACGTTTTCATTGATCCAGTCCATGTAGTACTTGTTTTCCAACAGGACCACGATGGGACGCAGGCCGCGCCCGATGGCCGCAGGCACAGCCGGGTTGATCAGGTACATATACCAAGCGGTGACAACACCGCCCAGCGCCAACCAGAACGGCGCAGAACTGAACGCATGCAAGGCCATGGCCACGGGGCCGTGAAAAGCTTCTTGCAATTCCTTCATCGCATGGTGGCGCGTGGCGTCCACCACGATGGCGTCTTTGAAGAATTCGCCAAACAACATGGGCTCTATGGTCATGAAACCGATGACGACCGAGGGAATCGCCAACAGCACCAGCGGCAGCCACACCACCCAGGGTGACTCATGCGGGCTGTGGTCGTGGTGGTTGTTATGGCCGTGGTCATCGTCGCCGTGGTGCGCATCCGGGTTCTGGTCGTAGCGCTCTTGGCCGTGGAAGACCAAAAAATACATGCGGAAAGAATAAAACGCGGTCACGAACACGCCGGCCAACACCGCAAAATGCGCAAAGCCAGCGGCTGGCAAATGGCTTTCGGCAACCGCTTCGATGATGCTGTCTTTGGAATAGAAACCTGCAAAAAACGGGGTACCAATCAAGGCCAGCGAACCGAGCAAAGAGGTGATCCAGGTAATCGGCATGTACTTGCGCACGCCGCCCATCCAGCGGATGTCCTGGTTGTGGTGCATGCCGATGATGACCGAGCCTGCGCCCAAGAACAACAAGGCTTTGAAGAAGGCATGCGTCATCAAATGGAATACCGCCACCGAATACGCCGAAGCGCCCAAGGCTACCGTCATATAACCCAGCTGCGACAGCGTGGAATACGCAACGACACGTTTGATGTCATTTTGGATGATGCCCAAAAAACCCATGAACAAGGCAGTGATGGCGCCAATCAGCATCACCAGATTGAGCGCAGTATCCGACAGCTCAAACAGCGGCGACATACGTGCCACCATAAAGATGCCCGCGGTCACCATGGTCGCGGCATGGATGAGCGCGGAGATCGGCGTGGGGCCTTCCATGGAGTCGGGCAACCAGACATGCAAAGGGAACTGCGCCGATTTGCCCATGGCGCCAACAAACAAACAAATGCAAGCGACCGTCAGCAGCATCCAGCTGGTGCCGGGCAAAGTCAGCGCTGCCAGTTCGGGGGCTTTGCTAAAAATCTCTGCGTAATGGAGCGTACCGGCGAATGCGGCGATCAGGCCAATCCCCAAGATAAAGCCAAAGTCGCCCACGCGGTTGACCAAAAAGGCTTTCATGTTCGCAAAAATAGCGCTGGGTTTGTTGTACCAAAAACCGATCAGCAAATAGGACACCAGGCCCACCGCCTCCCAACCGAAGAAAAGCTGCAAGAGGTTGTTGCTCATGACCAGCATCAGCATGGAGAAGGTGAACAGCGAGATATAGGCAAAAAAGCGGTTGTAGCCCTCGTCCTCGTCCATATAGCCGATGGTGTAAATGTGCACCATGAGCGAGACGAACGTAACCACGCACATCATCATGGCGGTCAGGCCATCGACCAAAAAGCCGATTTCCATCTTCAGGTCACCCACCACCATCCAGGTGTAAAGCGTTTCATTGAGTCGCGCACCGCTTTGGACGACGGCTTGCAGTGTGAGCGCGGAAATCACGAAAGAGATCAGCACCCCGGCAATCGTCAGGCTGTGCGTCAGCGTGCGCCCGATGCGGTTGCCGCCGAACTGGGTACCGAAAATGCCGGCCACCAGTGCGCCGACCAAGGGGGCCAGGGGCACGATTAGCAGCGTGGCTGCGTTGAGACTTGCTTGCATCGTTGTCTTAGCCCTTGAGCGTATTGAGTTCGTCCACGCTGATGCTGGATTTGGCCCTGAACAAGAGCACCAAAATGGCCAGACCGATGGCCGACTCGGCAGCGGCCACCGTCAGGATAAAAAACACAAATACCTGGCCGTGCATATCGTTGAGGTAGTGCGAGAAGGCGACAAAGTTGGTATTGACCGCCAGTAGCATCAGCTCGATCGCCATCAACAGCACGATCAGGTTGCGGCGGTTCAAAAAGATACCGACTACCGAGAGCGCAAACAACATCGCGCCCAGGGATAAAAAGTGGCCCAGTGTCAGGGTATTCATCATGCTTTGGTCTCCGGTGAGGCAGCAGCCTCGGCAGGCGCAGGCGCTTCTTGCGTGGCGTCCATCTTGAGCACCGTCATGCGGTCTTGGGCCTTGACACGCACTTGGTCGCCAGGGCTGACGTACTTGCTGTCCTTGCGCGCCCGCAGCGTCAGGGCAATCGCGGCAATCATGGCCACCAGCAATATTGCAGCGGCAATTTCCAACGGGTACAGGTATTCGGTATAGAGCAACTTGCCCAATTGCTGGGTGTTGGTCGGGCCACCCACCAAGTTATTTGCCGCTGCCGGGTCATCGACGACGCGAAATCCGCCCAGTAACACGCCTGCCATCTCCAGCGCTATGACCACGCCTACCGTAGCGGCCAGTGGAAAGTGGTTCCAAAAACCAGCGCGCAGATTTTCGACATTGATGTCCATCATCATCACCACGAACAGAAACAGCACCATCACCGCGCCGACATACACCAGCACCAAGGTGATAGACAGGAACTCGGCCTTGAGCAGCATCCAGATCATCGCGGCCTGGAAAAAGGTGAGCACCAAAAACAAAGCGGCATGCACCGGATTGCGGGCGGTAATCACCCGAAACGCCGCTATCAGCAAGACCGCCGAAAAGGCGTAAAACAGACCGGTGGTAACACTCATGGTGGCAATCTTTCTTGCAGGCGCTTAGCGGTACTTGGCATCGGCCTGCTTGGCTGCAGCGATCTCGGTTTCGTAGCGGTCACCCACTGCCAGCAGCATGTCTTTGGTGAAATAAAGGTCACCCCGTTTTTCACCGTGGTATTCCAGGATATGCGTCTCGACAATCGAATCGACCGGGCAGCTCTCTTCGCAAAAACCACAAAAAATGCACTTGGTCAGGTCGATGTCGTAGCGCGTGGTACGGCGCGAGCCGTCTTCGCGCACATCCGATTCGATGGTGATCGCCATCGCGGGGCACACCGCCTCGCAGAGTTTGCAGGCGATGCAACGCTCTTCGCCGTTTTCGTAGCGGCGTAGCGCGTGCAGGCCGCGAAAGCGCGGCGACAAAGGCGTTTTTTCTTCCGGAAACTGCATCGTAAATTTTTTGCGGAAGGCGTAGCGCATGGTTAGCGCCATGCCTTTAAACAGCTCGATCAGCAAAAAGCTCAGCAAAAAGTCTTTGAGCGAAAAGGCAGCGGGCTTGTAAGCAATACTTGGCATGTCTGTCTCTTACTTCCAGATATTGAATGAGGTCTGCATCCATCCGCCGACCACGATCAACCAGACCAGGGTGACAGGGATAAAGACTTTCCAGCCCAGACGCATGATCTGGTCATAGCGAAAACGCGGGAAGGTGGCACGCACCCAAATAAACAGGCTGACGATGGCACAGGTTTTCAGGCCCAGCCAAATGCCGCCAGGAATCCAGTTGAGGGCGGCTAACGGCGAAAGCCAACCGCCCAAAAACATGACCGAAGCGAGTATCGAGACCAGCCACATATTGGCGTATTCGGCCAAATAGAACATGGCATACGACATGCCGGAATATTCGACCATGTGGCCGGCCACAATTTCAGCCTCACCTTCGACCACGTCAAAGGGATGGCGGTTGGTTTCGGCCAGACCGGAGATCACGTAGACCACAAAAATCGGCAAGAGCGGCAGCCAGTTCCAGGACAAAAAGCCCAGACCCTGGTCCGCAAACAGGCCTTTGGCCTGCTCGGTCACGATCACGCTCATATTCATGCTGCCCGTCACCATCAAGACCACCACCAGGCAAAAGCCCATGGCGATCTCATAGCTGACCATCTGCGCCGACGCGCGCAAGGCGCCCAGGAAAGCGTACTTGGAATTGGAGGCCCAACCGGCGATGACCACGCCGTAGACTTCCATGGAGGTGATCGCCATCACGAACAACAAGCCGGCGTTGACATTGGCCAGCGCCACGTCCGGGCCGAAAGGCACGACCGCCCAGGCAGCCAGCGCCGGCATGATGGTGAGAATCGGGCCAATAAAAAAAAGGCCCCGGTTGGCGGCTGCGGGTACCAAAATTTCTTTGGTTAGCAGTTTGAGGGCGTCGGCAATTGGCTGCAACAGGCCCAAAGGCCCGACGCGGTTGGGGCCGACACGCACTTGCATCCAACCCAAAAATTTGCGCTCCCACAAGGTCAAATAAGCCACTGCACCCAGCAATGGCAGCAATACCACCAGGATTTTCATCAGGGTCCAAACCACGGGCCAGACTACAGCGGTCCACCATGTGGCCGCGACGGCTTGCAGTCCCGCGTTGTAAATCGTGTCGATCATGCCTGCACCTCCGCGCTAGCGCGGGCGTCGGCCGTCATTTGCAGGCTGCTGGCGCGGCGCACCAAGCCGTCGAGTTGGTATATCGATGCGGTGCAAGGCGCTGTGCCCGGGCCCGCTTGGGTGGGCTGGCTGCTGGCATTGTTCAGGCGCTCGGCGCTTAGCTGCGCGGGCGCTTCCCCGCCAAAGATGTCGTGCAGCACGTCTTGCGAGGACTCATGGGTAAAGCCGTCGAGCTTCATCATATTGCCCAGTACGCGCAAGACTTTCCAGGCCGGCCGGGCCTCGCCCTGCGGCTTGACCACGGCATGAAAGGTTTGCACCCGGCCTTCGGCATTGACAAAGGTGCCCGAAGTTTCGCTAAACGGTGCGATGGGCAGCAAAACATCGGCACACTGCATATTGGCTTTGAAGGGCGAGAGGCTGACCACCATTTGTGCTTGCGCCAGTTGGGCTAAGGCGGCTTGCCCGGCTGCGCTGTCAAACTCGGGTTCGTTATTGAGCAGCACCACGGCTTTGAGCGCACCGCCCAGCATCTGCCCTGCGTGTAATCCGCCCTGCCCTGGCTCGGCGTGAACACACTGCGCGCCCACGGTGTTAGCCGCTTCGGTCAGGAAGCCAAAGCTGGCACCCGTGGCGCTGGCAATCCAGGCAGCGACGGCTTGCAGTGCCGAGGCCTGCGCGTGGTGTGCCGCGCCGTTGCCGAGCAACACCGCTTTGCGTTCGCCGCCCAAAAGCGATTTGGCAACCGCCAGTGCTTGGTCGTTAATCGTTGCGCTATAGGGGCAGCTGACTTCAGCCAACTGCGCTACGGCGGCGGCAATCGATTGCAAATGCGCCAGCCAGTCATTGGACGAGACTTGTACATCCTGCGCGAATGGGATCGCCCAATCGGCTGCATCGCTGCGCAGCGCATGCACCGCACAACCGCTGCGCGCCGCTTGGCGCACGCGCAGGGCAAACAGCGGATGCTCTTTGCGCAGATTGCTACCCACCACCAACACGCGCTGCAAAGTGGAAAGCCCGGCGATGGGCATGCCCAAATGGCGCACACCATCGGTGGCGGTGAAGTCCTGGTTGCGCAATCGGTGGTCTATGTTTTCGCTGCCCAAACCACGCACCAGCTTGGCAGCCAGGTGCAATTCCTCTAGGGTGCTGTGCGGGCTGACCAAGGCACCCAAGCCCTGTGGGCCGTGGTTGCTCTTGATTTGCTTGAGGCCATTGGCCACGTATTCCAAGGCGGTTTGCCAATCCACGCTGGACCACTTGCCACCCTGCTTGATCATGGGCGTATGCAGGCGGTCCGGGCTGCTCAGGGCTTCGTAAGAAAAGCGATCGCGGTCGGCTATCCAGCATTCGTTGACCGCGTCGTTTTCCATGGGCACCACGCGCATGACCTGGTTGTTTTTGACCTGCACTACCAAATTGGTACCGGTGGAATCATGCGGGCTGACCGACTTGCGACGCGACAGTTCCCAGGTGCGGGCGCTGTAACGGAAAGGCTTGCTGGTGAGCGCGCCCACCGGGCAGATGTCGATCATGTTGCCCGAGAGTTCGGAGTCCACGGTCTGGCCGACAAAGGTTTCGATCTCGGCGTGCTCGCCGCGGTGTGACATCCCCAACTCCATGGCGCCGGCCACTTCCTGGCCAAAGCGCACGCAGCGGGTGCAGTGGATGCAGCGGCTCATCTCTTGCATGCTGATGAGCGGGCCCACGTCTTTGATCGCTACCACGCGCTTTTCTTCTTCGTAACGCGAGTTGGAACCACCGTAGCCCACGGCCAGGTCTTGCAACTGGCATTCGCCGCCCTGGTCGCAAATCGGACAATCGAGCGGGTGGTTGATCAGCAAAAACTCCATCACCGATTGCTGCGCCTTGATGGCTTTGTCGCTCTTGGTGTGGACCACCATGCCGTTGGTCACCGGCGTGGCGCAGGCGGGCATGGGCTTGGGGGCTTTTTCAATATCGACCAAACACATGCGGCAATTGGCCGCAATGCTCAGCTTCTTGTGGTAGCAGAAATGGGGGATGTAGGTACCGGCTTTTTCGGCGGCATGCATCACCATGCTGCCTTCAAGCACTGCTACTTTTTTGCCGTCGAGTTCGATTTCAACCATGGTGCTGCACCGATCAAACGTAGGCACCGACCACGCAGGTCTTGTGCTCTATGTGGTGTTCAAATTCAGGCCTGAAATGCTTGAGCATGCCGCGCACCGGCATGGCCGCCGCGTCGCCCAGCGCGCAAATCGTGCGGCCCATGATGTTGCCGGCCACGCTGTCCAGCGTCTCTAAGTCGCTGGCGCGGCCCTGGCCGTTTTCAATACGATCCACCATGCGCCAAAGCCAGCCCGTGCCTTCGCGGCAGGGGGTGCATTGGCCGCAGGACTCGTGGGAGTAAAAGTAAGAAAGGCGCTGCAAAGACTTCACCATGCAACGCGTATCGTCCATCACGATGACCGCGCCCGAACCGAGCATGGAGCCGGCCTTGGCAATCGCGTCGTAGTCCATGGTGATATCCATCATGATGCTGGCGGGCAATACCGGCGCGGACGAACCGCCAGGGATGACTGCCTTTAAGGTGCGGCCCGGGCGCATGCCGCCGGCCATCTCTAGCAACTCGGCAAAGGGCGTACCCATGGGCACTTCGTAATTGCCGGGCCGCTGCACATCGCCACTGACCGAAAAAATCTTGGTCCCGCCGTTATTAGGCTTGCCGCAGGCCAAATAGGCCGCGCCGCCATTGCGGATGATCCAGGGCACCGCCGCAAAAGTCTCGGTGTTGTTGATGGTGGTCGGCTTGCCGTACAGACCAAAGCTGGCCGGGAACGGCGGCTTAAAGCGCGGCTGGCCTTTTTTGCCTTCCAGCGATTCGAGCAAAGCGGTTTCTTCGCCGCAGATATAGGCGCCAAAGCCATGCGCTGCGTGCAACTGGAAGCTGAAGTTGCTGCCCATGATGTGCTCGCCCAGAAACCCGGCTGCGCGGGCTTCTTCCAAAGCCGCCTCAAATCGCTCGTAGGTCTGGAAAATCTCGCCGTGGATGTAGTTGTATCCCACGGTGATGCCCATGGCATAAGCGGCGATCGCCATGCCCTCGATCACCGTATGCGGGTTGAACTGCATGATGTCGCGGTCTTTGCAGGTGCCAGGCTCGCCTTCGTCCGAGTTGCACACCAGGTACTTCTGGCCGGGAAACTGGCGGGGCATAAAGCTCCACTTCAGGCCGGTCGGGAAACCGGCACCGCCGCGACCGCGCAGGCCGGATTCTTTGACCGTGGCAATCACTTGGTCTTGCGTCATACCCTCGCCGCCGTCCTGGCCCAAAATCTTGCGCAAAGCCTGGTAGCCACCGCGCGCCTGGTAAGCCGCTAGGCCCCAGTTGCTGCCGTCCAAGTCGGCCAAAATTTGTGCGCCTTTGTGGCGGCCATGGAAGGAGGTTTCCCGGCCCGAGGCCTGGAACGGTGCCAATACCTGTTGCAGCGTCATTGCGCGCCCTCCGCTTGCTTGAGGGTGGATATCAGCTGATCGAGTTTTTCATCGCTCATAAAGCTGCACATATGGCGGTCGTTGACCAGCAGCACCGGCGCATCGGCGCA
>CANFVA010000008.1 GCA_947450255.1 Comamonadaceae bacterium
GCATTCACCCAGACGCTGCACCAAATACGCCGCCGCTTGGAGTTGTTTACCAATCTGCCTTTGACCAGCCTGAGCAAGCTATCGATTCAAAACGAGGCGCGGCGCCTGGCGCAGCCATGAAACGCTACGCCCACTACCTGGCCGAGTGCTTGGGCACTTGCGCGCTGCTGTGCGCCGTGATCGGCTCGGGCATCATGGCCGAGCGCTTGGCAGGCGGCAATATGGCAGTGGCTTTGCTGGCCAACACCTTGGCCACCGTATTTGCCTTGTGGGTGCTGATTGAAATCTTGGGCCCGATTAGCGGCGCGCATTTCAACCCTGCCGTGTCTTTGGTCATGGCCTGGCGCCAAGCGCTGTCGCGCCAGCGCTTGTTGGGCTACGTGCTGGCCCAGTTGCTAGGCGCCGCTTTGGGCGCCTGGCTGGCGCATGCCATGTTTGAACTGCCGCTATTGCAATGGTCCGCCAAAGTGCGCACCGGCCCTGCGCAATGGCTGGCCGAGGCGGTGGCTACCGGCGGGCTGCTGTTGGTGATCTTGCGTGCACCCATGGGTAAAACGCCGGCCCTGGTGGCGTGCTATATCGGCGCCGCTTATTGGTTTACCGCCAGCACCTCGTTCGCCAATCCCGCCGCCGTGTTCGGGCGCATGATGAGCGACAGCTTTGCCGGCATTGCACCGCACGACGCGCCGGGCTTTGTGCTGGCGCAGTTGGCCGGTGCGCTTGGGGGCGTGCTTTTGCATAAGCTGCTGGGCGAGGGCGAAGATACGCCTTGAGCCTTGGGGCCCCTTTGTGTAATTTCAAACCGGTCATTGCGAGCGCAGCGAAGCAATCCATCTTGGCTTGCCCATCTATCACCCATGGATCGCCGCATCGCTGCGCTCCTCGCGATGACAGGCTGGTACGCACTTTCCCTGGCGGAAGCGGCCTTTTAGGTGCAATGAGCCGGTGGGGATGGGCATTTCACAGCCTGCGCTTTGCGCGACAGATTGCGGGTTAACCCCCTTCGTGTTGGCAGACTTGGAACCCTACAGTTATGTATGCTGGCACAGCGCGCTAAGGCGCCTGGCATCCGCACGTAAGCCCTTCTATAGCCCCCAAACAGCCCATGTCTGCTTTTAAAAATACAGTTATCAAGCATGTGCTGCGCGTGCTGACCCATCCGGATATGCGCCAATGGCAGCGCGCGCGTGCCCGCCTGGTGCGCCGGGTCACGGGCGCATCCGCGCAAGTGCATTACTTCCACCAGGCCGATGACCCCTATAGCCACTTGTGCGTGCAGTTGCTGGAGCGCTTGGGGCATCGCTATGACGTGGACTTGCTGCCGCACTTGGTGAGCCCGCCTGACGACTCGGCCGCGCCGGATCGCGAGCGCTTAGGGCACTGGTCTTTGCGCGATGCGTCGCTGTTGGCAAGTGCGCACGGATTGGCAGCGCCGCTATCGCAACCTGATGCCGCAGCCCTGGCCGCTGCAGAGGCAGCGCTGGCCGCCAGCTTGCAGGCCGGTCGCTTTGTGGTGGATGCTGCGGCCATAAGCCAGGCTTTATGGAGCGGGCGAGCGCAGCGCGCAGCACCATCGCCGGGCCCGGCCGCCGCCGATGTGCAAGCCGTCAAAGCCACAGGCAGCGCGCTGCGCAAACGTTTAGGCCACTACCTGGGCGCCACATTTTTTTATGGCGGCGAGTGGTACTGGGGCATAGACCGCCTGCATTACCTCGAGCAGCGCCTGCGCGACGAAGGCCTGTGCCGCGAGCCTGCCAGCGCGCTGCTGGTGCCGGTGCGCGACATTGCCTTGAACGGTGCGCCTGCGCTGCATACCCCAATCAAGCCCCCAGCGCAGTTGCATTATTTTTGTTCTTTCCGTAGCCCCTACACCTATATCGCCTTGCCGCGGGTGCGCCAGTTGGCCGAGCATTACGGCGTGCAGTTGCAGATACGTTTTGTGCTGCCGATGGTGATGCGCGGCCTGGCGGTGCCGCGTGAAAAGTCCATGTATATCGTGGCCGACGTGGCGCGCGAAGCGCAGCGCGTGGGCATGCGCTATGGCTTTTTGGTGGACCCGGTGGGCAAGCCGGTGGAGCGCGGCTATGCGGTTTTGCACCAGGCCATGCAGGCCGGTGTGGGACCGCAATTGGCGCAGTCGTTTTTGCAAGGCGTGTGGGCTGATGGCATAGACGCAGGCACGGACAGTGGTTTGTACGCCATTGCCGCGCGCGCCGGTTTGGACAAGGCGTTTGTGGACAAGGCTTTGACGGATGACAGTTGGCGCGCTGTAGCGGCCAGCAACCGGCTGGAGCTGCTGGAGATGGATTTATGGGGCGTGCCCAGCTTTCGCGTCAACGAGCGGGCCGGCTACTGGGGCCAGGACCGGCTGTGGATGGTGGAGCAGGACTTGAAACTTTTGTATACCTAGGCTGGCGGAGTTTCCACTATAAATCGGCGGCCATGATGTATCCGCTTTCGATCAATACTTCGTGGTAATTGCTGGCAGTTACCAATACGGGCGGAAGCAGTCGGGTAGGTACTCGTTTGGTTTTGTTGTCATAACTTTGGGTCGGATCATGCACGGGCGCGCGCCCGGCAAGTAACTCGTCGACTATATCTGCTGCGCTCAAGGCCAATGCACGCGTGTCCTTGAAAATGGTGGAGCTTTGCTCACCGGCGGCGATCGACCTGATGGAGGGGACCTCTGCGTCCTGACCACTGACGACGGGTAAAGGGCGACCGGGTTTGCCGTAGCCCATGGCCTTGAGCGAATCCAATATACCGATGCTGATCCCGTCTAAAGGGGAAAGTACCGCGTGCAGTCGCCGGTCTTGGTAGTGGCGATTGAGCAGACTAATCATGCGTGAGACCGCAAGCGTGCTGTACCAACGCATGGTAGAGACCTGCTGCATTTCCAATTCGTTACTTGGCACCAAAATTTTGTGATGTTCTAGATAAGGTCGCAAGACTGACATCGCGCCAGCATGAAAGAGATGGGCATTGTTATCGTCTGGCGTGCCTCCGAAAATCTCCAGGTTGTACGGCCCGCCGCCCTGATTTAGCTTTAACGCTTGCACTATGGACTCCGCTTGTAATACGCCCACTTGGAAGTTGTCAAAGCTGACGTAAAAATCAAGGTGGGGCGTATGGGTCAGCAAGCGGTCATAGGCAAGAATCTTGATGCCCTTTGCCGCCGCCTCCTCGAGTACGGAATGGAGGGCACCACCGTCAATAGCAGCAATTACCAGAGCCACTGCGCCGTTAGCAACCATGGTGCGGATCTGCGCAATTTGCTGCAGCACATCGTCACCGGCATAGTGCCGCTCTACCACAAATCCTTTAGCCTGCAAACCCTTTTCTAGGTTATGGCCATCGTCCAACCAACGCCTCACTGTGGTTGTCGGCATCGCGATGCCAATGCGCAATGAACTGCTAGCGCGAACGTGCGACGATGGCTTGCGTTGGTGTTGGCCAAAAATCTGTCTGAAAAAACTCATTGCATCAAAAGCCATTTGAAAAAAGTAAGTAAAACCAAGGCAAGGAAAATGATTTACAGACGTGTCTTGCGAGATTTAATGATTACGGATTGGACAACTATAACAATAAAAAGAAAGCTACCCCGAATCACGGATTGCCAGTAGGAAGAAAGATTCAATTGACCTAGGCCGTTTTCAAAATTCAGTAAATTGAAGAGCAAACTCAAAAGCAGCACACCGACCAGTGTCGCGGCGATAGAGCCAGCGCCGCCGCTCAGCAGGGTGCCTCCGACGACTACCGCAGAAATGGCGAATAAGTCCCAGCCTAAACCCTCATTGGGCTGACCAGATCCTTGCGCAGCCAAAAATACGCCAGCCAATCCCGCCAATGTGCCTGAGAGCATGTAGACCAGAAAGATGTTTCTTTCGACATGGAGGCCCATTAATCTGGCGGCCTCTTCACTGCCGCCAATCGCCAAGGTGTGTCTGCCGAAGCTGGTGTGGGTGTGGGCGAGGCCCGCGGCGGCGGTAATCCCCAGTAACACCCAAAGTGGTATCGGCAAACCCGCTAGATCGCCCTGCCCAAAATCAGCAAAGCCGGACTCGTAGGAGGGAGCGATGGCCTGGTTATTGGCTAGCAGCAGGGCCATCCCATGAGCGGCCAGCGTCATAGCCAGGGTCGTGATGAAGGGCTGAATCTTCCAACGTGCGATCACCAAGCCGTTGATGGCGCCGCACAGGGTACCTGCCAAAACACCCGCAGCTATTGCGCCCAGCGCTGAAAACGGTGACAACAGAGCAGACACCACAGACCCGAGCGCGGCCACGGTGCCCACCGAAAGATCAATGCCACCGGTCATGATGACAAAGGCCATGCCGATGGATATGAGGGCAAACATCGTGTTGTATCGAGAAAATTCCAGCAGGTTGTAGGCCGAGAAGAAATTTTCATAACGCAAAGTTCCAAAGGCAAACAAGGCGAGTACGACGCAAGAGACGCCCAGGAGATCACGGTTCAATTTCATTTTCTTTGTACTCCAACGGCGATCAAAATAATGAGCGCCTTGAAAACCATAGCTGCAGCATCCGGTACACCATGCGCCAGCAAGGTATAGCGCATCAGTTGGATAATCATGGCGCCCAGCAAGGTGCCGAAAATCCGTGCGCGACCGCCCGTTAAAAAGGTGCCGCCCACTGCGGCGGCAGCGATGGCATCGAGCTCCATACCTAGGCCGTTTTGGTTAGCGTCTGACGCGGAGTTGATGGATACCGTGATCATCCCCGCTAATCCCGCCAGGGCTCCACAAATCGCGTACACCCAAAAAATAATGCGCGCCGAGGGAATTCCGGTCAGCCATGCAGCGCGTTCATTGCTCCCGATGGCTACAACGTAGCTGCCAAACAAAGTACGGCGTAAAGCCCAACTTGCGGCCCCAACGATCGCCACCATGAGCACAACTTGGAGAGGAATACCGAGCACATAGCCCTTGCCCAGCAGAGAGAAACCCTGGCTATCAAAAGGCAGCAGGTTGCCGTTGGTCATCACCTGCGCCACACCCCGACCCGCAATAAAGAGAACCAGCGTGGCCACTATCGGCTGAATGCGAAAAGAAGTGACCAGCCAGGCATTAAAACAACCACACCCTGCCGTTATCAGCAACGGGACTACGAAGCTCGCAGCCATACCCATGGGGCCGGGGACGTTGAGATAAATCAGGGGAGCTAACGTGCCAGCTATGGCCATCAAGGCGCCAACAGATAAATCGATACCGCCGGTGGCGATCACAAGTGTCATGCCTACGCCTACGATCACGATGGTGGTGATCTGCGTTAGGTTCACATTTAGCGTTTGCAGCGACAAAAAGCTGGGCGTGAAAAGTAGGTTGTAAACCACCAGCAGGACCAAGGCCAGCAGGGCGCCATGGTCTTGCATATTTTTACGCCCTAGATGGAGAAAATCAGGATTGCGCATGCTGCAGGCCTCCGACCGTGGTGCTTTCTGTGTGGTCGCCGTCCGCCATTGCGCCCATGATGGCCTTTTCGGTGATGTCGGCACCTTGCAGATGGGCGATGCTCCGTCCGTCCCGTAGCACCACTACGCGGTTGCTAAGCGAGACTAGTTCCTCCAGCTCTGAGGCGCATAGCAGTACTGCGACGCCTTGTTGCGTCAATGTCTGCACCCATTGGGCTATGTCGGCCTTGGTGCCCACGTCGATACCGCGGGTCGGCTCATCGAGAAGCAATACCCGAGGCGCTAGCGCTAGCCAGCGGGCGAGAAGCACTTTTTGCTGGTTGCCGCCCGACAGTTCCCGGATGGCCTGCTCCATGCTGCTGGTTTTAATGCCCAGTTGCACAATAAAAGACTCGACTATTTTTCGCTGCGCCTGCCGGTCCACGATTCCCCACCGGGTCAAACGAGGTAGTAAGACCATGGTTAAGTTTTCGCGCACCGACAGGTGGGGAAAAATACCCTCCGTTTTGCGGTCCTCAGAAAGATAAGCTACGCCACGCTCGATAGTGTCTTTCGGATGTCGGGGGTGTAGGACCTGATTATCAAAACGTAGCTGACCGGATTGCATCCTGTCCGCGCCAAATATAAGGCGCATGGTTTCGGTACGCCCAGAGCCAAGCAAGCCCGCCAGCCCCACGGTTTCGCCTGGATGCATAGTGAGCGAGACATCTAACAATGCGGGAGTTGCCTTGGCGCGCTCAAGTTCGACGCATGTCGCATCTTGCGCATTGGCGCGTGCACTGGGCGTAGTGCTGTGCAGCTGAGACAGGACCTTGCCCAGCATTACATGAACCAAATCAAATTTTGATATGTCACGCATGGGGGATGCATGCACGGTCATCCCATCGCGGAGCACGGTGACCTTATCACAAATTGCAAATAATTCGTCCAAACGGTGTGATACAAAAATAACCGATCGTCCGTCCCTTCGCAAGCGCTCGATGACGCCAAACAGGATGACCACCTCCTTTTCATCGAGGCTGGAGGTAGCCTCGTCCATGATGACAAGCTTTGCATTCATAGACACGGCTTTGGCGATCGCCACCATTTGACGCATGGCATTGGAGAGTTGCGCTACCGGTTGCCGCACGTCTATTTGCAGGCCTACTTGTGCAAGCACACTGTCCGCCTGTTGGTGGACAGATTTCCAATCGATCAAGCCGAGGCGTTTTGGCTCCCTACCTAAAAAAATGTTCTCCGCAATGGAGGCAAACGGCACAAGGTTAATTTCCTGGTAAATGGTACTGATACCCGTGTGCCGTGCTTGCTGGGGCGTTCGAAAGCGCAACTCCTTCCCATCAAAGTGCAAGGTACCGCGGTCCTGAGGCCCGTCCAGGTCGTAGACGCCAGTCAGTATCTTGATCAACGTCGACTTGCCTGCCCCGTTTTGACCGATCAAAGCATGGACCTCACCTCGACCTACTTCCAAGGAGGCATTGAGCAGGGCGGGCGTACCATCAAAGTATTTATGAACACCCACCATGGACAACAAAGGCATGATGCTGGTGTTTCTGGGATGATCCTTAGGTGCATTCGGTTGCATGATGTAGCCTTAGGTAGCACATTAGTTAGACCAGGGGTTGGATGGTGTGTCCAAAAACAGCACAGGATCTGCGCCTCCCAACCGCATTTGTGTAAAAGTTCCCAGCACGTGGGCCACAGACCATAAAGGGCCATAGGCTTTGGTTACTTCACCACGCCATGTGAATGGAAAGTCATTTTGGGTCCGCGTGTCGCAGTAATAGCACCAGTTGGACGGGAAGAATTGTTCGGCGATGCCGCCATACATTGAATAACGGGTATTGGGGGTGTCTGTGCTGACGAAGCGGGGATCCTGGAGTTCTAGCGCGCCTGCTAGCAAGGATTTCGAAACAGCAGTCCACAAAGTTTCATTGCCTAGTGCCGACGCATTCATCCGAAATTCATCGGCATAGCGAGCACCCAAGGCATCAATATGAATATGGCCAACAGAGACTAGCGTCAAGCCGCGGGTGTCGAAGTCCTTCGCCAAGGTACGATCCGGCGGCATCTTGACATTCCATATATAGGTGTAGCTGTGGGTGACATACAGCGCATGTAGAGCCGCTTTTTGGAATGCATCGCGCGAAGTTTGTAGGCTTCGCTTGGTGTCGTCGCTCAGTGCGCCCGCATCGAGCTGGCTTTGATAGAAGTCCCGGGCGGCTAAAAATGCCTGGGCTGCACCCCAGGAGCCCTCCTTATCTTCACATCCGCAGTCGCTAGTGCCGCCCCAATAGACGCGCCGCATATCACCGTACCGTTCTTTGTACGCATCGGCCAGTTGCAAGGCGATTGATTTCCACTCCTCCCGATGACTATCCTCTGGGAGTAAGCGATAGGCTCTCAGCAAAGGCGACACGCCGTAGGAATACCCCATCCATCCGTCCGTATCGAGCCAAAAAGGCTTGATGCTTGCGTCATTGCTCGTAATATTACTTTTAATGGTATTTGTCAGGGCGTTGCTGGCTGCTGATAGCCACTTTTTCCATTTGTCCAACTTGACCTGATTTAGTCCCGAGGCTTGGGCATCGCGCAATGCAGATTTGCTATTTTGGATCACAAAGGTTTCAATAGTCCGTGCCATATTGTCGACACCCTGCGACTTGTTTAAAAAGCTGCCTGCTTCGATTGGCATGGATCCTTGTGTTGCCGAATCCCGCCCAAATGCAGCGTCAAAGTCATATATCGGCACGGTGCTGGAAGCAACATCATTGATAGTTCCGATCTTCTGTCGATTGGCAGCGTAGAACGGAGTCATTTCTGCGACCATATTGACCTGTGAGATCGCAAGATCAAAGGCTATTTTCTTTGTGGCCTCATTACTGCCGTTTACCAGAAAGGAGGGTACGAGGGAGTCCCAGTCCAATGGCTGAAAGTCATAGAGCCCCAGCGTGGCATAAGGAGGAATTTCGGATTGCGATGCCCAACCCAGCATTACTTCGTCTCCATGGTTCCAGCCAAAGCCGTAGCCTGTCCATTGATTAAAGGCATAGTTGAGCAGTGTTTGAAGCTTTTTTAATCCAGGCTTTGCTATGCCGAAGTAATCGCCATGCCAATATGCCGCAGGCTCGTATTTGAATTGGGCGATATCCATCGCCGTGTTCATGGCTTGCGTGAAGCTCCAGCCGGTTGATGTATTTGCGATGGCCTCCAGAAAATAGGTTTTTTCAACCTCCGTACCAGGTAGCATGCTCAGGTCTGTTTGGTAGTTGAGCGCCCGCCCGTCTGTACCGCTCATGTCGCCCGATGTATTGACGATTCCCTTCCCGTGGTTCTTCGCAGTAGGACCCGACAAGAGACCAAGCACCGTACCTTCACCCGCGATGGATTGACTGACTCCCGTATGGCTGGTTGCACCGAGGGACCACCATTGATCATAGGCTTGCTTAGCAATCTTATTGCGATAGAAGAAGCTACCACCAATGCCTGTGCCTTGCTTGTCCAACACCAAAGACGGTACCACATGGAGCGCTG
This sequence comes from Comamonadaceae bacterium, assembly GCA_947450255.1. Classification (GTDB taxonomy): domain Bacteria; phylum Pseudomonadota; class Gammaproteobacteria; order Burkholderiales; family Burkholderiaceae_C; genus Allorhodoferax. Next base: position 8,962 of record CANFVA010000008.1, read on the forward strand.
CACCTCTGGTTGTATTGGTGGCGTCCTTCCATTCCACCGAAACGAACGGACTGGTTATGCGATGCTCTTCGAGATAGGTCATGTCATACAACGACTGGCCCATATGCGAGGGGATTTCATTCAAACCGGGATCGTTCCTGATCTGTCCATCTTCGTCCGAAGTCCGCCCCTCGTGAGGATTGCCATACAACATCGATCCCGGCATAGTGATAGGCGCATCTATCGCACCGTCTACATTCCAATTGGCACTGAGAGTCAGACCGGTCACAACTCCACCGCCGGGCCAGTACCAGGTACGCACCGCTCTGACGGCGCCATGCGCATAAGCCAGCACTTCTTTAACCTGCAAGGTTTTACCGGGGCTGGGGGTCACGTTGGCTTTGAGCTCGATCGGCTGCTGGATACTGATGTCCGTGTCTTCGGGGCAAGGAATTGCGTCGGTGAGCAGCCTGCAGCTGATGCTACCGTCTTCCGAGGTCCAAGCAGAGGGCCAGCCGTTCTTCATGGCAGTTCCGATAACAAAATGCCCGTCTTTTGGTGATTGAAAGTAGACCAGCCCACCCCGCTTAATCTGGATCTGGTTTCCGTTTTTATGCAAGGTATAAGGCGTATTTATTGGTCCCTCATTGAGACCACTCGCACTGGTAACTTCTAACTCAGGGCCACTGGTGCTTCCGCATGCCACCACAATAAGACAAGCACCGAGAATTAAAGTACTTTTTATGTGTTTTCGCATACATTCCCCTCTGAATAAACTGTATGGACCGTAAGATGTCGTTTGATGGCGCTCATGGAAAACAAGCCATTTCAATGGCAGTTATTGGTATCCTGTAGCATTTTTTGAACGGTTGCCTGTATTGCTTCAGCCCAAATCTTGTAGCCTTTGGCGGTTGGATGAAGAAGGTCATAAAAAATTTCATTTGAAATCGAACCGTCCTCTGCCAAAAGTTTTTCGTTGATGTTCAGGTACACCACCCGCTGCTGGTCTGCGTATTGGCTGATGATGGAATTGGTGCGATCATTTTTTACTTTTGTGTCCGGAGCATCGCCACGCGGAAAAATGCCCATCAATAGGACGCGCGAGACTGGCGAGCGCACCTGAATTTCATGAATGATGGTCGTGATGCCACGCGCTACATCTTCCGCTGAATCGTCGACGTTATTGGTGCCTATCAAAAGTACGACAAGCTTGGGTTGAATGCCCGCTAGTTCCCCATTTCGCAGCCGCCAGAGAACGTTTTGGGTCTTGTCACCCCCTATTCCAAAGTTCGCCGAATGCAAGAGTGCCCAGTAATGGGTCCAAGCGACACGGCCTGTATCTCGCCAGAAATCGGTGATCGAATCACCAATGAACAGCAAATCAATGCCACCTGCTTTGGCTATCTGTAGAAATGCGTCATGGCGCCCCTCCTCCCGAGGCACCGGGATGGTGGTTTCTGGCTCTGGCGTTTGTTTGAATTGCACGGTAAGCTCCTGAATATCGATAGACCTAAGGCTGACTTGAGTAAAGCGTATTCGTCAGACCGCAAGCGAGCCGCTTAGGCATGAGTAGATTTCTTTCTGTAGTGGCAGTGCCTAATTTCCATAAGCAATTTGTGCGAGTGGTTCCCCGCGGTTTGGCGGGGAACATCCTCGATTTAGTGAGTTGACCAGGTCGACGCAGCGATGAAATCGCTCTCGGTCACAGTTTGACCTCTGGCTGCCATCAGCCGCCGGTAGCCCACCCAATCGATCGCCTTGACGGTTCCATCAATGGGTAGCAAGTAGCGATTGGCGTAATTCCACTGGCTTATGCGTATGCCCGCGGCATCGTTACCAGTGCCTGCTGACTCTGCACAAAAGGTGGCATAGGCACTTCTGCGGAACCGGTCATAGTCGCCCGCGCCCGCACCTGGCGTCACCGCCGCCTCCGGCAATATGCGCACCGGCGTGGCAGTTGTCCGATCTTCCCTGGCATCAGGAAACCAATCTCCGGGGCCATAGCCGGTATAGCCCTTGCTCGCTAACAGATAGCTCTTGGAACCATCACTCTCTTCATACGACAGGGAGAAGCAATTCCCATCGATCAGTTGCCCGTCGGCTCCAGTGCGCTGTAGCAATATGTCGTAGCCCCCGTTGGTGGAACCGTCGTCGCTGTAGTATTGGTAGCTGACAATCAGTGGCGGACTGAGTTTGAACTGTGTGCCTGGCGCGGACGACAGTGCGACTGTGGAGTCTTTGGTAGTTGCGTCAGTTTGTGGTTCGCTGGCTGCTGGTACGGTGGCCAGCATTTTTTGCCCGTTTTGGGTGGAAACAATGGCCACCGTGTTGGAACTATTGCCAGCGAATCCCCAGAGCTGCAATATGGGTCGCACCAGAAACCAATTTTTCCAGGAAGATTCCGGCGTTTCTTGTATCAGCGCCGTATGGGCAGCATTGAGTTTCGCCTTGTCCATCTTCACGGTCGATCTATCTAGGGTAGCGATTCCGTTAGGTTCATTGGAGGTGTCTGTGGTTTGGGTGTATACCGCGCCGCTCAGCCCTAGCCGTTTAAGAAATAAAAGGCGCTTCATGATGCCGGTGTAATAACTCGTCGCACCCTCGGTGTCGTTGTCGAACTTATCGCCATAGCCATAGTCTTGTCCAACGTATTTATTGCGAATCAAATTGGGCGATCCGCCGAACTCACTGATGATGGTGGCGGTAGGCCGCTGATCATTGGCGTATCCACTGGGACCCCATCGTTTGCCCCAGTAAGGTACTGGACCATACTGTACGTCGTTGTCATATAAATGGGAATCATTAAACGAATAATTTCCATTATGATTTTCCCATGCATTGGCCAGCACAGGGCGGTCTCCATCCCAGATATCCACTGCTCTTGCAATTTCTTGCGCATTGAATGTGCCCCATGTTTCGTTGAAGGGTGTCCACACCGCGATGGACGGTGAGGAAATGTGTTGGGTGAAAAAGTCCCGCATCTCAGTGACAAAATTTGTCCGCAAGGTGTCTTTGCCCTCTTGGGCTGCCGCGCTATTGCCCGGCATGTCTTGCCATAACAACATCCCCAGTCTGTCAGCATGCGCATAAAAGCGTTTGGGCTCAGCGTAATAATGAATTCGGATCATGTTCATGCCGACTTCTTTAGACATCTTGATGTTGTATTGCAGTGCCTCGTCGGTTGGCGCGGTATAGCCTGATTCAGACCATACGCCTTGCGCCAGTGTTCCATATTGGAAGACAAATTTGCCATTGAGCAATAAGCGTGGTACGTCTTCGTCACCGAGCTTGTCATACTGGCTGTCGTAGCCGATGGTGATAGTCCGCATGCCGACATAGCTATGGATGACGTCCAAGACCGTATCGTCCTGTGCGCGTACTTCCAGTTTCAAGCTGTAGAGGTAGGGTCGGTCCGGCGTCCAAAGCTCGGGGCTGGGTATTGCCATCGATAAGGAAACTTCGCGTTCATTACCGTGGGGACAAACTTTTCCCGCATAAGGGTCGAGGCTACAGCTGGTGTCTTTTAAAGTATCGATGCCTTGCAGCGTACGACCGACTTCCTTGCCGTTGGCATCAAAGGCAGCAGCAAAAATTTTGACGGCCTGAGAAGATTCCAAGCCCGTCCCGCTCACTGCGAGCTGAACTTCGCTATCTAATGCCTTACCGGCTTGATTTGGATCTAGACGTACTTTGGGCGTCACCTTGATGTCGGTGATACTGGTGGCCGACACGGGTTCGAGCCATACCGGCTGGTAGATACCGGTGACCGAGGGATACGCATCGTTCTGGCCCGAACATTGTTTTCCGACAGCGTAGTCAGAGATACTGCCCCAAGTCTCACTAGGTTCCTGGTCAAGGCACAAGGGGTTGTAAGCGGCCACCACGATTTCATTGGGCTTGCTTCTGTCGTTATTGAGGTACTGGGTGATATCAAAGCTGAAACCGGTGTAGGTGCCGGCATGCGTGCCCACCCAGTTGTTGTTCACGTAGACCGTGGCGTCTCTGCTTACAGCCTCAAAATTGAGCCGTATATGCTTGGATGCGTCCCAATCACTGGGGATGGAAAAGGTTCGCCGGTACCATGCGTTGTGAACGCCTTTGCGCGCGATACCCGACATATAGCTTTCGATGGCAAAGGGGACCCGCACTGCCTCGGCAGCAGCGAAACTTGGAAGGCTTGGCGTCGGTTGGTTCAACATCCGTGCACCGAGGGGAACTCCACTTCGGCCCAGAATGCTGGTTAGCGGAATTTGCGCTGGCTGCGCGTTGTCGCCCCCTACAAAGTCCCAGCGCCCATTGAGACTGAGCCACTGGCACCTCACCATTTGCGGACGGGGATATTCCGCCAATGGTTTGCTTTGTGCATCGGCCTTCGCCGCCCATTCGGACATAAGCGGTGGTTTTTGGAGCTTCGCAGAGAGGGCTTTTGCATCGGTATCGGCCGAGTCCGTCGCCGAGGGGCAGTCCACTGTGGCAGCAGGCTTTCCTGGGTCCTGCAAGCCTGCATTTTGTTGTGCCAATTCGATCTGGTCCGAACCGCCGGAGGATCCACCGCAAGCTGCCAACAGTGCAAGGCAGGCAGCCATCACGGCGACATGAATAGATAAATTTTTCATAGGAAGGGTATATGGATGGGCTTTGGGAGAATCGGGATGATTCGGACAACGATGTGCCGATGAAGCTTGGCCTGGCGGCTTGAAAGCCTGGCCGCATCGCCCGTCTACGAACGCTGGTTTGGGCTTAGAAAGAAGCATTGCCAATGCGGCAATGCTCCTTCAAGCCCAGACTGGGGATGGCGCAATAAATCAGAAACCTTCGTCCATGTCTTTGGCCGCGTTGGTGATGTCGTAAATCTTGTCTTCGACTTTCACCCAAGCCGGAATTTTTTCGCCGTTTGCTGAAGCCTGTGCGACTTTGCAAGCTGCCGGTCCGAAATAGGGCGAGGACTGCACCGTGGCGATCAGCTTGCCCGCGACGATGGCTTCGAGGGCATTACGCTGGCCGTCAATCGAGACCAGCATGATGTCTTTACCCGCTTTCTTGCCCGCAGCTTCTATCGCGGTAATGGCGCCGATGGCCATCTCATCGTTGTGGGCGTAAATCGCATTGGCATCGGGATGCGCTTGCATCAGAGTCTGCGCGAGCTGGCGTCCCTTGTCGCGATTGAAGTCGCCCGATTGGGAGGCGACAATCTTCATTCCAGGATATTTGGCGATCTCTGCATCGAAGCCTTTTTTACGGTCGGTGGCGGCCGATGCGCCGGTGCTGCCTTCAAGTTCAATGATGGTGCCTTTGCTGCCCATGGCCTTGGCCAGCGCTTGCGCAGCGCGGCGACCTTGATCAACAAAATCTGAACCTATGAAGGTAATGTAGTCTTGCGTGGGCTTGGCTAATGCATGGTCTACGTCCCGGTCTACCAGGATGACCGGGATACCAGCCTTTTTCGCCTTCATGACCGCAGGTACCAAGGGCTTGTCCTCGCGTGGCGGGAACACCAGCAAGTCGACTTTCTGTGCGATCAGCGAGTCGATGTCGGCCACTTGCTTGGCGGCAGAACCTCCGGCATCAGTGCTAATCACCTGCCAATTGCACTTGGCGGCGATGTCTTGGAAGCTCTTGCTTTCTGCAAGGCGCCAAGGGTTGTTACTCTCGGTCTGGGCAAAGCCCACTTTGTAGCTCGATTTTTTTGGAACTGCGGGTGCGTCCGCCAGTGCCGCTGTACCTATGGTGACAGCAGATAAGGCAATCGCAATCTTGGTCAAATGAAAACGCATGGTCTATCCCCTTTGCTTGGTTGAACTTTGTCTGATCTCTAAATTGATAAAAGACCTGGTTATTATTAATAATTTGATTTCTATTGTTATTAGGGAAAACACTAATGGACAGCTTTATTTGATCCCGATGGTTTGTCTTTGAACAAAGGCGCCTTCCACTTTGATAGTTCGACCGCGCGGCTTGGAGCCTTGAGAGGGGTGAAGCAACATATCTACCGCAATCTGCCCCATCTCGTAGTTGGGCAACAAAACCGAGCTCAGCGGCGGGTGGGTGTGTCTGGCGATTTCTTGGTCGTCATAGCCGATGACGGAGATAGGGCTGGGTACGTCCAGCCCGAGTGACTTGATGGCATTGATACAACCTATAGCCATCAGGTCGTTTGCGCAAAATATGGCTGAGGGTGGGTCGTCCAGTCCCATGAGTTGTCTGGTGCACTCATAGGCACTGGCCATATGCCAATCGGCTTCACGAACCAGCGCTGGATCAAAGCAAAGGTCTGCACTGACTAAGGCTCTGCGGTAGCCTTTTAACCTGTCTTTTGCGGCATCCATCCAGGGCTCGCCGTTGATAAAGCCTATGCGTGTATGGCCCGCTTTTATCAGTTGCTCTGTGGCAATAATGCCTCCCAAAACTTCCGAGGGAATGATAGACAAATTGCCGCCGTTGCCGGCGTTCGCGGTGTAGCAGTTCAGAAGCACCAGCGGAGTGTTCTGGAGCTTGGCGGGCAGTTCGATTTGCCGCGTGAATATGGTTGAATAAATGATTCCAACCAACAGCGGATTGCCCAGAAAGCTGTCGAGAATTGCTGCCTCCAGGTCTGCATTGGTCCGCGTGGTCATTACTACTACCAGCACGCCGTTTTTCCACGCTTCGTCTTTGGCGCCGTCGACCGATAGGACGGGGTGCGGACTGGTCGATATTTCATCGACAAGGTAAAGGATGAATGGTCTTCCCAGGGTAGGCGGAGATCGGTCGTTAGCCCCCGCATGGTGGGACTTACGGTAGACCGGGAGCGTGTACCCCAATTGCTGTACGCAGCTTAGGATTTTCAGGCGGGTTTTTTCTGATATTTTGGCCCCTGTCATTCCGTTGAGTACGAAGGAGACGGAGGATTGCGATACGCCAGCGAGTGTTGCCACATCCGTCATGGTAGGCCGCCGTCCCGGGAGCCGTTTGTCTCTTGTCTCTGATTTCATGTTGGTATTTACCAAATAAAAAAACATAAAAAACCTAGTAATAATATCGCCTGCATTGCCTTTGGTCAATTACTAGGCAATGCAAGGTGCCGGTGGCACGGCACCTAACTCTTGAGAAGGCTTGCTGCATCCGTCAATCTACTGGTAGCCCATTTATTACATCAAGCATGAGAACTTCATCTTCATCAAACCTGGTTGCACTGCAATATGGCAGCCTGCACGCAGTTGTGGTACCCGCTTTGGGTGGTTCGTTGGCATCTTTTTCCTCGAGAAACAGGGAAGATGGCCTGCATCGCCATTGGCTTAGAGCAGCACCGAATGAAGGCGTAGGAGATCACTCGCCACTGGAAATGGCGAGTTTTCCTTTACTTCCCTGGGCCAATCGGATACGGGGGGCAACATTCCATTTCGCAGACCAGGCGATACATTTAAAGCCGCGCCAACTCACCGGAGACCATGCGCTTCACGGCTTGGGCTGGTTACATCCCTGGTCGGTGCGTTCTGCTTCGGCCTCCCACGTCAGTTTGCGCCTGCGCTGGCGCGGCACGGATGAGTGGCCATTTGAATTCACCGCACAGCAGACCTACAGCCTAGATGACACTGGCTTAACCATTGAACTGGCACTTACGAACCAGGGTGCTGGTCCGATGCCGGCCGATTTGGGGCATCACCCTTATTTCCCCCATGATCGCTCTGGTAGAGGAACTCGTATTACCGCGCAGGTGGATGGGATGTGGGAAACGGATGCGGAGCTGTTACCCACGGTTTGGAACCAAGATCACGCAGCGGTGCAGGCACTTCAGAAGGAGATGGACTTACGCCAATTTGCACTGGACAACAATTTCACCGGCTTTGAGGGCCAGGCGCGCGTGGTGTGGCCCGACGGATCAGGACTGACGATGCATAGCACTGCTCCGCTGCGCTATTTTGTGGTCTACAGTCCTCACCATGAAAATTTCTTTTGTATGGAGCCAGTATCCAATTGCACCGATTGGTTGAATTACCCCGGTAAGGGACATAGGTACCACGGTGCAGATATGGGGGGGCACGTCCTCGCCGCCGGACAGACCTTGGCTGGAACGATTCGCTTTGAGATCCACGCCAGCCTCAAGGTGAAATAGCGATGCTGCCTAGTGACCTTCAATTACAGCCGCTGGACTATCAAGGTTTTGAACGCCTGTTTCGGGCAGAGCAGGGCGTGCAATGCATCGACAGATCGTGCTTGTGGGCAGAAGGGCCGGTTTATCTTGCCCAACTGGAGTCGCTGGTATGGAGTGATATCCCCCAAAACAGGATGCTGCGCTGGCACCTGCCAAGCCAGACCACTTCTGTATTTCGTTCGCCCTCTAATTTCTCAAATGGCAATACCCTCGATACAGCGGGGCGTCTGTTGACCTGCGAGCATGGGGCCAGGCGCTTGGTTCGCCAGCAATGGGGTCAGCCAGTGGAGGTGCTGGCCAGCACCTGGAATGGCAAGCGACTCAATAGCCCGAACGATGTCGTGGTCGCCCGCGACGGGGGTATCTGGTTTACCGATCCGACGTACGGCATCGACGGCGACTATGAGGGCTATCCCGCTGAAAGTGAAATCGGCGCATGCCATGTGTACCGTATCGACCCCCAAACCCGGCGTTGCGAGGCGATGATTACGGACCTGGTGCGTCCTAATGGCATTGCCTTCAATCCTGGGCAGACCTTGCTCTATGTTTCGGACACAGGGGGTACGCATGTGCCGGGTGGTCCGAGGCATATACGGGTGTTCTCTGTGGACGGTGCAAATCAACTATCGGATGGGCGTGTATTTGCGCAGTGCACCCATGGCTATTTTGACGGCTTTCGTGTCGACGCAAGAGGTCGGCTATGGACTAGCGCAGGCGATGGCGTTTATTGCTACAGCCAGGAAGGACTTTGTCTAGGGAAAATTTGCATGCCGCAAACGGTGGCGAATCTTGAATTTGGCGGTGTGGGGCGTAATGATTTATTCGTCTGTGCTACGCATGCGGTGTACCGCATCCGGATGGCGCACGACTGGCAAGCTTGAGGTCAATGGTGCAGCGCCGGCCTGTCCCTTATGGCGCTTGCCACGCGCGTACACAATTTTGGGCTTGCTGGGCCACTTGATCCAGCGTATCCGAAGGTTTGAATAAATAGCCGCCGATCCCAAAGCCAGTAGCCCCAGCCTGACGCCAAGCCCGCATATTATGCGGACCAATGCCGCCTACTGGCAGCAGTGCCACATCGGCAGGCAATATGGACGCCATGGCTTTGAGACCTTCCATGCTCAGTGCTTCTGCCGGAAAGAGCTTCAATGCCCGGGCTCCGGTGCGCCAGGCCTCAAATGCCTCTGAGGCGGTAAAAACGCCGGCGACACATGAAAGCCCTAAATCCAGTGAATATTGAATCAATGCGGCATCACAATGCGGTGACACAATCAAGCCACCGCCTAGTTGCTTGACCCGTTGAACTTGCGCAACAGTAGTAACTGTTCCTGCGCCAACGAGCATATCAGAGGGCATGGACTTGCATAAGATTTCAATGCACTCGTGTGCTTGGGGTCGATTCAGGGGTACTTCCAAGGTGCGGAATCCCGCTTCATACAGGATCTCGCCTATCGCCTGTGCGCGTGGCACATCTAAACCTCGCAAAATCGCAATAAGCGACAATGGTTTAGAGCCCAGGTTTGGTAATTCGCTAGCTTGCATTGACACGCTCATCGATTGAAAAATAACCCATCGCTGCGCAAAAAGATTGAACCGCGTCAATAGATTGACAACGCAGCGCAAGCACCTTCGCTCCCAATTCGTAGCGATATGCCAGTCTAGGTTCGCCAATAATGTGGAAAAAATTGATCATGGGTTTCAGTGACGCGAGCACACTGAGCTCGGCGCCTATCAGCAAGCCGCTTAGATAATCAATGGTGTACGCGGCCGGCATGTCAGAACAAACGACTCGGGCACGGCAGCGAAACAAGAGGTTACTCAGTGCTCCTTGTTGCGATGCCCTTATACCTTCAATGAACACCGCCTCTTCGAAGTTTGCGCCTTTGATGCATAGGCTTGCAATACTCCCATGCTGACTGAGTAACTGGAACAACTCTCCCGTCATAAACGTCTTGAGCTGAACGATACGACCCCTATTGAGCAGTACCCATTTGCTATGGGTGCCAGGCAACACAAACCACCCACTATGGTGGCCCATCAACAGCGCCCCGAGCAGTTGGGTTTCCTCGCCGCGCATTACGTCAGGCATGCCTTCCATATCGCGCACACAATAACCAGGCACAATTCGAACTTGTGTATGTTGTTCGTAGCCATCTATGAGGGCTAAATGGTTTCTGAGCTCCCACAGTGGGACGCTATCGGTCAAATAGGCAACCTCCCGCCAGCCCAGCGAACTGCCCACCATGCCTGACAGGGTGATGCGTGCCGGCTTGACGGCGAGCGTTGCCGTGAGATCTCTTAGCGCTGCTTCGAAGCGTCCGCCGCAAGCCAGCGCGCCCAAGTCGTCAGCGTGGGAGGCCGTGCATTTTCCGCCAGCATCAAAGACATAGCTGCGGCGATGGGTGCTACCCCAGTCAACTCCGATGGTGCATTGTTGGTTCATCGAATATCCGGTGGCGCTAGCGCATGGTGAGTCCCAATTCCCCTGGGTGATAGCGCTGTTAATGCGCCCATCGCAGCACAAGCGCGTCGCGCTCACGTGCCAATGCCAGCAACTCAACTCGAGACTCGCTACGCAGTGGCGGATAGGGGTGCCTGGGCCCCTCGTACTCTATAACACCGCCCGCGTACATCAAGGCTTTCGCTGTGAGCAGACCACCTTGCCTGTTTTCGTAGTTAATGAGGGGAAGCCAGCGCTGGTATAACTCCATGGCGGCCGGGCGGTCGCCGCGCATGTAAGTATCAAATATCGCGCGCAGCGCTTCGGGGTATGCGCCTCCTGTCATGGACCCGGTCGCACCAGCGTCCAAGTCCGCCAACAGGGTGATAGCCTCCTCGCCATCCCAGGGCCCTTGGATGGCAGCACCCCCTAGGGCAATCAAGTCGCGCAATTTGTTGGCGGCGCCTGCGCATTCGATCTTGAAATATTTCAGTTGCTCAATGTCATGTGCCATTCGCGCTAACAGGTCTGCGGTAAGTGAAGTGCCGCTCACAGGCGCGTCTTGGATCATGATCGGAATGTCGATAGCATCAGAGAGCCGCGCAAAGTAGTCAAAGATACTTGGGGCATCAACACGTAGCGTCGCGCCGTGGTAGGGCGGCATTGCCATTACCATGGCAGCGCCACGTTGCTGCGCATCAATACTGCGGGCTATGCATACAGCAGAACTGTAATGCGAAGTGGTAACGATCACAGGCACCCGCCCCTGTACATGCTCCAAGATGCATGTAGTGAGGATCGTGCGCTCCGTGTCCATCAAAGAAAATTGCTCTGAAAAATTTGCCAAAATGCACAAGCCATTGGCGCCTGCATCAATCATGAAATCGATAGCCCGCCGCTGGCTTGCCAAGTCCAATGTGCCCTCCTTGGTAAATGTGGTTGGCACCACGGGAAAGATACCGGAGTAGGGCTTAGTCCCCGTGGATGGCGTGAGCTTTTGCATTACTTGCTTTTGTTGTAAACATCAACACAAACCGCTGCCAAAAGCACCAAACCTTTGATGACTTGCTGGTAATCAATGCCAATTCCCATAATCGACATGCCGTTGTTCATCACGCCCATAATGAATGCGCCGATAACTGCTCCCAAAACCTTGCCTACGCCACCGGAAGCTGATGCGCCTCCTATAAAGCAGGCAGCGATGACATCGAGCTCAAAGCCGAGCCCGGCCTTGGGTGTTGCTGTATTGAGGCGCGCTGCAAAAATCAGCCCGGCAAGCGCCGCGAGCACACCCATGTTGATGAAAGTAAGAAAAGTCAGGCGCTCGGTGGATATGCCAGATAGGCGTGCTGCCTTCTCATTACCGCCCAAGGCATAGATGCGACGGCCAAGAACGGTCCGTGTAGTGACAAAGTCATACACCAGCATAAGCAAAAGCATGACGATGAGTACATTTGGCAATCCTTTGTAGGAGGCCAGCAGGTAAGTCAAAGCGGCGATCATGCAAACAAACACTAGATTTTTGACTAGAAAAAAATAAGGTGACTCAATTTGCATTGCGTAGCGTTTTTGTTCCGTGCGACGCCGGATCTGCGCGATCAACAGAATCAGAGCCAGACCCAATCCCAGCGCCAGTGAAGTAATGCGCAAAGTCTCACCGTTGAACGGATCGGCGATAAATCCAGTGCTCAGCAGTTGGAAACTAGGAGGAAATGGGCCTACGGAAGAACCCTGCAACACGGCTAATGCCAAACCTTTGAAGACCAACATGCCCGCCAAGGTCACGATGAAAGATGGGATCTTATAAAACGCGACCCAAAAGCCTTGTGCGGCACCGATGGCTGCACCTAGCAGCAGACAAATGCAGGTCGCTGCGCCATAGTGGACGCCATGATTAACCATCAAAACCGCTGCAACGGCACCGATAAAGCCACACACGGATCCGACCGATAAATCAATATGCCCGGCTACGATAACCAGCAGCATACCCAGCGCCATGACGACGATGTAGCTGTTTTGCAGGATTAAATTGGTCAGATTGAGGGGCTGAAACAATGTGCCGTTCGTCATTGCCTGGTAGAAAACCATAATGACGATAAGCGATAGCAACAGGCCGTAATCACGCACATTGCCCTTCAAAAAGGGTATTTGCGGGGAGCTTTGGAGAGGCTCTGGCGTCGTCTCGGATGTACGCATATTAAACATTCCCTGCGGCTACGATGGATCGCATAATTTTTTCTTGGCTTGCTTCGGATTCGGTGAACTCTGCGACGAAGCGCCCTTCGTTCATGACACAAATGCGGTCACACATGCCAAGAAGCTCGGCCATTTCAGAAGAAATCATTAGTACGCAAGCACCATCGGCTGCGAGCTTGGCTATCGTGCTGTAAATCTCATACTTGGCGCCCACATCAATGCCTCGGGTCGGTTCATCCAAAATGAGCACTTCTGGTTTGGCAAATAGCCATTTCGCAAGCACGACCTTCTGTTGGTTGCCGCCAGAAAGGTGAACTGCCTTGGCAAAGACGTTGGCACTACGGATTTGTAAACTTTCGCGAAAACGCTCTGCCCATGAAAACTCAATACCCTGATGAATGACCGCGTTGTGCGCAACTTCGCCCAAATTCGCTAGCGTGATGTTGTGCATGATGTTTTCTTCGAGCAACAAGCCATAGCCCTTGCGGTCTTCGGTGACGTAGGCGATCCCATTGGCGATGGCTTTTTGCACCGTGCTGGTGTCTATTGGTTTGCCATGCATCTTTACCGTGCCGCAGGCGTTGCGTCCATAGCTTCGGCCGAAAATACTCATGGCCATTTCAGTGCGGCCTGCGCCCATCAGGCCTGCGATGCCTAGGATTTCTCCCCTGCGGATGCAGAAACTCACATCCTCTATGACTTTGCGTTCTGGGTGCACTTGATGATGAACTGACCAGTTTTCCACTTCAAAAACTACCGGCCCCAAATCCGGTGTGCGTGGCGGGTAGCGGTCGGCCATCTCACGACCGACCATATGGCGTATCACCAGGTCTTCGCTGACCATTTGGGTATGGCAATCAAAGCTTGCCACCGTGGCACCATCACGCAGAACCGTGATGGCGTCGGCGACCTTGGATACTTCGTTAAGTTTGTGCGATATCAAAATGCAAGCAATGCCTTGGCGCTTAAGCTCGAGCAGCAATTGCAGCAGTGCCGTACTGTCGCTCTCGTTGAGACTGGCCGTAGGCTCATCGAGAATCAGAAGCTGCACTTTCTTGGATAGCGCTTTGGCGATCTCGATCAGCTGCTGTTTGCCAACGCCAAGGTGGGTGACCAGCGTATCTGGTGACTCTTTCAGGCCGACTTTGTGCAGTAGTTCCTTCGTCTTCACGTAGGCTGCAGACCCATTAACCACACCATAACGCGCAGGCTCATTTCCAAGAAATATGTTTTCTGCGATCGACAGGAGGGGCACCAAGGCCAGTTCCTGGTGGATGATGATGATGCCTTGCCGTTCGCTGTCCGTGATACCCGCGAACTGGCAGGATTGGCCCATGAATTGGATTTCGCCCTCAAACTCGCCGTGAGGGTAGACGCCGCTTAGCACCTTCATCAAGGTCGATTTGCCAGCGCCATTTTCTCCTACGATGGCATGAATCTGCGCTTCATGCACCTTCAAGTCCACACCGCTGAGTGCGGGTATGCCATGAAACGATTTGCGTATCGCCCGCATTTCAAGAATGGTCGACTTCATTATCTGAATCTTGAAGGGGTAGCACGAGGGTAGTTATGGAGGATTCAAGCGCGCAGGGGCGCGCCGTACAAAACGACTGCATACGGCGCGCCGTACCCACTTATTTGAGTTGCTCTTCCTTGATGTAGCCGCTACCTATCAAGACCTCCTTGTAGTTGGAAAGATCGACGGGAACCGGTTTGAGCAAATACGATGGAACCACCTTGACCTTGTTGTTATAGGTCTTGGTGTCGTTAATCTCTGGTTTTTTGCCGCTGAGTACCGCATCCACCAGGTTGGCGGTTACCTTGGCTAGTTCCCGGGTGTCTTTAAAGATGGTCGAATATTGCTCTTTGCGGATGATGGATTTCACCGAGGGCACTTCCGCATCCTGACCGCTGACGTAGGGGAATGGCTGATTGGCTGAACCGTAGCCTACGCCTTTGAGCGAAGACAATATGCCAATGCTGAGCCCATCGTAAGGTGACAGCACAGCGTGAACGCGCTTATCGCCGTAGTACGCACTGAGCAAATTGTCCATGCGCGCCTGGGCAACAGCGCCATCCCAACGCAATGTGGACACTTTGTTCATGCCAACTTGCTTACTCTGAACGATCAGTTTGCCTGTATCGATATACGGCTGAAGTACTGACATGGCGCCATCGTAGAAGAAGAACGCGTTGTTATCGTCCGCTGAGCCGCCGAAGAGCTCGATGTTGAAGGGTCCTTTTCCTTGTTTCAGCCCCAGCGCTTTTTCCAACGATTGGGCTTGCAGAACGCCTACTTGGAAGTTGTCAAAAGTCGTGTAATAGTCCACGTTTTTGCTGCCCACAATTAGGCGGTCATAAGCGATGATTTTGATGCCTTTATCGGCCGCTTTTTGAAGCGCGTCCGACAGCGTGGTGCCATCGATGGAGGCAATCACCAAGGCTTTGACTCCCTTGGTGATCATGTTTTCGATCTGCGCCAGTTGATTCGGAATGTCGTCGTCTGCATATTGCAGATCCGTTTTGTAGCCCTTCGCAGCTAGCGCGGTGACCATGCTATTGCCGTCGCTGACCCAACGGGTGGAAGTTTTTGTCGGCATCGCAACGCCGACCGTGCCCTTGTCCTGGGCCCGAGCCTGGGAAACCATGAGGGAGCCGCCCAGTGCCAGGCTGGCACCCAAGACGGTTAAAAGTTTTCTACGAGCATTCAAGGCAATTCTCCTGAAGTAGGTGGGTTGAGATTCCAGTAGCGACTGCACTACGCATGCAGAAAACAAATCATAATCAAAAACCATAGTATTATTAGATATAGTTTTTCCTTGTTGAGATATAAAAACGTGAATTAGTGTTTTCCCTAATGTCTACTAACGAAAATTGGTTTTTGCGGGCGCGGCTGAAGATTCGCCAGCTGTTGCTGCTCGTTGCGCTTGCAGAAGAGGGCAACATCCACCGCGCGGCCAAGGTCTTGAACATGACCCAGCCTGCCGCCTCGAAACTTTTGAAGGATTTGGAGGACGCTTTGGGCGTAGCGCTATTCGATCGCCTGCCTCGGGGCATGCGGGTAAATTGGTATGGGGATACGATGATTCGCCATGCCCGCGCAGCCCTGTCTACTATCAGCCAAGCGCATAACGAGCTGCAAGCTGCCAAAAGTGGCCAGTTCGGTCAAGTGCATATTGGTGCGATCACGGCGCCGGGCTTGCACATGGTCCCGCAAGCCATTGATGGTCTGCTCAGCACGCATCCCCATTTGCAGATTAGCGTGCAGATTGAGCCTAGCAATTTACTGGTCGAACGCCTGGTAAGGGGCAAGCTGGATATCGTGGTCGGGAGGCTTGCGCCGGACAGCCAAAGTGCAGGGCTACGCTATGAGTCGGTTGGGGAGGAACTGATCGTGGCTGCGTCGCGCGTCGCGCATCCCTTGCTGATGCAGGGACACCTGTCGCTCTTGGATTTGATGGCCTGTCGTTGGATTCTTCCTCCGGCGGGCAGTGCCTTACGCTACCGCTTTGACCTCATGGTGCAGGAACTCAATGTGGCAGCGCCACACAACAGCATGGAGACCAGTTCCTTGCTCCTGAGTACGAAAATGCTGCAACAAAGCGATATGGTCACCGTGATGGCCGCCGAGGTGGCCCACTATTACGAAAAACATGGTTTGCTAGCGGTGTTACCGGTGACATTAGGCTGTCAAATGGAGCCCTTTGGACTTATCACCTCGCGCGAACGGGCGCTCTCTCCGGCAGCCAAAACCGTGTTGTCGCGTTTGAAGCAGAGTGCAAGCGCAATTTACGGTGCGGCATTCCCGCCAGCGGTGTAGCACGCGTCAGCTCCAGCCCGCGTCCACCTTGAATTCTTGCGCGGTACACATCGCGCCATCAGTAGACGCGAGAAACAAGACCATGCGGGCAATATCCGTAGCCTGCAGTCTGTCCGGTAAACATTGATTGCGCTTGAGCTCCTCCTTGCCTTGGGTATCGAGCCACAGCTTGATTTGCCGCTCCGTCATCACCCAGCCCGGCGTCACGGTATTGATGCGAATCCTGTCTGCACCCAGGTTTGCGGCCATACCGCGCGTTAGGCCGTTGACCGAGGACTTGGCGATGGCGTACAAGGGGTAATTGCTGCCTTTGGTTTGCCATCCGGTAGACCCCAGATTGATGATGGAGCCAAAGCCAAGCCGCCGCATCCCTGGGACCAAGGCCTGAATCGTAAAAAATGCGGGGCGTTGGTTCACTGCCATGCGCTCCTCCCAGTACTCCGGGGTAACGGCCTCCCAGCGGTGGCGTTCGTCATGGGCCACGTTATTTACCAATACCGAAAAGTCTCCGAGTTGCGCCTGCGCATCGCGTAGAGCTTTGCCCAGCGCATCCAGGTCTCGTACGTCACAGGCGCGCCACCACACGCGATTTTCATTGTGGGGATCCAATTGCGCTACCAGTGCGCGGCTTTCACTTTGAGCGAGGTCTACAAATGCGACCTGTGCACCTTGCGCTACAAATGCCTTGACGATCGCAGCACCAATGCCAGAGCCGCCGCCCGTCACAAAAACGCGTTGTCCCGCAAGGCTGGGATAGCTTGCAAGTCCGCTGGTTTCATTCATAAAAGTCCTCTAAGCCTAAATAGCAAAAACAATATCGCAAATTACAAAAATTTCATTTTTAATTATAACTATGCACGTATAGGATGCCACCTGTCAAGCCTACATCGCTATTTTTTCAGGTCACCCTATGAGCCCTCCACGAAATTCAATACGTCGCAGCCAGGCGTGGTTTGGTCGTCAAGACCGCGATGGGTTTGTGCATCGCAGTTGGCTCAAGAACCAGGGCTATCCGCACGACCAATTGGATGGCAGACCCGTCATTGGCATCTGCAATACGTGGAGTGAATTGACGCCCTGCAATGGCCACTTTCGCGAACTCGCGGAGTTTGTCAAGCGTGGCGTGCTGGAAGCGGGTGGGTTTCCCTTAGAGTTTCCGGTGATGTCCTTGGGCGAGACTCAATTGCGCCCTACGGCGATGCTGTTTCGTAATTTGGTCAGCATGGACGTAGAGGAGAGCATTCGGGGCAATCCCATCGATGGCGTGGTACTTTTGATGGGCTGTGACAAGACCACCCCGGCCCTGCTGATGGGGGCGGCCAGTTGCGACCTGCCAACCATAGGCCTGTCTGGCGGACCGATGCTCAACGGCAAGTTTCGTGGCCAGGATGTTGGCTCTGGCACGGGCGTCTGGAAGATGTCCGAGATGGTACGTGCCGGGGAGATGCGCATGGAGGAATTCACAGCCTGTGAAAGCGATATGCATCGATCCAAAGGGCATTGCATGACCATGGGCACGGCCTCTACGATGGCAAGCATGGTCGAGGCACTTGGCCTTTCGCTGCCCGATAACGCGGCCTTGCCAGCGGCAGATACGCGACGCAACCGA
This sequence comes from Comamonadaceae bacterium, assembly GCA_947450255.1. Lineage (GTDB taxonomy): Bacteria > Pseudomonadota > Gammaproteobacteria > Burkholderiales > Burkholderiaceae_C > Allorhodoferax. The sequence goes on from CANFVA010000008.1 coordinate 27,137, forward strand.
TTGGCTCAACTGACCGGGCGGCGCATCGTCGAGTTGGTGCAGCAAGACATCCATATGTCGCACATATTGACCCGTAATGCCTTCGAAAATGCAATCGTTACCAACGCAGCGATAGGCGGGTCCACCAACGCGGTCATTCACCTGTTGGCGCTTGCAGGGCGGATGGGCGTTGACTTAGCACTTGACGATTGGGACCGCTTGGGTTCGCAAGTGCATTGCCTGCTCAATCTGCAGCCCTCTGGCCGGTACCTGATGGAAGATTTTTGCTATGCAGGCGGGCTCGCCGCCGTATCGAGAGAGATTTTGGGGCTATTGCATGGTGATGCCCTCACCGTCAACGGTAAGACGGTGCATCACAACGTTTCCCAAGCCCCTTGTTACAACCGGGACGTCATCAAGTCACTGGATATGCCCTTTATCGCATCAGCCGGCATTGCGGTTCTGCGCGGTAACTTGGCGCCTGACGGCGCCGTTATCAAGCCATCGGCGGCCTCGGCCCATCTGCTCCAGCATCGAGGACGTGCCGTGGTGTTCTCGTCAATAGAAGATTTTCACGCACGTATCGATTCGCCTGATCTGGACATTGATGAACATTGTGTAATGGTGCTGCAAAACTGCGGTCCCCGTGGCTATCCGGGTATGGCCGAAGTCGGCAATATGCCCTTACCACCGAAGGTGTTGCAAAAGGGTATTACCGATATGGTGCGCATATCCGACGCCCGCATGAGCGGCACTGCCTACGGAACGGTGGTGCTGCATACCAGCCCGGAAGCATCTGCGGGCGGGCCCCTCGCACTGGTGCGCAACGGCGACATGATTGCGCTGGACGTAGCGCAGCGGCGCATTCATCTAGAGGTATCCGACGAGGAGCTTGCATCCCGTCGTGCGCAATGGTGCGCGCCAGAAGTCCCCGCGCGTGGCTACGCCAAGTTGTATGTTGACCATGTCCAACAAGCGCATCTGGGGGCAGACCTTGACTTTTTGGTCGGCGGTAGCGGCGCGGCCGTTCCGCGTGACTCGCATTGAATGTGGCTCGATACAGGCGCAAGCGCTTCTGAGGCGGGCACGTCCGCCAGGGATTGCAATAGCTTTGCATGAAATTTTTTCAATGGAATAGACGGAGGCGTGACATGTCATTATTTTTCAAAATGGTATTTCTTTCTGCGGTATTGCTCGGTCTGTCTGTCTGCTTGCGGCGGCGGTGGAGGTGAAGATGGCGTATCGCAAGAGTCCATTAGTGAATCGATGGATCCAGCAAATAAGACCATTCCCCAGTTTATTGATCCGATGGTTGTGCTGGAGTCGCTTGAAAATGGAACCCAAGAGATCGCAGACGGAGCGACTACCAGCAATGCGCAACCATCCATTCACTTTAGTATGACGGATGCACCGCTGGATACCAAAGCACTGGTATTGTGGGACGGTGCCAGCCCATTAGATGCTGATCTTCAGGACTTGGGCGGCGCACGCTTTGTTTTTTCCCTCAAGCGTCCGCTCAATGTGGGTAACCATAGCCTGCGCGTTGGCTTTCAATCCGCTATTGGCAAAACGGAGTTCAGCACCAAGACCAGAAGCTTTACCGTGAAGCAAAAAATCGCGCGTACGCCCCCTATGGGTTGGGCGAGTTGGAATAATTACAGGACCTTGATCAACGAAAAAATTATCCAAGAAAATGCCGATGCGATGGTTCAAAAAGGGCTCCAAGCGGCTGGTTACAAATACATCAATATTGACGACGGTTGGGTAGGTGGGCGTGATGCAAATGATGGCTTGGTAGCGCGGCAAGACCGGTTCCCCAGTGGCATGAAGGCCCTAGCGGACTACATCCATTCCAAAGGCTTGCTGGCCGGTATTTATTCGGATGCAGGGACCAAATCCTGCGCCAGTTTTTGGGATAAAAAAACCGATGAAGAAACGGGGCAGCAGTTGGGCTTTTACGGACGCGAGGACGCTGATGCGAAACAATACTTTATCGATTGGGGATTCGATTACATCAAGATCGATTGGTGCGGAGGCCAGGATTTGCGTCTAGATGTGCAAGACCAGTACACCAAGATCATTGGGGCCATCCGCAAATACAGCGAATATGTGTTTATCAACGTATGCAGCTGGGCGTTTCCCGGCGAAGCGGTTGCGCACATCGCAAACAGTTGGCGCACCGGGAGCGATATCGAAAAGAATTTCTCTAATGTGATGGAAAGGGCTGATATCAATAGCGAGACCCGGCAATACACCACACCAGGCCACTTCAATGACGCCGACATGTTACAGGTCGGGCGGGGTATGAGTGATGAGGAAGATAGGGCCCACTTTAGTTTGTGGGCCATCATGGCAGCGCCCTTGATTTTAGGTAATGACCTGACCGCCATGTCGCCTAACACGCTGGCCATCGTGACGAACCCCGAGGTGATAGCGATCAACCAAGACAGCGCCGTTATTCCCGGAAAAATGGTAAAAACGACCGGTTCAACGACAAGTGAAAAGCAAAAAGGCCTTCAGCTTTGGATGAAGCCTTTAGGTAGCCAGACAGGGGATACCAAGGCCGTACTTTTGCTCAATCGCAGCGATACTGAACAGTCCATCAGCGTCGGCTGGGCTGACTTAGGTCTAGGGGGTGCGGTTAGCGTAAGAGATGTGTGGTCTGCTAGGGATCTGGGTTCATTCTCTGGTCAATACGCGGTCAGGGTGCCCAGTCATACAGCGGTGATGCTCAAAGTACGGGGCACGCCTGTGACGCCTGGCCCTGAGACGGAGGAGCCCAATCTTGCCAAGAACAAGTCTGTGCGGGTGGAGTCTGAATATGCGTCAGACCAGGCTGGAGCAAAGGCAGTCGATGGCGATGTGGCTACGCAGTGGACGGCTGCGGGGGATGCCTCGGTAGCGCGCTGGATAGAAGTGGATTTGGCAGCCGACAAGCAACTGGGTTTGGTACGCCTGACGTTTGCAGATCTTGATGGCACCGTTTACAAGTACAAAATAGAAGGCTCCACAGACGGCAATAGCTGGACTATGTTGGCAGATAAAACAAGCACTGGTGTGACCCCCACCGGGCCTGTGGACGAGGCAGTACAAGGGACTTACCGCTATGTGAAGCTCACGATTACCGACGTCGGCAACGGGCACTGGCCCCATTGCAAGGAACTGGAGATTTATGCTCCTGCACAAGGGCCGACCCAGGCTTTGTCGGTGCGGCGCAGTGCCAAGTCTTTGAAAACAGGGGGTTTGCACTTGCTTGCCTTGCACCCAGCTTGTAACCCGCGAGATTGCGCCGCCCACAGGAGTGACAAGCATCATGCTGACAAATTTTGGTCCGGTTCGCTGCCTCTGGGATGCCCGAGCCGAACTTGGTGAAGGCTTGCTGTGGTCGGTGCGGGAGCAATCGGTCTACTGGGTAGACATTGTGGGTCAGCAACTGTATCGCTATGGTTTCGCCAGTGGCCGGCGCGAGGCATGGTCTATGGGGCAGTCGGTGTCCTCGGTGGTCGAGCGCGCCGGTGCCCAAGGCCTGCTGTTGACGCTGCGCCATAGTTTTGCTGCCTTCTCTCCGCAGTCTGGCCAGTGGGAGGTCCTGCACGTGGCGGAGAAGGGGCATCCTGGAAATAGGTTCAATGACGGTAAATGCGATGCGTTTGGGCGCTATTGGGCTGCAACCATCGATGCCGACTGTGTACGCGCTACGGGAGCGCTCTACCGCTACGAAGGTGGGACCCGATGCCAGCGCATGCATCCGGGCTTTGTCGTTACCAACGGGCCGACCTGGTCGCTCGATGGGCGCACCATGTACCTTAACGATACCCTAGCCGGTCGGGTGATGGCGTATGACTTCGATCCCGAGCGCGGCACGATCGCCAGGGAACGCATCTGGTGGGAGTGTGCGCCCGGTGAGGGCTTGCCCGATGGTATGACGACGGATGCCAGCGGCCGAATTTGGATGGCCCGTTGGGGTGGTAGCTGCGTCAGTTGCCACCACCCGGACGACGGTCGTGAATTAGCCCGAATAGTGTTGCCCGTGAGCCAGCCTACCAACTGTGTTTTTGGCGGGCCGCATTTGCAAACCTTGCTGGTCAGTTCGGCGCGCGTGGGCCTAACGCTTGACCAGCTGGCGCAAGAGCCCTTGGCCGGCAGCTTGTTTGCAGTGGATACGGCCTGTGTTGGCTTGGCAGCGCACAGCTTTGTGGCTGCAGATTAGGCGGGCCGCATGCCCTTGGTTGGTTTAACTACCCCGCTGCATAATTGCATTTCTCCACCTGCACCGCGCAGTCGTAAAACGTGGGCGCACGGCCCAGGTCGGTCAGGCGCTGGTGGGTCAGTTCATTCACATTGGTGCCCCTGGGGCCTAGCTTGCGCCACCACACACCCAGGCCGTTGACCACGCCGGGGCGGGCGCGTGGGCTGACCGTGGCCTTGCAGTGGTACTGGCCGCGGTCATTGAACACGCGCACCAGGTCGCCGTCGGCAATGGCACGCGCCAGCGCGTCTTGGGCATGGATTTCGATGATGGGTTCGCCTTCGATGCCGCGCAGGCTTTTCACATTCACAAACGTAGAGTTCATGAAATTGCGCGCCGGGGGTGAAATCATGGCCAGCGGATAGGCGGCGTTGGCACCGGCCTCTTCGTAATTGGGCAGGTAGTTGGGCAGGCCATCCAGCCCCAAGGCGGCTATGCCGGCGCTGAAAAATTCGCAGCGCCCCGAAGGTGTGGGAAAGCCACCTTGCGCAAATGGTGCTTGCGGCAATGGCAGGCTGACAAAGCCGTCTTGTAACAAAGCATCAAAGCTGATGCGCGCATCAAAAGCCATGCGGCACAAGGCCTCGTCATCGTCGTGAAAGCAAGCCTCGGCGTAGCCCATACGCTGCGCCAGGTTGCGGAAAATTTCGGCATTCGAGCGGGCTTGCCCCATGGGCGCAATGGCGGGGCGGTTGAGCAGCACGTCGGTGTGGCCGTAGGTGGTGTGCACGTCCCAGTGTTCTAGCTGTGTGGTCGCGGGCAAGATGTAGTCCGCATAGTCGGCGGTGTCGGTCTGGAAATGCTCCAGGACCACGGTAAACAAGTCCTCGCGGGCAAAGCCTTGCACCACTTTGCCCGAGTCTGGCGCCACGGCCACCGGGTTGCTGTTGAAGACAAACAAGGCATCAATCGCCGGACCAAACTCGGCGCTGGCCGCGCGTAGCAAATCGTCGCCAATCGTGCTCATATTGATGGTGCGGCACGGCCCGGCGGGGCGCAAGTCGGGGCGCACCAGCGCGCTATCGTCAAATCCGTGGGTGCCCGAGTTGGACAGCAGCATGCCGCCAGCCGGTTTGCGCCAGGCGCCTATGAGCGCGGGCAGGCAGGTCACCGCGCGCACCGCGTTAGCCCCGCCGCGCGCGCGCTGCATGCCATAGTTCAGGCGGATGGCGGCACTCTCGCCGCGCAGCATGGCCTGCCCGTAGTCACGCGCCAGCGATTCAATTTGCGCCTGCGGTACACCGCACACTTGCGCGGCGCGTTCAGGGGTCCATTGCAGCGCGCGTTCGCGCAGTTGCTCCCAGCCTAGGGTGTAGTGATCGATGTAATCGTGGTCCAGCCAATCATGGGTAATCAGCTGGTGCACCATAGCCAAGGCCAGGGCTGCGTCGGTGCCGGGCTTGAGTGCGATGTGTTCGTGGCATTTTTCTGCCGTCTCGGTGCTGCGCGGGTCTATGCAAATCAGTTTGGCCCCGGCGCGCTTGGCCTCTTGGGCATAGCGCCAAAAATGCACATTGCTGGTAATCGGGTTGCTGCCCCAAATCAAAATCAGATTGGCGTGGGCAAAGTTTTCAATCAACATGCCTTGGCGCACACCCAGTGTGTAGTCCAGCCCCGCAGCGCCGGCGGAGGAGCAAATCGTGTAGTCCAGCAAGGAGGCGCCCATGCGGTTGAAAAAGCGCGAGGACATGGCGTCGCCCTGCACCCAGCCCATGGTGCCAGCGTAGCTATAGGGCAGCACCGCTTGCGGCCCGCGCTGGGGGTCTTGCACTATGGCTTGCAGACGCGTGGCGATATCGTCCAGCGCGCTGTCCCAGCTGACAGGGGTGTACTGGCCCGAGCCCTTGGGGCCACTGCGCTTGAGCGGCTGCAACAGGCGTTCCAGGTGGTAAGTGCGCTCGGTATAGCGCGCCACTTTGTTGCACAGCACGCCATCGGTTTGCGGGTGGTGTGGGTTGCCCTGCACTTTGATGGCGATGCCGTTTTCTACCGTGGTAATCAGCGAACAAGTATCCGGGCAGTCATGCGGGCAGGCACCCAGAACTTGGTGGCTGCTGCTCGCTTGGCTGCTGCTGGGCGAAAGGGTGTTGGCTTCTGGCATAGTAGGAAGGCGCGGGCGGGGCCGCACAGGGGCTGGACGAAAAAGCCATTGTGCCGTTAACTTTATCTGCCCTCCCGCACTTGTCCCAGCGACCAGACGCTTGACGCACTGAATTACGAAAGCTCGCCATGGAATTAATCGACGCAATTGTGGAAAACGCCCCTGCAATGGCCGCTGTGCGGCGCGATTTGCACGCCCACCCCGAACTCTGTTTCAAGGAAGAGCGCACCGCCGATGTGGTGGCCGCCCAGCTCAGCGCCTGGGGTATTCCTATCCACCGGGGTATGGGCACCACCGGCGTGGTCGGCATTATCCAGGCCGGTACCTCCAAGCGCGCTATCGGTTTGCGCGCGGACATGGACGCGCTGCCCATGCAGGAATTCAATACCTTTGCCCACGCCAGCCGCCATCCCGGCCGCATGCACGCCTGCGGCCACGACGGCCACACCGCCATGCTGCTGGCAGCGGCCCAGCACCTGGCCAAAAACCGCGACTTTGATGGCACGGTGGTTGTCATCTTCCAACCCGCCGAAGAAGGTGGCGGCGGTGCGCGCGAGATGATCGCCGACGGCCTATTTGAAAAATTCCCGGTCGAGGCAGTTTTTGGACTACACAACTGGCCGGGCGGCGATGTGGGACAGTTTGCCGCCAGCCCCGGCCCGGTGATGGCGTCCAGCAATGAGTTCAAAATCGTGGTGCGCGGCAAAGGCGGTCATGCGGCGATTCCGCACAACGCCATCGACCCGGTGCCCGTGGCCTGCCAAATGGTGCAGGCCTTTCAGACCATCATCAGCCGCAATATCAAGCCGATTGAGGCAGGCGTTATTTCGGTCACCATGATTAACGCTGGTGAGGCCACCAACGTCATCCCCGATAGCTGCACTTTAGAGGGCACGGTGCGCACCTTCACCGTCGAAGTGCTAGACAAAATTGAAGCACGCATGCGCGAGATCGCCCAGCACACCGCCGCCGCTTTCGGCACCGAATGTAGCTTTGAGTTTTCGCGCAATTACCCGCCCACCATCAACTCCGAAGCCGAGGCCTTGTTTGCGCGTAAAGTGATGGCCTCTATCGTCGGCGCGGACCGGGTGCAGGCGCAAGAGCCGACCATGGGCGCCGAAGATTTTTCGTACATGTTGATGGCCAAGCCCGGCTGCTACGCCTTTATCGCCAACGGCGACGGCGCCCACCGCGACTTCGGCCACGGCGCCGGCCCCTGCATGTTGCACAACCCCAGCTACGACTTCAACGACGCTTTGCTGCCGCTGGGCGCTACTTACTGGGTGCGGCTGGCGCAGGCTTGGCTGGCGGCTTAAAGCGAGCCCGGCCCGAAGCGCAGCGCTGCCATGTGCAGCAGGCCATCAAAAATCAGGTTGTCCACCAGTTCGAAGGGGCGGGTCATGGACGGGGCCATTTTCCAGCCCGCGCCGCCGGTCATGATGCACAGGGGCTCAGCCCCGCAGTGGCTGCGCACGTGCTGCACCATGCATTCGACCGCCCCGGCAATCGCGTAGGTGCCGCCGCTGGTCAGGGCGTCGCTGGTATTGGTGGGGAAGGGCCGCACCTCGCCCGTGGGTACATGCAGCCCGGCGGTGCCGGACTCCAGGGCGCGCAGCATGATGCCGTGGCCCGGAATAATCATGCCGCCTAAAAATCGTCCGTCGGCGGATACGGCCTCGACAGTGACCGCCGTGCCCACCATGACCACCACCATAGGCCTGGGCGCGCCCTGGGCCAGCATGCGGTGGTATGCGCCGATGATGGCCACCCACCGGTCCGCGCCCAGGCGTGTGGGGTGGTCGTAGCCATTGGTGACGCCCGCTTCGCTGTCGCTGGCCACCACCCACTGCGGCATGACGTCCCACAGTTCCATTTGCAGTTCTACGCGGCGCTTGACGGCATCGCCGGCCACCACGCTGCCCAGTACGTGCTTTGGGGCGGGCAGGCGGCTCCAAGCGCCGTCGGCCAGTTTGTCGATGTTCTCTAAAAACTCAGCGCCTTGGGCCAGCAGGTCGGCGCCGGGGTGGGCGGCGCGGTACAGGGCCCATTTGAGGCGGGTGTTACCGATATCGAGCGCCAGAAAGGTCATAAACAGAGGAAAGTTTGGCCGCATTATCGCCAAGCGCCGGGAATGGTTTACAGTTGACGTTTACGTAAACGTCAATGCCGCCACCGGCCAACCCTTTCGCCACCGCATAAAGGCTGTTTCACCATGACCGATTTATCCGCAGAATTCAAGGCGCTTTCCAATTACCGGCCCACGCACAAGGTGCGTTTTGTCACCGCCGCCAGCCTGTTTGACGGGCACGATGCCGCTATCAACATCATGCGCCGCATCCTGCAAGGCATGGGGACCGAAGTCATCCACCTGGGCCACAACCGCAGCGTCGAAGAAGTGGTCACCGCTGCTTTGCAGGAAGACGTGCAGGGCATTGCGATCAGCTCCTACCAAGGCGGGCATGTGGAGTATTTCAAGTACATGGTGGATTTGCTCAAAAGCCGGGGCGGCGCGCATATCCAGGTGTTTGGCGGCGGCGGCGGGGTCATCGTCCCGGCCGAAATCCGCGAACTGCAAAGCTATGGCGTGAGCCGTATTTACAGCCCGGAAGATGGACAAAAAATGGGCCTGGCCGGCATGATCGGCGAGATGGTGATGCGCTGCGACCGCGACCTGTGCGCCTTTGCGCCCAATGAACTGGCTGCCATCCAAGGCCATAGCGATGCCGCTTGGCGCGCGCTGGCGCAACTGATGACCGCCGTGGAAGCCGGCAAAGTCGCGCCCGACTTGCTGCAAGCTCTGCGCACGCAAGCGGCCGCTGCCAAAGTGCCGACCATTGGCATCACCGGCACCGGCGGCGCCGGTAAATCCTCCCTCACCGACGAACTGATCCGCCGCTTTCGCCTGGATTTGGGCGACCGCTTGCGCATCGCCGTGATCTCGATCGACCCCTCGCGCCGAAAGAGCGGCGGCGCGCTGTTGGGCGACCGCATCCGCATGAACGCCATTGCGCCCTGGGCGGCAGGCCAGAACTCACCACGGGTGTTTATGCGCTCGCTGGCCACACGTGAATTCGGCTCGGAAATCAGCCAGGCTTTGCCCGATGCGATTGCCGCTTGCAAGGCGGCGGGCTTTGACCTGGTGGTGGTGGAAACCTCGGGCATAGGCCAGGGCGACGCCGCCATCGTGCCCTTGGTCGATGTGCCTTTGTATGTGATGACGCCTGAGTTTGGCGCGGCCAGCCAACTCGAGAAAATCGACATGCTGGACTTTGCCGAGTTTGTCGCTATTAACAAATTCGACCGCAAAGGCGCAGGCGACGCTTTGCGCGATGTATCCAAGCAAGTGCAACGCAACCGCGAAGCCTGGGACCAGCCTTTTGAGGCCATGCCGGTGTTTGGCACCATGGCCGCGCGCTTTAACGACGACGGCGTAACCGCGCTCTACCAGGCCATGTTGCTGCGCTTGCAGGCCCTGGGCTTGCAGACGCCGGTGCAAGGCGTGTTGCCACGTGTGAACGTGCGCTTTAGCTCCAACCAGACACCGGTGGTGCCGCCGGCGCGCACCCGCTATTTGTCCGAAATCAGTGACACCGTACGCGGCTACAAAAGACGGGCCCGCGCCCAGGCCGCGCTGGCCCGCGAAATCCAGCAACTGCGCGCCGCCGCCGTCATGTTGCAAGTGGACCGTCCGGCCAAAGCCCGCGCTGCCGAAGCCGCTCTGGCGCTGGCCGGTGAACGTGAAGCGCAGCAACACGCCGATGCCCGCGCCTTGCTGGAGCAATGGCCGCAAATGCAACAAGACTATGCGGGCAGCGAACTGGTCGTCAAAGTGCGCGACAAAGAAATGCGTACCGCCCTGACCACGACTTCACTCAGCGGCACGGTGATTCCGAAGGTGGCCCTGCCCAAGTACCAGGACCATGGCGAAATTTTGCAATGGCTGATGCTGGACAACTTGCCCGGCCATTACCCGTACACCGCAGGCACCTTCACCTTCAAGCGCGAGGGCGAAGACCCCACGCGCATGTTTGCCGGCGAGGGCGATGCCTTTCGTACCAATACCCGCTTCAAGCTGCTCAGCCAGGGCATGCCGGCCAAGCGCCTGTCCACCGCCTTTGATTCGGTCACGCTCTACGGCAATGACCCGGACTTGCGGCCCGATATCTACGGCAAAGTGGGCAATTCCGGCGTCAGCATCGCCACGTTAGAAGACATGAAAGTGCTGTACAGCGGCTTTGATTTGTGCAGCCCCAGCACCAGCGTGTCCATGACCATCAATGGCCCTGCGCCCAGCATTTTGGCCATGTTCATGAATACGGCCATCGACCAAAACCTGGACAATTTCCGTGCCGAAAAAGGCCGCGAGCCGGATGCACAAGAAGCCGCCGACATCCGCGCCTGGGTCAAGCAAAACGTGCGCGGCACGGTGCAAGCCGACATCCTCAAGGAAGACCAAGGCCAGAACACCTGCATCTTCTCTACCGAGTTTTCACTCAAGGTGATGGGCGATGTGGCGCAGTATTTTGTGGACCATAAAGTGCGCAATTTCTACAGCGTGTCCATCAGCGGCTACCACATTGCCGAAGCCGGCGCTAACCCGATTTCGCAACTGGCCTTCACGCTGTCCAATGGCTTTACTTTTGTAGAAGCCTATCTGGCGCGTGGCATGCATATTGACGACTTTGCACCCAACCTGTCCTTCTTCTTTAGCAACGGCATGGACCCTGAATACACCGTCATGGGCCGCGTCGCGCGCCGCATTTGGGCGGTGGCGATGAAAGAAAAATACGGCGCCAACGAGCGCAGCCAAAAGCTCAAGTACCACATCCAAACCAGTGGCCGCAGCCTGCATGCGCAAGAAATCCAGTTCAACGACATCCGCACCACGCTGCAAGCGCTGATCGCGATTTACGACAACTGCAACAGCCTGCACACCAACGCCTTTGACGAGGCCATCACCACCCCCACCGAAGACAGCGTGCGCCGGGCTATGGCGATTCAGCTCATCATCAACCGCGAATGGGGTCTGGCGAAAAATGAAAACCCTTCGCAAGGTGCATTCATCATCGAGGAATTGACCGAACTGGTCGAAGAAGCAGTGCTGGCCGAATTTGAAAAAATCTCTGAGCGCGGCGGCGTTTTGGGCGCCATGGAAACCGGCTACCAGCGCGGCAAGATCCAAGACGAATCCATGCATTACGAAATGCTCAAGCACACGGGCGAATTACCCATCATCGGCGTCAATACCTTCCGCAACCCGCATGGCGAGCAAGTGCTCGAAACCCTGGAGTTGGCGCGCAGCACCGAAGCGGAAAAGCAAAGCCAACTGACGCGCCTGCAGACCTTCCATGCGGCCCATGCCGACGCATCACCGGCCATGCTCAAGCGCCTGCAGCAAGCGGTGATGGATAACGGCAATGTGTTCGAGGTGCTGATGGACGCAGTACGCGTCTGCTCACTTGGTCAGATTACCAGCGCCTTGTTTGAAGTGGGCGGGCAGTACCGGCGCAATATGTAATTGCGGCGCTAATTGGCCGCGGTTTCGATCAAGCCGTAACGCTGCACCAGCGCGTCGCGGCGCACGGGGTCCAGGTTGATGTTGGCCGTGTCGCGGCCCACACGCGCCAACAAGCGCTCGTCCATTATCCAAAACCACAGCGGCGGGATATAGGCCACTACAAACATGCCAAAGTAGCCGCTAGGCAGCGTGGGCAAGTCCTCGAAATGGCGTAGCGACTGGTAACGTCGCAGCGGGTGCGCGTGGTGGTCCGAATGGCGTTGCAGCTGAAACAAAATCCAGTTCGAAAAAATATGGTTGCTGTTCCAAGAATGGTAGGGCTTGCAAGTCTCGTAGCGCCCGCCCTGGGTTTGCTGGCGCAGCAGGCCGTAATGCTCTACGTAGTTGGCCGAGGTCAACTGAAAGTTGGACCAGAAAGAAGCCATGATTAAAAACAACAATATCTGCGGCCCCAGCCATGCCATCAAAGCTGCCCACAGCAGCAGAGTGAGCAAAGCCGGTTGCAGGATATGGTTGTGCCAGGAAAACACCGGCAAACCGGCTTGGCGTAGGCGTGTGCTTTCCAGCTCCCAAGCGCGCACCCAGGCACCCGGCATCTCGCGCAACACAAAGCGGTAAATCGATTCGCCCATGCGCGATGAAGCCGGGTCGATCGGAGTCGCGGCATCCCGGTGGTGGCCGCGGTTGTGCTCAATAAAAAAATGCCCATAGGCCGAAGGGGCCAGCACGATTTTGGCCAGTGCTTTTTCTAGCGCCGTATTTTTATGGCCCAGCTCGTGGCCCAGATTGATACAAAAACCACCGACTGCGCCACAAATCATCACCATGGCCAGCCAGCCGTACAGCGGCAAATCGTGTGTCGCGACAAACCAGGCGCTGAAAATAAATGCAGCCCACAGTACGGGTGCCAAAAGGTAAGTAATCCAGCGGTAAAACATATCCGCTTCCAGAGCCGGCACGGCAGATTCAGGCGGGTTACTGAGGTCTTCGCCCATGAAGTAATCGATCAAGGGAATAAAGCCGTAGAAAAACAAGACTGGCGCCCACAGCGAGCGCGCATCACCCGTCCACACCATCAAGCCTGGGCCCACCAGCACGGTGGTAGGAATCAAGAGCGATAAGAGCCAAGCGTAGCGCTTACGGTCCCGGTAGGGCGTGTCGGGCAGGGTAGGGAGAGTGGCTTGCATAGCAGCTAGATTACCACTTGTGGGCGGTAAAGCTAGGTTTTTGTCGGTTGGCTGCTAA
>CANFVA010000009.1 GCA_947450255.1 Comamonadaceae bacterium
AGTTGCTTTTGCTGGGTGACGCTGAGCACGAGATCACTTTGACCGAGTTCCCCTGCGCTTTCTTGCGCAGGCGCGATTTGGATTTCCGCTTCTGCGGTGGGTAAGCGCTTGAAGTTTTCTAGGGCTTGTTCGATATCGCGCAGGTTAAGCATGTCCCCAGGTCGCATCGGTAATGCGCTGCTAAGTACGCTCGGTTTGGCTTGAGTTTTGGGCGCTAGCACGATGGTGTGCACGGTTCCGGGCACGATAGTGATGATGAGCTTGCCACTGGCAAGGTTTTGTGGCTCGATCAATGCCCGCGTGGTAACCAAGCCCGCCGCCAGCAGCGCGTCTTGGGCGCGTTTACCTAAGAGGCTGATGCCCTCAAGCCCAATGCAGCGACCGATGGCCGAGTCTGGCGGCCCCATGGGTGAGGCTTTATCTATTTCGCGAAGAATCCAGCCAAAGTGATGGAATGCTTCTTGTGCCGACGCTTTTGGAGTTCCTGGCGCTGCGGGTAAGGCTAATTCGATGGTCTGCAGGACAAAGCAAGGGGTTTGGCCGTCGGAGATCTTGGCGTTGGAAGCGGCGTTGTCAGGGCCAGCGCGAACATCAACGCTTGGCTCTAGGCGCTTGCGCAAATCTTGGTTGCGCTCTTGCAGAATACGCCTCTGCTGTTCGGAGACTTCGTCAGGATTGGACTTTACCGGCTGCGCGCAAGTAGGTAGCGGCAAGAGCGTTGCGCTGAAGAAAAACCCCAATGCGCAGGGGAAGACGCGTCTGCACAGAATAAGAAAAGAAAAATGCATGATGAACCACGGCGCCAAGGCAGCGCTCTGGGCCGCTTGCATATGGCATATGTTTCACGCTTCGTCCAACTTGTACCAGCGCCACTCATGGGGCTGCATTGTCTGAGTGCTAGCGCCCTTTAGGAAATCGCTTTTTTGAAGAATTCGCAAAGCTTCTATTTGCTTTTGTTTTTAACGTGGAAAACATCAAAAAATATGCGCATTTTTTTAGTTTTTGTTCACCTAAACAACAGTCCAAGGCGTACGCCTGGGTACAACTCATGCACAACTACTTTTGACTGCACACACTCGGAGTGCCGTTTTTTCGGGCGCGAGTGATGTACTACACGCCCAAAAACCCCGCCAGCGCCGGATCGCGCAGCAAGTCCTGGCCACTGCCGCGCAGCACCACCTGTCCTTTTTGCAAGACGAGGGCAGTGTCGGCGCGTTCCAGCACTTTGCGGTAGTCGCGGTCCACGATCAGAGTGGCAATACCGCTTTGGCGTATGCCTTCGATCACGCGCCAGATTTCGGCCACGATCAAGGGGGCCAGGCCCTCGGTGGCTTCGTCCAGGATGATGAGTTGCGGGTGCGTCATCAGGGCGCGGCCAATGGACAGCATTTGCTGCTCGCCCCCCGAGAGCTCGGAACCCAAATTAGACAGGCGCTCGGCCAGGCGCGGAAAGGTGTTCATCACGCGTGCAAACGTCCAGTCGCTGCGCCCGTCGGCGCCCGCTCTGGCAGCCATGAGCAGGTTTTCGCGCACCGTCAGATTCGGGAACACGCCGCGGCCCTCGGGCACGTAGGCCACGCCCAGGCGCGCCACTTCATGCGGGCGGCTATTGGATACGTCCACCCCAAAGGCGCGGATGCTGCCGCTGCGCTCGGTCACATGACCGAGCAGAGTACGGATCAGCGTGCTTTTGCCCATGCCATTGCGCCCAAGCAGGCCCATGGTTTGGCCGGGCGCTATGTCGAGGTCCACGCCGTGCAAGACCTGGCCCGAGCCGTACCAAGCCTGGATCCCACGCGCTTGCAAAATCAGCTCAGCCATGGCGCGCTCCGCTGCGCAGATCTTGCACCACGCATTGGCAATCCAAGGCCATCGCAATCACAACTTGCATCAATGGTCTCCCAAGTAAGCGATGCGTACTTCGGGGCTGTTGCGCACCGCTTCGGGGCTACCGCAGGCAATCAGCTGTCCATTGACCAGCACAGTAATCACATCGGCAACCCGAAACACCGCATCCATATCGTGCTCGATCAAGAGCATGGCGTGGCTGGACTTGAGCGCCGTCAGCAATTCGAGCATGCGCTCAGTTTCTTCGGCACCCATGCCCGCCAGCGGCTCATCAAGTAACAGCACCGAGGGCTGTGTGGCCAGGCACATGGCGATTTCGAGTTGGCGCTTTTGCCCATGCGACAACAGGCCCGCTTCGCGGTCCAACAAATCGTGCAAGCCCGCTTGCGTCGCGGCGTCCTGCGCGGCCTGCATGCTCTTGGCACAGGACCTGGCGCTGCGCCACCAGGCCCAGGCCTGCTGGTGCATGGCTTGGGCGGCCAGGCGGCAGTTTTCGAACACGCTAAAGCTGGGGTAAATCGTGTTGCGCTGGTAGCTGCGGCCAAGACCCGCACGGGCACGGCGCGGCTGACTCCATCGGCTCACATCCTGCCCCAGTAAATGCACCGAACCCGCAGAGGCTTCCAGCTCGCCGGACAAAATATTCACCAAGGTGGACTTGCCCGCGCCATTGGTGCCAATGACTGCATGCACGCTGCCGCGCGCCACGTCAATAGACACATTGTCCAAAGCGGTCAGCCCGCCCCAGCGGCGGCTGATGCCGGTACCGCGGAGCAAAATTTCAGGGCTGTGCATGGCCTGCCTTTGTGGGCGTCGCTTGCGCCAACGCACCGCTGCCATGCGCACCGGGCTTACGCCCTAGCAATTGCCCCGGTATGCCCACCAAACCGCGCGGCAGCAAGGCCACGCTGGCGATGATGGTGAGCCCCAGGCCCAGATGCCAATGCTTGGCAAATTCGCCAAAAATCGCCTCGGAGCGGAAAAATTCTTGCAAGAGCGCAAACGCGAACGCGCCAATCAGGGCGCCGCGCAAATGGCCCAAGCCGCCCAAAATAATGATGATCAGTACCTCGCCCGAGATATGCCAGCTCATCATTTCCGGGTTCACAAAACCGTCTTTTACGGCAAACAAAAACCCCGCCAATCCGGCGATACCGCCTGACACCACAAAGGCCGCCAGCTTGTACGGGTAGGTAGAAAAACCGGTGGCACGCATGCGTTGCTCGTTGACGCGGATACCGGCCAGCGCATGGCCAAATTTGGACCGGCCCAGCATCGCCAGAAACACAAAAGTAGCCAACAAACAGGCCAGCGTAAAGCGGTACATCACCAGCGGCTTATCCAGGTCCAGCCAGTCGCCTAGCACGGGCTTCATCATCAGGTAAATGCCATCGGTGCCGCCACCCAAAGGCGTGTCGTGCACCACGTAAAAGGCCATTTGCGCAAAGGCCAAAGTCACCATAATGAAATACACGCCCTTGGTGCGCAGGGACAGCGCGCCCACCACCAGGGCATAGGCGGCGGCTAACAACACGCACAGGGGCAATAGGGTGGCGACCGAGGCCGGCCCATCGGAGGGCGACAAAAGTACAGTGGCATAAGCACCGATGCCAAAAAACGCTGCCTGCCCAAAACAGACCAGGCCGGTAGTACCGACCAGCAATTCCAGGCTGAGCGCCAGCACCGCAAAGATCATGATCTTGGTGGCCAGATCCACCCCAAACTTGCCCGCCACATGCGGAAACATGGCCAGCGCCGCAAAGCAGGCCAGCACAAAAAGAAACTTAGGCAACTGTGCGCGCATTAACCGGCCTTGAACAATCCGTCCGGCTTCCACAGCAGGATGACCGCCATCAACACATAGACCAGCACGCCAGCGACTTGCGGGACCAGCACTTTGCCAAAGGTATCGACCAAGCCGATCAGCAAGGACGCCAACAAAGCTCCACGGATCGAACCAATGCCGCCAATTACCACCACCACAAAACAAATAATCAGCACCAAGCTGCCCATGCCCGGATAGACCGACGACACCGGCGCGGCCACCATGCCCGCCAACACCGCAATCGCCACACCGGCGGCAAACACCACGCGGTACAGAAATTTGATATCAATGCCCAGCGACTGCACCATCTCGCGGTTGGTGCTGCCCGCGCGAATCATCATGCCCAGGCGGGTTTTGGCAAACACCAAGTACATACCCAGCGCCAAGAGCAAACATACGCCGGAGACAAACAGGCGATAGACCGGGTAAATCATCATGTCGCCCAGAGGAATGCTGCCAGACAAAAAATCAGGCGCTTGCACGCCATGGACATCGTCACCCACCAGCAGGCTGCGCAGTTCTTCAAACACCAAAATCAGACCATAGGTCATCAGCACTTGCTGTAAGTGCTCACGCGTGTAAAGAAAGCTGTAAAACGCCCACTCCAGCACATAGCCCAGAGCCACGGCCAGGATCAAACCGAATAACAAAGTCGTGAAAAAACCGCCGCCTACTGTGGCCGCGACAAGCGGCGCCAAGGCAAACGCCATGTAGGCGCCTATCATGTAAAAGCTGCCATGGGCCAGATTGATCACACCCATGATGCCAAATATCAGCGTCAGACCCGAGGCCACCAAAAACAGCAGCAAGCCGTATTGCAGTGCGTTCAAGCACTGGATAAGAAAAGTGGTGAGGTCCATAAAAATACAGGGCCGCACCTAACGCCGCACAGCGTTAGGGCACAAGCCCTGTGTGCATTGTTTCAGTGGCTTACATCTTGCAACCGCGGCCGGGGTCGGCCAACTTGGCACTGGCCATACTCACGACCTTGTTTTCTTTTTCTTTGTCGCTGGCCTGGCGCAGGTAGAAGTCTTGCACCGGGTTGTGCGCGGCAGAAATCGTGAACGGGCCACGGGGGCTGTCGATGATGGCTTTGCGCAAAGCCGCAGAAATCTCCACGGCTTTGGTCGCGTCGCCTTTGGTCGCATTGAGGCCCACGGCCAGCATTTGCGCCGCGTCATAGCCTTGCACCGCATAAACGTCGGGCTGCAGGCGGTAGGTCTTGGCGTAGTTCAGACGGAAGGCTTTGTCACGCTTGGTGTTCAGGCTGTCGGCGTAGTGCAGAGCGGTGAAGATACCATCGGCCGACGCGCCCTGTGCATCCAAGATGCCTTCGGTCAAAAAGCCCGATGCATACAAGGGAATGGAACCTTTAAGGCCCGCTGCCGCATAGTCCTTGACGAATTTGACCGCGCCGCCACCGGCGAAAAAGGTGAATACCGCATCAGGCTTAGTGGCCGCAATTTCCGTGAGCAAACCTTGGAACTCCACATTCGGGAACGGCAAACTCAGTTCTTTGACTACCGTGCCGCCGCCTTTCTCAAAGCTTTCCTTGAAGGCTTTGACCGACTCGTCACCTGCTGCATATTTCCACGTAATCGTGACCACCTTCTTGATGCCTTTTTTCGCCATCACTTCGCCCATGGCGTAGCCGGGTTGCCAGTTGGAGAACGAGCTGCGGAAAATATTGGGCGCGCACATAGCGCCGGTCACCGCGTCGGCACCGGCATTGGGCACGATGAGCAAAGTGCCGCTTTCTTTCGCGGCCTTGGCCATGGCCATGGCTACGCCCGAGTGCACGGTGCCAATAATTACATCGACTTGATCGCGCTTGATCAACTTGTTGACGTTGTCGGTGGCTTTAGAGGGCTCGGACTCATCGTCCACCTTGAAGTACTCCACTTCGCGGCCACCGACCTTACCTCCGAGCTCAGTGACATGCTGGCGAAATCCGTTTTCAATCGCGACGCCCAAGGCGGCAAATGTTCCGGTATACGGCAACATAAAACCGACCTTGAGTTTGCCCGGGGTTTGCGCAAGCGCAAGGGACGTGCTCAGTGCGGTCACCGCGACGGCGCTGCCAAGCCAACGAACGATTGGCTGAAGGGGTAGATACATAGCTAGTCTCCTTTTAGGGATGTCAAAAATTCACAAACACCTGCGGTCAGGACCGCTTCCTGATCCCGGTGGGGCACATGCCCGCAATCGGCCAACTCAAGCAGTTGCGTGGGCCCGGCCAGAGGACGCAACGCATAAATTTGCTGCATTGTCCCGTATTCGTCGTCAATGCCTTGCACACCCAACACCGCACAGCGCAATGGCGCGATTGTGTCAGCAATCGACCAGGCGGCAAATTCCGGCGCCAGCCAGGCTTCGCTCCAAGCCTCCAACACCGCGCCCGCGTCCGCATGGTAGCGCGCCAGTCGCGCCACCAAGCCCTGCTGCGCCTGGGGCGATTGCAAGGCCGCAATGGCGCTAAGGGTTTTCTGCTCGACAAACACATGCGGAGCCACGGCCACCACCGCCGCGGGCCAATCCGGGAATTGGGCGGCGAATAAAAGTGCGATCGAGGCGCCATCGCTGTGTCCGAACAAGATAAGCGGCGCGGCCGACTGCGCGCAGGTCGGGGAAGCCACCGGGTGCGGACCCGGCGCCACCACGCCCAGGGCGCGCAGCAAGGCGGGCAGCACCTGGTAGGCCTCGGTGTGCATGAAATCGCAGGCCCAGCGCTGGCGCGCATGCTGCGGCTGCGACTGGCCGTAGCCGGGCCTTGAATAGACCAGCCCCCGGCAACGGGCTGTTGCGCACAAGCGGGCCGGAAAGTCCTTCCACATCGCCAGCGAGCCCAAGCCCTCGTGCAGGAAGACGATCAGCGGCGCCGCCGCGGGGGCATCCCCGACCCACGCATATTCCAGGCCTACCGGCCCGCCGGGCAAGGGCAAATCAATCCACTGTGGCAAGGGGCTTAGGCCTGGTTGAGCGCTTGGGCGCGCAGGCGGAAACGCTGGATTTTGCCGGTCGCGGTTTTGGGCAACTCGGTGCAAAACTCGATCCAACGCGGGCATTTGATGTGCGCCAGGCGTTCGCGCAAAAATTGGCGCATCCCCTCTTGCAACGGGGCATCACCGCTGACGCCCTGGCGCAGCACTACGTAGGCCTTAGGTTTGATCATGTCATGTTCATCGGGCGCGCCGATCACGGCGCATTCCAGCACACCAGGGTGCTCGGCCAGCACCGACTCGATCTCGGTAGGCGAGACCCAGACACCGCCCACGCGCAACATATCGTCCATCCGGCCCACGTAAAAGTAATTGCCCTGCGCATCCTGGTAGCACTTGTCGCCGGTAAGCACGCCGCCGTCCCACATAGTGGCCGCGGTGCGCTCTGGTTTGTTCCAATACTGCTGGGCGGCGCTCGGGCCTTTGACAAATAAATTACCAATCTCCCCCACCGGCAAGGGCGCGCCGTGTTCGTCCAGGCAAATGCCCTCGTAACCGTCCACGATCTGTCCGCAACTGCCGGGTACCACCGCGCCGGGCCGGTTGATCATGAACATATGCGTCAGTTCGGTGGTGCCTACGCCATCCAAAATTTCTTTGCCAGTGACCTCCAGCCATTTGCGGTACAGGGCCGGGGGCAGCAACTCACCACCGCTGACACAGATCCGCAAGCGGCTGCAGGCTTGCGCAATCTGCGCGCTCTGCATAGAGCGCATCAATTCCAAAATACCGGCGAACAGAGTCGGCACTGCCATCATGGCGGTGGGGCGCTGGGCCAGCATATGGTCTAGCACCGCCTTGGGCTTGATAGGATCGGCATCGACCACGACGCTAGCACCGGCGCGCAAGGGGAAATACACCTGGTTGCCCAGGCCGTAGGCAAAAAACATTTTGGGCGGACACAGGATATGGTCGTTGGCGTTCAGGCCCATATTGCCAATGCCAAACAACTCGGTCGCCCAATAGATATGCGCGTGCGTGTGCACCACGCCTTTGGGGCTGCCGGTGCTGCCCGAGCTGTAAAGCCAAAAAGCCGCGTCCTGCGCATCGCAAACATAGGTGGCCAATTCCTGCGGCATGGGATCCACCGCCGCCTTGAAGTCGGTATAGGCCGGCACGGGCGCTCCCGTGGCAAACAGCAACTTCGGGAAATCTTCGGCTTGGCGTATGGTGTCGATACGCGCCAGCAAGTCCGGGCCCACAACCAGCGCCTTGGCGCCGCTGTCGCGCACGTAGTACGCATAGTCCGAGGCCAGCAAAAAGGTGTTGAGCGGCAAGGCCACCGCGCCGATTTTCATGGCGCCCAAAAACAGCGAAACAAAGTCCAGCCCGTCCGGCACGATAAACATCACCCGGTCCCCGGCTTGGATGCCGTGGGCGCGCAGCATGTGCCCGACCTGGCAGGCACGGCGGTACACATCGCCAAAGCTGTAGGTCACTTCCGGGCACACCAGATAAGGCCGCGCCGCCTCGATGGGCGACATGCGCAATTCCATCAGGTAATCCACCACATTGCCGGTCAGGCCAGGATGTTTATGGGCTTGTAGGTTCTTGTTAGGCATGGCGTCCTCCGTAGTCCTGAGTTAATTTGTTTAAGCGCGTCACGCAGGGGTGCTGGCAGGCGCGCCCAGCACCGATTGCCGTACAAATTGGCGCAGGGCCAGGGCGCAGGCTTGGGGCTGCTCTAGCTGCAAAAAGTGCCCTGTCCCGCCGATGCACGTGTAGCCAATAGCGCACTGTTGGTGTACCTCCAAGGCAAAGCGGGCAGGCAAGCCACTGCCTTGCACCTGCGGGTCTGCGGCAAGCATGTGCACCGGGAATGGGCAGTCCTTCAACACTTGCAGGGCCTGCGGCCAGAGGTTCTCGCGATACACATGGGCCTCAAGAGCGGGTGCACAACGCAATTGCCACAGGCCGCCGGCCTGGGTCTGGCGCAAGGTGGCCAAGGCCATGTCCATACAGGCTTGTGCCTGCCACGCGCCAAACACCTCCACGCGCGCAAACCGGTCGGCCAGTTGCTGCGCGCTGTCAAAGGCCGGACGCCGACGCAAGGCGGCTTGGGCCAGTAATTGCACCTCAAGCCCATGCTCGTTTTCCATCGCATGGCCGGGTGGCGGACTCAGGGGTGGGTCCACCAGCAGCAAGCCGTCCCAACGTGGGCCATAGCGATGCAAATGGCGCAAACTGGTAACGGCACTGAGCGAGTGAAAAACCCCTACGAGCGGGCGTGTATCAAATTGTGCGGCCAAGGCGCTGGACAGGGCTTGCATGTCCGCCTCAAATTGCGTCCAGTGGTGGGCCGCCGGCGTGCCGGCAGGGCTGCGGCCATGGCTGCGAAAATCAAATAACGAGACCTCAAAATCAGCCAGCAATTCACGCCAAAACACTTGGTAGCCATCCATCGCGAGGCCATTGCCATGGCTGAGCACTAGTCGCACGCGCGCTGCCGGATTGGGGTACCAGCGCCAAGATAGCGCTGTGCCATCGTCGGCGTACACGGCCAACGCCTGGCCTTGCAGCCCAGCAGCTGGCGGCGCGGTGTTCATGGCGCGGCTCCGGTGGCGGCGGGCGCAAAACGGTCGTAATAAATATCGCTGGCATCCAGGCCCTTGACCAGCAAAGTTTTTTTGGCAGCTTCCACCATCGGCGGCGGACCACATAGGTACGCGGTAGCACCAAAGAAGTCGCCGCGCTGCGCCTTCAATGCATCGACGGCAGTGCCGCGCAAGCCTTGCCACGGCGAATCCACCGCTTCGTCGGACAACACCGGCACAAACTGCAATCGCCCATCCTGCGCCGCCCATTGTTGCAAGGGCCTTGCGGCGGCGATTTCGGCTGCGTCGCGCGCCCCAAAGATCACCAGCAAATGACGCTGCTGCGGGCCGCGCAAAGCCGCTTGCACCAGCGCCAGCACCGGCCCGATGCCCGTACCACCGGCTACAAAAACGGCAAGTCCCGGGTGCTCAGCATCAAACCGGTAGGTGCCAAAGGGGCCGCGCAAGTTGACCACATCGCCAGGGGCCAGCGCATGCCGCTTGAGCCGGTTACTGACCTGTCCGCCGGGATAGATGCGAACCATAAATTCGAGACGGTCGCTACCCGGTGCCACGCTGACCGAATAGGAGCGTGCATGCACCACATCGGGTAGATGCCATTCGAAATACTGCCCGGCCTCAAACTCCACCGGCTGCGGGCAACGCAGGCGCACTTGCACCGTACGCGGACCATGCCAGACCAGCGATTCCATGACGGCATCTAACTGCCGAATAACCGGACCGTTGCGCGCACGCAAAGGCACTTTGAGCACCAGGTTGGAAGTGGCAAAGCACATACAGGTCAGCACCATCCCCTGGGCGCGCATGGCCTCGGTAAACACTGCCGGGTCACTGCCGGGTAGCTGGCGCACCGTGCCGCTTTGCAATTGCGCCAGGCACTCGCCGCATTCGCCCGAGCGGCAGTTGTAGGGCAGCTCCAGGCCCTGGGCCAGACAAGCGTCGAGCACCGTCTCCTGCGAGGACATGGCTACCTCCTGGTCACCGCCGTCCAGTGTCAATGTGTACATCAAGCGCCTCTAGCTAAATACTGCGAGCACAGAGACGACTTGGGGCGCACGCTCAATAGGCACGGTCGGTGTCCTGCTGGCCCTGGGGGTTCCAAATTTGGGTGTAGTCCTCGGGTAAGGCAAAGCCCCAGTCTTCGGTGACAAAAGCGCGCACCTGTTCCCAGTAGATAGCACGCATGTTTTCATTGGTGTCTTGTTTGATACCGAAGTGCCGGTAGCGCTCGTTTTTCTTGGACGCATCGGCACCAAAGGACTGCAAACCCACTGGCAACCATTTGTGCAAGGCGTGTTCCACCTGGGCGCGCCCTTGGTCAGTTTGCAGCAAAGCTTTGACCGCGTCCATACCCAAGCCGACATGGCCGTATTCCTCTTTGAGCGTGTCTTGCGCTGCCTGGCGAAAGGGCTCGTAGCGGCATTGCACAAAATGGCGAAACTGATGGGCTGCGGCGCGGTCCAAGATCGCCAAAAACACCGCCTGGTCGGCCCAGGACTCCATCGGCGTGTCAAAGGTGGACAAATGCCCTTTGCTGCGCGCGTATTCCTGCCAATCTAGGCCCAGCTCTTCCATGAGTTTGCGATAGCGCAGGTGGTGGCCGTACTCCTCCATGACGGTGCGCGCCATACGCATCTTGAATTCAGCCGTAGGCGCACGCAATATGCTGGCCTCAAAAATATCGCCGCCATACAACTCGCTGACCACATGGATGTTGATCAGGTTGAGTAATAGGTCCTGGTACTCGGGGTCTTGATCCCAGAACTCGGCGGCGGTAACGACCGCTTGCGCGGGTGCGTCCATCAGGGCTTGCGACATAGATTGATTTCCTTTTCTATTGAATAACTACAGGTTGAAAGGCGAAGTACGCCGGCTTAGGCATAAAAGCCGCGCGCCGTCTCCGAGGCGTCGACGATCACGTTTTTGACCTCTGTGAAATCGAGCAAAGTTTCAAAGGCGTCTTCGCGGCCAAAGCCGCTGGCTTTGCTGCCGCCAAACGCCGCACCCGAGGGATAGAGGTTGTAGCAATTGACCCATACCCGTCCGGTGTGAATAGCGCGCGTCGCTTTGTGTGCGCGTGACAAACTGCCAGTCCACACGCCGGCGGCCAGGCCTTGCTCGACCGCATTGACTTGGGCGAACATGGCATCCTCGTCCTCCCAACTGTCAAAGGTGGCTACAGGTCCGAAAATTTCTTCACGGGCAATTCGCGCTTGCGGGTCCACACCCTCGAACAAAGTGGGCGCCATGAACAAGCCCTTGGGGTATTGGTCCACTGGTACCGGATGCCCGCCACACAGAATGCGCCCGCCTTCGCGCACGCCGATGGCGATGTACTCGCTGACCCGTTCGAAGTGCGCGCGCGAGGACAAACTACCCATCCGGGTATTCGGGTCAAAAGGGTCGCCGATGTTGAGATTGGGTACCAAAGCCAGGATTTTTGCTTTCAGCGCATCGGCCACACTGGCATGGGCGTAAATGCGGCTGCCAGCGGTACACACCTGGCCCTGGTTGAGAAACGCGCCTAGCAAAATGCCTTGTGCCGCCCGGTCCAGGTCCGCATCGGGATAAATGACCTGGGCGTTTTTTCCACCAAGCTCCAAGGTCAGGCGCTTGAGCGTCGCGCCCGCCGCGGCCATCACACGTTGACCGGTGCGCGTGGAGCCGGTGATCGAAATTTTGCGTATGCCAGGATGCGCGACCATGGCCGCACCCGTACCCGCGCCGCTTCCGGTGACGACGTTGACCACCCCCGGCGGAAAAATACGCCCAAACAGCGCCGCAATTTCCAAGGTGGTCACTGGCGTGGTGTCGGCAGGCTTATAGACCACGGTATTGCCGCTGGCCAGGGCCGGGGCGATTTTTCCGACAAACATATTGAGCGGAAAATTCCACGCACCAATGATGCCCACCACGCCCAAAGCTTGGCGCAGACCGTAGCTGGTAATTTCCGGCGTTACCGGCACCACCACGCCCTCGAAAACGCGGCACGCGCCTGCGTAATAGCGCAAGCGATCGGCAGCGGTAAATACATTAGCCCGGCTTTCGCGCAGAGGTTTACCCGTGTTCGCGGTCTCCAGCAATGCCAAGGGCTCCAAATGCACCACCAGCGCATCGGCGGCCGCTTCCAATAGAGCCTGGCGTTTTTTGGCGCTTAGATGGGCCCAGGCGGGCTGGGCCAGGGTGGCGGCCTGCACCGCGGCGTCCAGGTCCACATCGTCCGCCTCCGGGACCGTGGTGAGCAGCTTTTGCGTCAGCGGGCTGTAGCATTGCATGCGCTCGCCGGCGTGCGCTTCATGCCAGTCGCCGTTGATGTAGAGCGGATAGGTCGCGCGCACGGTGCTACGCAGGGGACGCTTGGTAAAAGTTGCCATAGTGTTCCTAGGTTCGTTCAAGAAGGTGGACGCAGGCGACCGCTGAATCATTTCCCAGCAGCCCGCCAGCCATTTGCGCTAGGCCCCAGCGCGCGCCGACCACCTGGGAAGCGCCGGCGCGGTCGGTCAATTGCCGTGTCAGCTCGGCAATTTGGGCTACGCCGGTAGCACCCACCGGGTGGCCCCGGCAGGTCAGGCCCCCTGACACATTGATGGGCATGCGACCCCCCAAACGGGTGTGTCCGCTTTGGGTGCGCACAAAGGCCTCGCCCGGCGCACACAAACCAAGGTCTTCGATATCGATGAACTCTTGGGGCGCCGTCGGATCATGCACTTCGGCCAGCGACACATCGCGCGGGTCCAGCCCCGCTGCCGCAAAGGCCAAGGCACCGCAGCGCGCAGTGGCATTGGGCGCCGTCGCAGCGCGCTGCGGCTGGCCCGAGACCACACACGAGGCCCGCACGGTCGGGCCGCGTATTCCATGGCGGCGCGCAAACGCGCCGCTGACCAGCACCACTGCCGCTGCGCCATCGGCGATGCCGCCGCACATGGCTCGGGTCAGGGGCGCTAGCACCATGCGGTCTTGCAAGATGGCGTCCACATCCATCAGTGTGCGCACCGCCGCCTTGGGGTTGAGGCTGGCATGTTGCCGGTTTTTCGCTGCACAGGCTGCAAAATCACGGGGCGTGGCGCCGTAGCGCTGCATATAGGTGTTGGCACGCTCGGCATTGAGGTCCATGAACACCGAGCGGCCAGCGTCGGTGGGCTGGCGATCTGAGGCCGAGGCCAATGCCACCATGGCGCGTGCGCGCTCAGCATGCGTCATTTTTTCTACGCCCAGCACCAGCACGCAGTGATACTGTCCGAAAGCAATTGCGCTCCAGGCCAGCGCCATGGCATCGGCGCCACTGGAACAAGCGTTTTTGAGGTTGTGTACCGGGATACTGTGAATGCCAACGCCAGGCAGCAGCATCTGGCCCAGCATGGTTTCCTGGCCCTGCATCAAGCCGCCAAAAGCATTGCCCACATAGGCCGCTTGTAGCTGCGCGGCCTGCACACCGGCATCGCGTAAAGCCGCTTGCACCACGGGCAAGGCCAGGCTTTGCAAGCTGCTGTCGGGCCACAGGCCGAAGGTGCCGACCTCAGCGCCGGCCACCCTCACCTCGCAGGGGGGCGGCGTTGTCATGGGCTGAGTATGGCGACTTGCGCCTGCCCTTTGGCGGTGAGGGTGCCATCGGCCTTTTGAGCGACCAGTGCCAGTGCCACCTCTGCGTCAGTGACCCGCTCGACGGTGGCGCGCAACTCCAAATCTTCCAACGGAAACACTGGCGCAATGAAGGACAGGTCTAGACTGCGCACTTGGTCCGCCCCGCAATGTTCTGCCAACAAGCGCGCGAAATGTGCCGTCGTCATCGGCCCTTGCTGTATCACCTGCGCAAAGCCGCAGCGCAAGGCAAATGCATCGTCGATGTGGATGGGATTAGGGTCTTGCGTGGCTTGCGAAAACAGGGCAATCGTCTCACGCGATGCGCCGGGCACGCGGACTTGGAAAAGCACTTCACCCAGCTTCATGGCGCACCCCGCTTAATAAGGCGCGTCACCTCGCGCACCGCCAACGCACCGGACTGGGCGTGGTGGTAATCAAAGGTGGCATCGACAAACCATAAAGGCCCGGCTTTGCTGTTTTTTTCTAACACCCGGTCTATGCGTACGCGCACTTCCAGCACATCATCCCACTGCACTGGCGCAAACCACTCGTAGCGCTGGCCGCCGTGCAAGGCCTGGTGGCGCGGTATGTCCAGATCGCTAAACAAATCGACGCCCTGGCTTTCGCCGCGTAAGAATATCAGGTAGGTCAGCGCAGGCCGCGCCGGCAAAGCGGCCAGGCCCAAGGCTTGCGCATATTGCAAGCCCATGGTGCGGTCGGCCCGCACCTGATAGGGCGGGTACACCTTGCCTTCGTGGTCTTTGGATACCAATGGGTGCTCCTGTGCATTAATTTACGCTAGTGTAAATTAATATGCGCACCACCGCAAGTGGGTTTTAGCGCTTGCGGGCGTTTTCTCTCTTCAATGCATGTAGTTGATCGCTACATTGGTAGGTGGATGCAGGGAAAATATTTTTTACATTACGTAGATTTTTTACGGGGATGCGAGCGTCTCGCCACTACCGGTTGTGCCGCAAGCGCACTTGGCGCGCCAGCCCTCTGGTGCATGGGCTGCAAGCCCTGGCTCAGCATGGCGAAATAGGTATCAATGATGCTGTCAATGGGCGCGGACTTGCGTGGGTTGTACCAGCGCGCCAGCCAATTGCACATGCCCAAAATGCCAAAGGCAATCATCTTAGAGTCGCCCAGGTCAGAGATTTCACCTGCCACCTTGCCCTCGTCGATCAAGCGCGTCCACATTGACTCGTAGTCTTTCCAGACACGGCGCATCGCCACGTGCAACGCTTCGTTGCCGCCCATCACGCCATCGCGTAAAAAAATCGTCATTTCCAGGCAATGACGGTCAAAGCGCTGCAGGTGGTTGCGGATCGCCAAGCGCAGTTTTTCGTGGGCGGGAAGGGTTTGCGAGAGCACCGCCTGCATGCCATCGATCAAGCCGCTGGTTTGCGGGCCGACGATGGCAATCAATATTTCGGTGCGGCTGCGAAAGTAGTAATACAAGGCCTCGCGCTTGATACCCACCGCCTGCGCCACATCGTCCAGCGAGGTGTAGGCATAGCCTTTTCGGTCGAATAAGGCTGTGGCATGGCGCAATATCTCTTCGCGGCGCAAAGCGGATTTGCGCGGCTTGGCCGCTACAGTGGGTTTGTCAGGGCTAGGCATTGCGGCCAATGCTAGCCGATGTCAAGCCAGCAGTTCAGGCCTGCCCTGCCGACAAAGCCCGCAGCTTGAAGCGTTGGATCTTCCCGGTCGCGGTTTTGGGCAACTCGGACACAAATTCGATCACGCGGGGGTATTTGAAAGGCGCCAGCCGGTCTTTCACGAATGCTTTGAGTTCGTCGGCGCTCACTTCCTGCCCGGGCTTGCGCACCACGTAGGCTTTGGTTTTGGTGAGTCCATCGGCGTCGAGCACGCCAATGACCGCTGCCTCAAGCACAGCAGCGTGCGCGATCAGCGTGGACTCCACCTCAAAGGGCGAGACATAGATGCCGCTGACCTTGAGCATGTCATCGCTGCGGCCGCTGTAGGTGTAACTTCCATCCTCGTTACGGGTGTATTTGTCGCCGCTGCGGGTCCAGGCGCCTTGGAAGGTTTCCAGGGTTTTTTCGCGGTTGCCCCAGTACAGCATGGCCGCGCTGGGGCCACGGATATACAGGTCGCCGGTCTCGCCGTCGGGCACGTCCTGGCCGGCGTCGTCGCGCAGCGCGATGTCATAGCCGGGCACCGGCCAGCCCGTCGTGCCGTAGCGCACCTGGCCGGGGCGGTTGGAGAGATAGATATGCAGCATTTCGGTCGAACCAATACCATCCACAATGTCCACACCGAAATGGGCCTTGAAGCGCTCGCCGATGTCAGCGGGCAAAGCCTCACCGGCCGAGGAGACCAAGCGCACGGCCAGGGTCTTGGCAGCCGGCAAAATCGGCGAAGCCAACATGGATGCAAACAAGGTGGGGGCGCCAAAAAACGCCGTAGGTTTTTGCCCGCCCACGCCGCCTGCCAGGCGGTGAAACACCGCATCCGGCGTGGGCCGTTCGGCCATCAAGAGGGTGGTGGCACCCACACTCAGAGGAAAGCTCAGACCATTACCCAAGCCGTAGGCGAAAAACAATTTAGCAGCCGAGAAACACACGTCGCTAGCCTGTAAAGCCAGCACGTCCTGCCCGTAGAGCTTGGCAGTCCAATAAGGGTTGGCATGGCTGTGCACTGTAGCCTTGGGTCTGCCGGTGGAACCCGAGGAAAACAGCCAAAAACCCGGGTCGTGCGGGTGTGTGGGCGCACTTTGCGTCAGCGGCGGCTGTGCGGTCAGCCAGTCCTCCACGGCCACGCAGCCTGCGGGCAGCGGCCCCTGCGCACCGGAGACGACCACCTGGCGCAACTCGTGCGACCCTTGGGCCATAGCCTCTTGCAACACCTGCAGCAGGGCCTGCGACACCACGGCGATTTGCGAGCGGCTTTTGGCCAGCATATAGGCGTAGTCCTCGGCCTTGAGCAAGGTGTTGGCCGCCACAGGCACGCTGCCCGCGTAGAGCGCGCCCAAAAACGCGCAAGGCCAATCGATGCCGTCGTGCATCAGAACAAACACGCGCTCTTCGCGGCGCACCCCGGCGGCCTGCAAAGCACCCGCCACCGCCTGTATCCGTTGCGCCAGCGCGCTGTAGCTCAGTGTGCCCTGGTCATCGACAAAGGCCAGGCGCGCGCCGTGATCCCGATTGCGGTCCAGTAGGTACTGCGCGAAATTAAACACCTCACCCTGCGGGTCCATTGCAGTGCGGTCTGTCATAGCGGTTACTCCTCGTTGTCGCGCGGCGCCTAGCTATGGGCTAGGCCACCTTGCAGTGGTTAGCTGGAGCCGCCGGGCGCGCTGATCTTGCCGAAGTTTGATCCAGCCCGCTTGCAGCTTTTGAAAAAATGCATTATTGTGCGTAAGCGGACCTTAATTTCATTTTTTCTATATGTCAAGCACTATATTGCATCTTCACCACAAAAATGTGGTTTCAGGGGCCCTAGACGCCCCATCCGACGAGGACAAGCACCCTTATTTGGTCGGTTTGGGCCAGCGTGTGGGGGCGCTGCGCGCGCGCCGGGGCATGACGCGCAAAGCCCTGGCGGCGGCGGCGCAGGTCTCGGAACGCCACTTGGCCAATATGGAATACGGCCTGGGCAATGCCTCGGTGCTGGTGTTATTGCAAGTGGCCAAGGCCTTGCAGTGCACCCTGGCCGAGCTGCTGGGCGATGTCAGCACCTCCTCTCCCGACTGGCTGATGATCCGCGAGATGTTGGAGCAATGTGATGCGCCTACCTTGCACCGGGTGCGCGTTGCCATCGGTGACTTGCTGGGCACCGGCGGCGTGGCGCAGGAGCGCAGCACCCGCATCGCCCTGGTGGGCCTGCGCGGGGCGGGCAAGTCCACACTGGGCCGCTTGCTGGCGGAGGACTTGGGTTACCCATTTGTCGAACTGGGCCGGGAAATCGAGAAATTTGCCGGTTGCAGCGTGGCCGAAATCCAGGCCTTGTATGGCATCAACGCCTACCGCCGCTACGAACGCCGGGCCCTGGAGGAGAGCATTCAGATTTACCCCGAAGCCGTGTTTGCGACACCGGGCGGCTTGGTGTCGGACCCGGCCAGCTTTAACCTCTTGCTGGCGCACTGCACCACGGTTTGGCTGCAAGCCGAGCCGGCCGACCACTTGCGCAGGGTCACCGCCCAGGGCGATATGCGCCCCATGGCCGCGAGCAAAGAAGCCCTGCAGGACCTGAAAAATATTCTGGACGGACGCCAGCCTTTTTACTCCAAGGCGCAATTCGCCATCAACACCAGCGCCCAAGACCAGGAAGCCACTTTGGCCCTGCTGCGGACGACGGCTCGGGAGTATTTGCAGCTGGCACCTTAAATTTTTTAAAAAAAGATTGACGGACTCAAAATTTATGCACTATGATGCATAAACTTCAACCACATGCACTTTTATGCGTGCTAACCACCGAGGCTGTTATGAACCCTGAAAACTTTGTCAACTACCAGACCGAACCCAGCCGGTACCACCACTGGACACTGAGCTTTGAAGGCCCGGTGGCGACGCTCAAAGCGGACTTTGACGAGAACGGCGGCCTGCGCCCCGGCTACAAACTCAAGCTCAATAGCTACGACCTGGGTGTGGACATCGAGTTGCACGACGCCATCAATCGCATCCGCTTTGAGCACCCCGAAGTGCGCAGCGTGGTGGTGACCAGTGCCAAGGACAAAGTGTTTTGTTCCGGCGCCAACATCTTCATGCTGGGCCTGAGCAGCCACGCCTGGAAAGTCAATTTCTGCAAATTCACCAACGAGACGCGCAACGGCCTGGAAGACTCATCGGCGCACAGCGGTCTGAAGTTTTTGGCAGCGGTCAATGGCGCCTGCGCCGGCGGCGGCTACGAGCTGGCGTTGGCCTGCGACGAAATTTTGCTCGTCGATGACCGCTCCTCTGCTGTCAGCCTGCCCGAGGTGCCTTTGCTGGGCGTGCTGCCCGGCACCGGCGGCCTGACCCGCGTCACCGACAAGCGCCGCGTGCGCCACGACCTGGCCGATGTGTTTTGTACCAGCGCCGAAGGCGTACGCGGCCAAAAAGCCAAAGACTGGCGCCTGGTCGATGACCTGGCCAAGCCCGCCGAATTCGCCGCCCGGGTGCGCGAACGCGCGCTGGCTCTGGCCGCGCAAAGTGACCGGCCCGCAGACGCCAAGGGCGTGGCGCTCACACCGCTGCAACGCACGTTCAGCGACGACGCCGTGCACTACAGCAGCCTGAAAGTGGAAATCGACCGTGCCAAGCGCACCGCCACCTGGGCCATCCAAGCGCCCCAAGGCGCACAGCCTTCCACCATCGCCGACATCGAAGCGCTGGGCGCGCAATGGTTCCCCTTGCGCATGGCGCGCGAACTAGAAGATGCCGTCTTGCACATGCGCACCAACGAGTTGGATATTGGTATCTGGCTGCTCAAAACCGAAGGCGACTCGGCCGCGGTACTGGCCATGGACGAAGTCTTGCAAGCCCACGCCAAGCACTGGCTGGTGCGCGAAACCACCGGCCTGCTGCGCCGCACCTTCAGCCGCCTGGATGTGTCCTCGCGCAGCCTGTTTGCGCTGATCGAGCCGGGCTCCTGCTTTGCCGGCAGCTACCTGGAATTGGCACTGGCCTGCGACCGCAGCTACCAACTCATGCTGCCCGATGACGCTGCACGCACCCCGCACATTACCGTGGGCGAGCGCAACTTTGGCGTCTATCCCATGGCCACCGGCCAGAGCCGCTTGCAACGCCGTTTTTACGAGGAAAGCGCGCCACTGGAAGCCGTGCGTGGCGCCACCGGCAAAGCCCTGGACGCTGACGTCGCCCTGGCGCTGGGCCTGGTCACCGCCGC
The DNA here is from genome assembly GCA_947450255.1 of Comamonadaceae bacterium. Lineage (GTDB taxonomy): Bacteria > Pseudomonadota > Gammaproteobacteria > Burkholderiales > Burkholderiaceae_C > Allorhodoferax. Next base: position 19,662 of record CANFVA010000009.1, read on the forward strand.
GCCCGACGATATCGATTGGGCCGACGAAGTGCGCATCGCCATTGAAGAGCGCGTCGCCATGTCGCCCGATGCCATGACCGGTCTGGAAGCGAATTTGCGCTTCAACGGCAAAGAAAACATGCATACCCGCGTGTTTGGCCGCTTGACCGCCTGGCAAAACTGGATATTCCAGCGCCCCAACGCCGTAGGCGACAAGGGCGCGCTCAAGGTCTATGGCAAAGGCGAACGCGCTGCCTTTGACTGGAACCGCGTTTAGGCACCAGCACAACATCTTCAATTTTTGATTCATCCACCGGAGTAACTTATGTCAGCCATCAACTACAGCGAAAAAATCCCTAACAACGTGGACCTGGGCAGCGACCGCACTTTGCAGCGCGCCCTGGAACAGTGGCAGCCCAATTTCATCAACTGGTGGGATGACATGGGCCCCGAAGGCACGACCGACAACGAGGTGTATTTGCGTACCGCTGTCAGCGTCGACCCGCAAGGCTGGGCGCAGTTTGGGCATGTGAAGATGCGCGACTACCGCTGGGGCATTTTCTTGAACCACGGCGAGAGCGATCGCAACATCCATTTCGGCGACCATAAAGGCGAGAAAGTCTGGCAAGACGTGCCTGGCGAACACCGCGCCAACCTGCGCCGCATCATCGTCACGCAAGGTGATACCGAGCCGGCATCGGTCGAGCAACAACGCCATTTGGGCAAGACTGCGCCCAGCATGTACGACTTGCGCAATCTGTTTCAGATCAACGTAGAAGAAGGCCGTCACCTGTGGGCCATGGTGTACTTATTGCACAAACATTTTGGCCGCGATGGCCGTGAAGAAGCCGAAGCGCTGCTTGAGCGTCGCAGCGGCCAGGAAGACAACCCGCGCATTTTGCAAGCCTTCAATGAAGAGACGCCCGATTGGCTGAGCTTTTTCATGTTCACGTATTTCACCGACCGCGACGGCAAGTTCCAGTTGTGCGCTTTGGCCGAGAGCAGTTTCGACCCCTTGGCACGCACCACCAAGTTCATGTTGACCGAAGAGGCGCACCATATGTTTGTCGGCGAGTCGGGCATCAGCCGCATCATTCAGCGCACATGCGCGGCGATGAACGAATTGAAAACCGATGACGTGGGCAAACTGCGCGCCGCTGGAGTCATCGATTTGCCGACGATTCAGCGCTACCTGAATTTCCACTTCAGCGTGACCATCGATTTGTTCGGCGCCGACGAGTCTAGCAACGCTGCCACTTTCTACAGCTCCGGTCTCAAAGGCCGCTATGAAGAAGGCAAGCGCGATGACGACCATGTGTTGCGCGGCCAGACCTACAAGGTCTTGCACGTCGTTAATGGCCAGTTGCAGGAAAAAGAAGTGCCCATGCTCAATGCGCTCAATGAAGTGCTGCGCGACGACTACATCAAAGACTCGGTGGGCGGTGTCGATCGCTGGAACCGCGTGATAGAAAAAGCCGGTCTGCCGCACCGTTTGAGCGTGCCGCACAAGGCGTTTCACCGCAACATCGGCGCCCTGTCCGGTGCCAAAGTCTCACCCGATGGCCGCGTGGTATCCGAGCAGGAATGGCAAGCCAAAGTCGGCGAGTGGTTGCCCACCGCCGAAGACCGCGCTTTTGTACAAGGCCTGATGGGCCGCGTAGTAGAGCCCGGCAAATTCGCCAACTGGATTGCGCCCCCGGCTATCGGTATCAACCGCCAGCCGGTGGATTTTGAGTACGTTCGGTTTAATTAATTGCCGCTTTTTTGCTGAACCTGGTTAGCGGCTGGGAATTGCAGATGTTTGGTATACCCGCCTTGTATTGCTGGACCCGCGTGGTGACAGCGGCAGGCGGGGTTCCATGTAGGCTTGAAACTATGGATTGCCGCGGCCAGCGGCCTCGCAATGACGGGTTTGGGCCTATGCCGAGTTTCCCTTAAGTTAAATTTTTGCGTTGAAAGTCGCGAGAAAAATGCGCTTTACCTCGTGCTTGAACACCCACTACTTCGCAGAGGCCCTGCGGGCCGGGGCCGGGCGACGATTTTTCGCTCGCGTCATGAGGAGCCCGGCCCCGGCCTGCGTGGACTCGGGTTCAGCGCAATAAGCAGGCGCAAGGTAAAGCAAAAACAAGTGACTTCAGCCACCCGTCAATTGAAGCCACAATCGCGATAACGTCAATACGAATCAAAGCCATGAGCACAGACACCGCCGAACTGCTACAGCAACACCTCATAGACCCCGAAGTCTGCATACGCTGCAATACCTGCGAAGCCACCTGCCCGGTGGGCGCCATCACGCATGACAGCCGCAACTACGTGGTCGATGCGGATAAGTGCAACCATTGCATGGCCTGCGTGCCGCCCTGTCCGACCGGCTCGATCGACCACTGGTTACCGGTATTGCGCAGCAAGGCTTACTCCTTAGAAGAACAGATGGGCTGGAACGAACTGCCAGAACCGCAAACCCATGATGTGCCTGCGGCAGCAACCATCACCCAGGTCTCAGGCAGCACTGCCTTTGAGAAAGCAAGCAGCTCGCTGCCCGCTACTGCCGATGCGCCGAGCAACGCGCCAGTAGCCGACAGCCTGAGCGGTTTGGGCTCCACCCTGCCGCCCTGGTCCGCAGCCCACCCGTATACCAATTTGCATGGCCCCAAGGCGCCCACCACCGCCACAGTGGTCGGTAATATGCAGGTCAATGAGGCGGGCACCGACAACGAAACCCACCACATCGTGCTGGACTTTGGCAGCATGCCGTTTCCAGTGCTCGAGGGCCAATCGATCGGCATCGTGCCACCCGGTGCGGATGCCAGCGGCCGGCCGCACCATGCACGCCAGTATTCGATTGCCAGCCCACGCAATGGCGAGCGGCCCGGCTATAACAACGCATCGATTACCGTCAAGCGCGTGGTGCAAGACCACCAAGGTAAGCCGGTGCATGGCGTGGCCTCCAACTATCTGTGTGACCTGAAAACCGGCGACAGCGTGCAAGTGATAGGTCCGTTCGGAAGCAGCTTTTTGATGCCCAACCACCCGGGCAGCCATATCGTGATGATTTGTACCGGCACTGGCAGCGCGCCCATGCGTGCCATGACCGAATGGCGCCGCCGTTTACGCGCCAGTGGCAAATTCGAGGGCGGAAAACTGCTGCTGTTTTTCGGCGCACGCACACAGCAAGAACTGCCCTACTTTGGGCCACTGCAAAAGCTGCCCAAAGATTTCATCGATCTGCACTTTGCCTTTTCGCGCACCCCCGGCCAGCCCAAGCGCTATGTGCAAGACGCCATGCGTGACGCCGCTGCGCAATTGGCCGCGCTGCTGCAAGACGGGCGATCGCATTTTTATGTGTGCGGCTTAAAGAGCATGGAAGAAGGCGTGCTGCAAGCGCTGCGCGACATTGCGCAGGACGCCAAACTGGACTGGGCAACGGTGGCCAAAGACTTGAAGCAGCAAGGCCGCCTGCAGTTGGAGACCTACTAAGTCGTGGTTCGCAGCCTCTGGCTTACACCACATCCACCTAACGCCGCATCCAACCTATGCAAACCTCACTCTCCTCCACCAAAGTCCTGGTCGTCGGCGCAGGCATCATGGGCGCAGGTATTGCGCAAGTCGCCGCGCAGGCGGGGCACAGCGTGTACCTGGTGGATGCGCGCGCGGGTGCAGCGCAGCAGGCCTGCGCCAAGTTGCGAGAAGGCCTGGACGCCCTAGTAGCCAAGGGCAAATTTACGCAAGCACAGGTCGATACGCTCATGGGGCGCATCCAACCGGTCGCTGGCTTTGCCGATGCGGCGGACGCAGGTTTGGTAGTCGAGGCGATTGTCGAAAACCTGGACGCCAAGCGCGCCTTGTTTAGCGAGCTGGAGGCTTTGCTCAGCGACGCGTGTGTGCTGGCCAGCAATACTTCTTCACTATCCATTACCGCTATCGCCAAGGGTTTGCGCCAGCCAGCGCGTGTGGTGGGCATGCATTTTTTCAATCCTGTACCGGTGATGAAACTGGTGGAAGTGGTATCCGGTTTGCAAACCTCGCCCGGGGTAGCGCAGGCGATTTTTGATTTGTCCAAAGCCTGGGGCAAAGTGCCGGTGCATGCGCGCTCGACGCCAGGCTTTATCGTCAACCGCATTGCCCGGCCGTTTTATGCCGAGGCGCTGGCGCTGCTGCACGAGCAAAGCGCCAGCCCCCAGGTACTGGACGCTTGCATGCGCGCCATCGGCTTTCGCATGGGGCCCTGCGAGCTGATGGACTTGATCGGCCACGACACCAATTTCGCCGTGACCCAAGCGGTATATGCGGCCAACTTTTTTGACAAGCGCTATACGCCTTCCTTGGTGCAAAGCGCGCTGGTCGATGGCGGCATGTTGGGCCGCAAAAGCGGGCGCGGTATTTACGACTACGCCGCAGGCAGCAAGCCGCCGGTGGTGGACATGCAAGCCCTGCCCTTGCCTGCTACCAGTCACCTGCAATTGCACGGCCGCCCGCAGGACGCACACACCATGGCCGACTGGCAAGCGCGCTTACAAGCCGCTGGCATCACGGTGGAACTGGTGCCCGATAGCGCATGGACGGGCATGCAGGCGGGCAACTTGCAGATCCGCCAGACCGATGGCCGACCCGCATCTGCGCTGGGCGCGCATGTGGTGGTGTACGACTGGCACGTACCGCAAGGCGGCGCGCCGGTACTGGCTTTTGCGGCGTCCAGCGGCGCCAGCGAAGACCAGATCGCGCAAGCGCAGGCAGTGCTGGGCGCGCTGGGCTTTGCGCCGCAGCGTGTGGCCGACCAACCTGGCCTGGTGGTGGCGCGGACCTTGGCGATGCTGGTCAATGAAGCGGCCGATGCGGTGCAACAAGGCGTGTGCGACCCCGCAGGCGCCGATGCTGCCATGAAGTTGGGCGTGAACTACCCGGCAGGCCCGTTTGACTGGCTGGCGCGCTGGGGCGCACCGGCGGTGGTACAGGTGCTAGAGGCGCTCGATGTCCATTACCGCGGGGAGCGCTACCGCGTCAGCCCCTGGCTGCGCCACGCGGTGTGGCAGACACACCATACCGCTTAAGGAATGCCTGCATGAAGCCAAATCTCTTGTTGCGAGGCCGCAGGCCGTGGCAATCCATGGTGGCGTGCCTGCATGGATCGCCGCGTCGCTGCGCTCCTGGCGATGACATAGTTCAGCGATAGCGAATTTTCATTTTTCCAATGCGAGACACACCATGCAAGACGCTTTTATTTGCGACGCCATCCGCACCCCTTTTGGCCGCTACAGCGGCGCGCTGTCCTCGGTGCGCGCCGATGACCTGGCAGCCATTCCCATCCGGGCGCTGATGGAGCGCAACCCCGGCGTGAATTGGGCGGCGCTAGATGACGTTTTTTACGGCTGCGCCAACCAAGCTGGCGAAGACAACCGCAACGTAGCGCGCATGGCCACGCTGCTGGCGGGCTTGCCGGTGGACGTGCCTGGCGCCACTATCAACCGCTTGTGCGGCTCCAGCCTGGACGCGGTGGGCAGCGCAGCGCGCGCCATCAAAAGCGGTGAAGCGCAGTTGATGATCGCCGGTGGTGTAGAAAGCATGAGCCGCGCCCCCTTTGTCATGCCGAAAATGGACAGTGCTTTTGGCCGCAATAACGCGGTCTATGACACCACCATCGGCTGGCGGTTTATCAACCCACTCATGAAGCAGCTCTATGGCGTGGACTCCATGCCCGAGACGGCGGAAAACGTGGCGCAGCAATTTGGCATCGAACGCCAAGCCCAAGACCGCATGGCCTTGCGCTCGCAAGAGAATGCGGTACGCGCCCAAGGCGCGGGGTACTTTGACACCGAAATCACGCCGGTCAGCATCCCCCAGAAAAAAGGCGATGCCTTGGTGGTGGCGCGCGACGAACATCCGCGCAGCACGTCATTAGAAGCGCTAGCCCAACTCAAACCCATCGTGCACGCGCAAGGCTCGGTCACAGCGGGCAATGCCTCGGGCGTCAACGATGGCGCGTGTGCGCTGCTGCTGGCCAGCGCCAGCGCCGCACAGCAACACGGCCTGACACCCCGCGCCCGCGTGCTGGGCATGGCCACGGTGGGCCTGGCGCCACGCATCATGGGTTTTGGCCCGGCGCCCGCGGTGCGCAAAGTACTGGCCCAGGCCGGGCTGACGCTGGCGCAAATGGATGTGATCGAACTCAACGAAGCCTTTGCCGCCCAAGGCCTGGCGGTGCTGCGCGACCTGGGCTTGGCCGACGACGACGCGCGCGTCAACCCTAACGGCGGCGCCATCGCCCTGGGCCACCCCCTGGGCGCCAGCGGCGCGCGGCTGGTTACCACGGCGCTGAACCAGTTGGAGCGCAGTGGGGGGCGATATGGTCTGTGCACTATGTGCATCGGCGTGGGTCAGGGGATTGCGCTGGTGATGGAGCGGGTGTAACAGCCTGCATTTCCCAAAAGTACCTATTCGTGATGTTTGATGCGTGATGTGCTAGCATCAAACATCAAACACGAGGTGTGCCATGCGAACCACTCTAGACATTGCCGACGATGTGCTTTTTGCCGCCAAGGAAATTGCAAAGCGCGAGAAAAAGTCGCTTGGCCAAACGATTAGCGAACTCGCACGCCGCGCTTTCACGCAGCCCACTGCGGTGAGCGACTTGGACCCGGCGCATGTACCGAGTGGCACCTTGCGGGTGGCTGAACGTTTGGCGCGCTACGGCATTAGCCCTCTGCCCGCCAGAGGCGGCATTGTCAGCAACGAGCTGATTGAGCGCTTGCGCGATGCCGAGGGCATTTGATGCGCGCATTGCTAGACATCAACGTCCTCATTGCACTGCACGACCGCGATCACATCCACCACGAACGGGCTGCGCTGTGGCTAGAAGCGCACATTGCACATGGCTGGGCCAGCTGCCCACTGACCCAAAATGGCTGCTTGCGCATCATGAGCCAGCCCGGTTACAGCAAGCCCCAGCCTTTGTCTGCGCTGGTAGTCATGTTGCAAGGCTCCACCGCCACCACTTTTCATCAGCTGTGGGCCGACGACATTAGTGTTTTGGATGCTGGGCGCTTTCACCACCCACACATCCATGGGCCACGGCAATTGACCGACTTGTATCTGCTGGGGCTGGCCGTAAAGAACGCTGGTCGATTCGTAACCTTCGATGCACGCATTCCCTTGAGCGCGGTGCACGGAGCGAGTCCCGCGCATTTGGTCACTTTGTAAGCAAACCGAACACCTAGTCGATGGCAAGCGACCCAAGGCACAATCGCCAAATGAACAACCAAGCCCCCTTTATTGCCCCCCAAAAATTCACCTCTGCCGCCGATGCCTTGGCGCAAGTGCAAAGCATTTATGCCCAAAGCATCGCCCACTTGCGCGCCTGCATGCAGGCCTTTGTGGCGGGGGATGACAGCCTAGGCCGTGTGCGTGCTTTCTACCCGCTGGTGCGCTTGCATACCGACACCGTGTCGCGCACCGGCAAGGCGGAGGGCGCGGGCCTGAGCTATGGCTTTGTCGCCGGGCCGGGGCGTTTTGAAACTACGCTGACGCGGCCTGATTTGTATGGGCGCTACTACTTGGAGCAGTTTCAATTGCTGCTCAACAACCACGCGGTGGAGCTAGAAATTTGCACCAGCACGCAGCCCATACCCGTACATTTTTCGTTTGCTGATAACGACCACCTGGAAGGCGAGATGAGCACCGAGCGTAGCGCCCGTATGCGCGATGTGTTTGACCTGCCGGACCTGGCCGCCATGGACGACGGCATTGCCAACGGCACCTATGCGCCCGGCCCTGGCGAGGCGCAGCCCTTGTCGCTGTTTACCGCCCCGCGCGTGGACTATTCGCTGCACCGCCTGCGCCACTACACCGGCACGCTGCCCGAGCATTTTCAGAACTTTGTGCTGTTCACCAACTACCAGTTTTATATCGACGAATTCATCGCCCTGGGCCGCGCCGCCATGGCCGACCCGCACAGCGCCTACAGCGCCTTTGTGGAGCCGGGTAACTTGACGACTCGCCGCGTAGCCACTGCCGGGGCTGCGGCGCAGGCCGAAGGCCAGAGCCCGCCGCGCCTGCCGCAAATGCCGGGCTACCACCTGGTGCGCGAAGACGGCAGCGGCATCAGCATGGTCAACATCGGCGTCGGCCCGGCCAATGCCAAAAACATCACCGACCATATCGCCGTGCTGCGCCCCCACGCCTGGATCATGCTGGGCCACTGCGCCGGCCTGCGCAATACCCAGCAACTGGGTGACTATGTGCTAGCGCACGGCTATGTACGCGAAGACCATGTGCTGGACGAAGAGCTGCCGCTGTGGGTGCCCATCCCCGCGCTGGCCGAAATCCAGGTGGCGCTGGAGCAAGCGGTGGCCGATGTCACGGGCCTGAAAGGCAGTGCGCTAAAAAGTATTTTGCGCACCGGCACCGTGGCCAGCACGGACAACCGCAACTGGGAACTGCTGCCGGACAACCAAGCCCAACGCCGCTTCAGCCAAAGCCGCGCCGTAGCCCTGGACATGGAAAGCGCCACCATCGCCGCCAACGGCTTTCGCTTTCGGGTGCCCTATGGCACCTTGCTGTGCGTGAGTGACAAACCGCTGCACGGCGAAATCAAACTCCCCGGCATGGCCAACCATTTCTACCGCGAACGGGTGGACCAGCATTTGCGCATCGGCATGCGCGCCATTGAACTCATGCGTGAACGTGGGCTGGACCAACTGCACAGCCGCAAGCTGCGCAGCTTTGCGGAGGTGGCGTTTCAGTAGGGATGCGGGTCGCAAAGCTTGGGGCCTGGCAAGGGGAATGCTTCCTTGGTGCGCTCCTTATTTGGTGGCTACCGAAAATAGCCACCAATTTTGAATGTGTCTATTACAGCCCGCTCAAACCATGGCCATAGCTATTGACGCAAACTAAAATTATGGTTAGATTGACCATATGAAGGCCAAGCGACTTTTCTACGATAAAGCGGTTTTGCCGGACGGCGGGGTGGTTGAAATGACGATCTGGCAGCTACCGGCACCGTCTGCAGAAAGGCCGCATGGGCTGAAATACAGTTTGTTTTATGGGCGCGATGGGGAACGCATCGTGGGATATGACAACGAACGGGGCAAGGGTGACCACAAACACCTGGGTGTCACGCAGATGCCCTATCGGTTTGTCAATATGGAGAAATTGGTGGCTGATTTTCTGGCCGATGTAGAAAGGGCGACACATGGGAACGACACCTAAAGTGCAGGTCAACGTGGACAGCTTGGCCGCTATGGGCAAGCGCTTTAGCCAAGCATGGGGCCGCGCCGTCAAGGGCGAACAGAGCGAGGAGACGCACATCACCTTTTTGGATGTGCAGACCATGCTGGAAACGCTGTCTCCGCGCCGGCTAGACATGCTGCGCCACGTCCGCCAGCACGGTGCCAGCAACGTACGCGAACTGGCGCAAGCATTGGCGCGCGATTACAAAAATGTTCACCAGGACGTTGCCATACTGGAAGCCACGGGCTTGCTGGTGCGTGATGGCCGCAAGCTGTCTGCGCCTTGGGACGAATTGCAAGCGAATGTTTCTTTGCTGCCTTCTTAACTATTGAATGCCAAAGTACCTGAATGCGAAATTGCAGCTGCGGGCGCAATCACAATAACATTGACCAAAAAAAACGAAGACACTGTCCTACAGCGCGTGCAAAGTGATGCGGTTTTTGCACAAACACTGCTTCATGAAACTACAACCCTATTTCTAAACAGCGAGACCGAACCCCCCGCTTGATCTTGCACGATCTGGTTAACGCCACCATGGGCTTCGGGCAACCTGCAAAGATTACCGCCAACCCCAGCAAGAGCATGCACCGAATGTTGTCCCCGAAGGGGAACTCCAGCATGAATAACTTGGCGGCAACCTAATTTTCTAATGGCGAACCCAAAACCACCACTTTTTACTTATGTTGTCCCAATGCAGCCTTAACAACCCAAAGGAAGTTGGACGGTGGCTTACATGCCATTTTTGACTTGAATTTAATTTCGAATATATTTTTTCTTCGCTTTATCGAAACTTCACAGGCGTTTATCAAAAACCCTTTGTCATCAACCTCTTCATCGGCAGATGCCCACTCATCTGCGCCAAATGAGTTTAAGGTAATGGAGTCTGTTACCTTGCTATAAAAGCCAAATGCGACTTCATTGCTTTCACGACCCCTCCCCCAAATAACTCGGGATTCGACCTTTAACTTACCTTGATCCATAAAAATTCGAACAAAATCCTGCGATTAATCTCTGTTGAAATGTTGCTAACACAATTCCTCATCGTACTCTGAATCATCTAAATTATTTGAATCGGCTTTAACACAATACCAAAGAAAACCCGGGGTTCTGAAATGAATTAAATAGTCTGAAAGTTCCGCGATTGAATTAAAAGGTACAGTGAAAAAAAATAGAAATATAAGTTTTCGCAAAGAGTCCAAGTTCGCAGACTTTTTTGCCTTCATTTTCAACTCCTTCAACGTATGTAGTGACAAACCAAGCAACCTCTTAAGAGCTGCTTCCGATAGCCCGATACTCACGCGCACTTTGGGGTCTATGGAAACCGCCACTTTGGTCACCCACCCCTCCCGTCGCATGCAATGACCAATCGACTCCAATTGATCACATTCAAACTGGCGCATCGCCAAAGTAAATAAATATTTATTTTGGCAATAGATTACCCTAACATACCAATCCACGACAATCCCTCCCCATGCCCCACCCCGCCCCCAGTACCCCGCTGTTTTCCGCGCAGCATTTATCCAAGCGCTTTGGCGCTAATACCGTCGTCGATGACCTGTCTTTTGACATTGCGCCAGGCGAATGCCTGGGCGTCATTGGGCCCAATGGGGCGGGCAAGACGACAACCGTGCGCATGTGCCTAGGACTAACGGCGCCTGATGGGGGCAGCATCAGCGCGCTGGGGCTGCACATGCCGCGCGATGCGCTGGCGATCAAGGCGCAGATTGGGGTGGTGACGCAGCTCGATACGCTGGACCCGGACTTCAATTGCGAAGAAAACCTGCTGGTCTATGGCCGGTATTTCGGCATGAAAGATCGCGATATTCAAAAGCGCATTCCGGCGCTCTTAGAGTTTGCTTCGCTCACCAGCAAAGCCAAGGCCAAGCCGGGCGAGTTGTCGGGCGGCATGAAGCGGCGCCTGAGCCTGGCACGTGCGCTGGTAAACGACCCCAAACTGCTGCTACTGGACGAGCCCACCACCGGCCTGGACCCGCAAGCGCGGCATCTGATGTGGGAGCGTCTGCAAGCGCTCTTGCAACAAGGCAAATCGATTTTGCTCACCACCCACTTTATGGACGAGGCCGAGCGCCTGTGTTCGCGCCTATTGGTGCTAGACCATGGCAAAAAAATTGCCGAAGGCAAGCCGCGCGATTTGATCGCCCAGCACCTGGAGCCCGATGTGGTGGAAGTGTTTGGCGTGGGCGCGCTAGCGGTGCGCGATGGCCCACTGCGCGCCCTGGCCGCGCGCGTGGAGGTGAGCGGCGAGACCGTGTTTTTTTACACCGACCAAGCCAGCGCGCTCTTGCAGGCGCTGGCCGCTTATCCCCAATTGCGCACCTTGCACCGCCCGGCCAACCTGGAAGACCTCTTCCTCAAACTCACCGGACGCCAGATCCGCGAGGACGCTTGATATGACCAACTCCCCCGCATACAACCCGCAACTCCAAAGCCCCTGGCGCGTACCGCGCCTAACGCTGCGGTTTTGGCCGGTGTTTCAACGCAATTTGCTGGTCTGGCGCAAGCTGGCCATTCCCAGCCTGCTGGGCAATATCGCCGAGCCGCTGATGTGGCTGGTGGCCTTTGGCTACGGCATGGGCGCACTGGTGGGACAGCTGACCATCGACGGGCAGCCCGTGCCCTATATCTTGTTTTTGGCCAGCGGCAGTATTTGCATGAGCGCCATGAACGCCGCCTCGTTTGAGGCCCTGTATTCGGCCTTCTCGCGCATGCATGTACAAAAAACCTGGGACGGCATCATGAACGCGCCGGTGGGCCTGGACGACATCGTGCTGGCCGAAATGTTGTGGGCGGCCTTCAAATCCTTGTTTACGGTGACGGCGATTTTGGGCGTGATGCTGGCGCTGCAAATCAGCCACAGCCCCAAGCTGCTGGTGGCATGGCCGGTGTTACTCGGTGTGGGAATTACTTTCAGTTCTATGGCCTTGGTGTTTAACGCCATGGCCAAGGGCTATGATTTTTTCACCTACTACTTCACGCTGTTCCTCACGCCGACCATGTTTTTGGGCGGCGTATTTTTCCCCTTAGAACAATTACCGCCTGTGGTGCGCGCGGTAGCCGATTGGTTACCGCTGGCCAACGCAGTGGCATTGGTGCGGCCTTTGTTTATGGACCAGTGGCCTAACAATGTGCTGCACCATGGCGGCGTGTTGGTGGCCTATGCAGTGGTGTCGTTTTGGGTGGCGCTGGGGCTGACGCGCAAACGCTTCGGGCAATAACTGAGACGCACGATGCAAGACGCGGGCGCACTGCCCCGCATGCAGCTTGCATTGACCACTGTGGCACTGTGCGCAAATGCGGCACACACCCCATCACCAACCTCGCGCCAGCCTCGCACTGCTGATCCATGTGGCATGAAAGCCGTTGGGCACACGCTGGGGTAGCGCAATGCGTGCTACCGGGCCTTGGGCCACGTTGGCCGCGTCAAAAATGCTCACATAGGAGCGCGCTTCTTTGGCGTCCCACACAAAGCCGACCAGGTAGCCGTCGTCTTCGTTGACGTGCTGGTCTTTGGGCGCGAAGCTGTGTTCGCTCAGCCACTGGTGCATGCCGCCGTGGTAGGCGGTGCAGGTGCTGGTGTGCAGGTCGTGGCGGGCGATGCCGCAAAAGCGCGGGTCTTCGGGCTGATCGCTGCTGCCCATCAAGATGTTCCAGGTGTAGCGCGTGGGCTCGCCCATGCGGGCGCTGTTGATGATGGGGAATTCTTGGTTGAGCACATCGTCGAGCACGCGCTCGCGGGTCTGGCCGGTGCGCAAATTAAAGCGCCATTCGTAGAACATGCAGTCCATACCCAGTTGGGCAATCAGGCGCGGCAGGCCGCTGGCATCGGATTGGCCACGGCTGTCACGCTGCGGCTTGAAGGGCGTGCCGGTCATGACGATTTCGACACCGCCTTGGCCATCCTCCTCTTCCCAGGCATTGGCGACGTGGTACATGTAGGTGGGGCGCGCTTCAAACCAGCGAATGTCCTGCGTGCTGCCGTGGCGCGGCACCACGCCAAAGCGCGAAGGCAGCTCCGGATAAAACGCCACCTTGTGGCGTCCGGCAGCCGCGGCCACCGGGTCTTGGAACAAGGGCAAATCGTGCAGCACGGTGTAGTTGCGCGTGATGGCCATGTCGTGGGGCAAGCGCGGGCCGGGCAAGGGCACCGGGATCAGCGTGGTGAGTACGCCGCTTTTATCGAGCACGCCGTAGTGCATAAACGGCGCCTCTTTGCCGTAGCAAAAAAAGATGAATTCGCCAGTGCGCTCATCCACCTTGGAGTGCGCCGAAATATGCAAACCGGCCAGGCGCGGGTCCAGCGCCAAAGTGTCCACCGTGGACAAGTCGCCAGGCCGCACGCGATACACCTCCCCGCCCAAATACCACATGGCTAGCAGATGGCCGGCGAAGTATTTGACGTCGGTGTTGGCCGTGTTTTTGAGCGGCATATCGGGCCGGTCTTTGCGCGGCGGATCTTTGATGCCTTGCCACAGCGCGTGGCCCACTTGGGTTTCTTCATGGAGGCCTTGGGTCTGAATCCAGCGGTTTTGGTAGAAGGCGCGGCCGCCTTCAAAGCGCACCGCGTGCAACATCCCGTCGCCGTCAAACCAGTGGTAGCGGCCAGGCGCTTCGAAGCGGCGGTTGGGGCCGTTGCGCACATGCATGCCGTGCAGGTCGCGCGGAATCTCGCCCTGCACTTGCGTCAGTTCGACGGTGATTTCTTCGTCCACCGGGGCGAAGCCCCCTTGCAAGGTAATTACGTCGTTGTAGCCCATACCAAACTCCACATTTTTTGCGGGACGGTTTCAGATTCTTAAACCTTAGCCTAGGGCAAGCGTCAAGGGCTGACAATCGGGGTATGCACCATGTTTTTGAAATGCTGACGCCCGATCGGGTTCTGGACGCCCTGGAATCGGTCGGCCTGCGCGGCGACGGCCGGCTGACCGCCTTGTCCTCGTACGAGAACCGGGTCTATCAGGTGCAACTGGAGGACGGCAGTGCGGTGGTAGCCAAGTTTTACCGGCCCGAGCGCTGGAGCGAGGCGCAGATTTTGGAAGAGCACGCTTTTGCAGAGGAACTGATGGAGGCGGAAATTCCGGCCATCGGACCGCTGCGCCTGGCCGGGGCTACGCTGCACCAGTTTGGTGGCTTTGGCTTTAGCGTCAGCCCGCGCCGGGGTGGCCGCCCGCCCGAGTTGGACGACGAAGAAGTGCTGGAATGGATTGGCCGCTTTCTGGCGCGCATCCACACCGTGGGCGCGCGCAAGCCCTTTGCCAGCCGCCCGGCGCTGGATTTGCAAAGCTTTGGGCAAGATTCGCGCGACTGGCTGTTGGGGCAGGACAAAATTCCGCTGGACGTGCAAAGCGCCTGGGCCAAGCACTGCGAACAAGCGCTGGCCCTGGTGGCGCAGCACCCCGTGCTGTGCGGCAAAAAAGCCGCCAGCGGCGAGGCGCCGATCCGCCTGCTGCGCCTGCACGGCGACTGCCATCCGGGCAATATCTTGTGGACGCCCACCGATGCCGCCGCCAGCGCCGGGCCGGGGCCGCATTTTGTGGACCTGGACGATGCACGCACCGGCCCCGCGGTGCAAGACTTATGGATGCTGACCAGCGGTGACCGGCGCCAGCGTAGCCGCCAGCTGGGCTTTTTGGTCGATGGCTACGAACAATTCCGCGCATTTGACCGAGAAGAACTCGCCCTGATCGAGCCGCTGCGCACCCTGCGCCTGATCCACTACAGCGCCTGGCTGGCCCGGCGCTGGAGCGACCCGACTTTTCCGCAGAACTTCCCCTGGTTTGGCTCTAGCGATTACTGGCACGGGCAGGTGCTGATGCTGCAAGAGCAATGCGAAGCCATGCAGGAAGCGCCGGTGGTGGTGTAAGCGCTGCGCCCGGCACCTGCTAGGCCTTACCCGGCTCCTGCAGCACCGCCGGGTCAAAGGGCTGGCGCGCAAACACAGTGCGCAGCAAAGGCGCAAAGTGCGACAAAGGGCGGCTGCGGTAGGCCGGGTCGAAAGAAGCCTGGTCGTACAGGGCACAAAAGCGCTGGCAACTGGCAAACCAGGGGTGGTCGGCATAGGCCAGGTGGCCGTCATGGGGTTTACCCAAATGGTGCGCATAAAACTGCATTTGAAACAGACCGTGCATTTCCACCACCCAGGTGACTTCGGCGCGCACATAGGGCCGAATAATGGCCGCCGCCATTTGCGAATGGTTGTCGGGCGCCAGCACGTCGCCGATGTCGTGCAAAAGCGCCGCCACCACCATGTCGACGTCGGCGCCATCGTCCTCGGCGCGGGTAGCGCTTTGCAGCGAATGCGCGAGGCGGCTGATTTGGTAGCCAGGCAAGGATTCATTCAAGTCTTGCAAAGCCGCCAGCAAGCGCTCGGGCAGCGTCTGGATATAGGCCTGCTCCAGCCGGTGCAGCAACTGGTAGTCCGCGGCCGTACCGTCTTGCATGCGGGTAAATGTCACCTGTTCCATACGCGCCTTTGTGGTGGGGGCTTGTCGTTCCAGCACGATTGTGCACCGACACTGGCGAAGCACGCTCCCTTATTCCGCATCCTGCGGCAAAGCGCGCGGGTCCATCTGCAAGGCAGCTTGCGAGCTGGCGTCCATGATCACATAGTCCGAACGCGGCGCTGCCGTCTCGATGCGCTGGGTCTGGCCCAGCAGGAAATACCACACCGTACCCGCCAGCGCCAGCAACACCATTGCGAAATACAGCATCAGGCTTTCCGGGCCCAAGTAGTCCATCATGCCGCCGGCCAGGGTGGGGCCCAAGGTGGCGCCTATGCCGTAGAGCAGCAGCAGGCCACCGGTGGTTTCCAGCACTTTAGAAGGCTCGATCAAATCATTGGTATGCGCCACGCTCAGGCCGTAAATGGAAAACGAAAGCGCGCCGTACAAGATGCCCAACATCACCAACAGGTTTTCATATTCGCGGGCCAGGTAAAAGCCCACAGCGGCCAGCAATGCCGAAATCAAACACACCCAGACCAGCATCCAGCGCCGGTCGTAGCGGTCCGACAAATGGCCTACCGGGTACTGGAAGGCGGCGCCGCTCAAAATCGTAGCGGCCATAAAGGTGGCGGTGTGGCTGTCGCTAAAGCCCACGCCTTTGCCAAACACATTGCCCAGGCTGTAAAAAGTGCCGCTGATCAGTCCCGAGCCCATAGCGGCGATCGCCCCAATCGGCGAGATGGCAAACAAATGCACCAAACTCATGGACGGCGCCTTGGTTTGCCGGGGCTCGCGAATCGTCGTCATGGTGGTGGGCACCAATGCAAAAGAAAACAAGATGGATGCCAACGCAAAGGGCACAAAACCAAAGCGATCGCCCGCCAAAATCAGCCACTGTCCCAGCGCGGTGGACACACCACTGACCGCCATATAGGCGGCAAACACTTTGCCCCGGCTTTCGCGCCCGGCCACCACATTGAGCCAGCTCTCGATCACCATGTACAGGCCCACAATGCACAAGCCGGTGGTAAAGCGCAACAAGCCCCAAAACCAGGGGTTGGTCCACAGCGCATGCAGCACCGGCAAGGCCGAGGCTACCGAGGCCATGACGGCAAAGGCACGGATATAGCCCACCCGCCGGATCAGCCCCGGACAGGCATAGGTGCCATAGACAAAGCCGGCGAAATAAGCCGACATGATCATGCCGGTGACCAAGCCCGAGTACTTGGCCAGACCGGCTTGTGCGCCAATGGCCACTGTGAGCAAGGCAATGCCCACCACCAACATGCTGACGCCCGAAAGCAGCGAGGCCAGGGGTAGCGTGAGCGGGGAAAAACGGGGCAGTTGCATAGACAAAACACACAGGCAGGCAGGCCACAGGCGGCGAAGCGTCGATGGTGACACAGCCAAGGCAGACCCAAGCCTGAAAACGCGACGTTTTGCGCGCTTTGCAGGACAATTCTTTCGATTGGCGCAGCGCCACGGGCGCCCCTGGCGGCAAGTCGCATTTGGCGGAAAATGCGTCGCAGCTTGGGCACCAGCTTGCCATCGTCGGCCCTACAGTGGCGCACCTGTTGCATTTGAATGGAAACTTCCGCATGCACTCTCCTTCCCCGCTAACACAGGCGCGCATCGATTTGGCCGCCGCCTTTCGCTGGGCCGCGCGCTGGGATATGCATGAATCGGTCGCCAACCATTTCAGCTTGGCGGTCGCCGAAGGTGGCACACAGTTTTTGCTCAACCCGGTAGGCAGCCATTTTTCGCGCATACGCGCCAGCGACTTGCTGCTGCTCGATGCAGACCACGGCGACCAAGACATTACCGCGCTAGGCGCCGACCCCACCGCCTGGAACCTGCACGCCATGCTGCACCAGCGCTTGCCGCAGGCCCGCTGCATCTTGCACACGCACATGCCTTATGCCACCACGCTGTGCTGCCTGCAAGACTTTGAATGGTTGGCGCTGGACCAAAACGCCTGCCGCTTTTACGGCCGCATTGCCTACGACCGGCATTACGCCGGTATGGCGCTCGATACCTCCGAGGGCGAACGCGTCGCCGCACTGATGCAAGACGGCCAAAGCGTGCTGTTTATGGGCAACCACGGCGTGATGGTGATTGGCCAAAGCGTGGCCCAAGCCCTGGACGAACTCTATTACCTCGAAAAAGCCGCCAAAGTGCAAGTACTGGCCCTGTCCACCGGTCGACCGCTGGCCCTCATACCCGACGCCGTGGCGCGCTTGGCCAGCGCCCAATGGAACGATTACCCTACCGACGCTTGCGCTTTGCATTTGCAAGCGCTCAAAGCCATCCTTGACCTCGAAGAAACGGACTACGCACTATGAATCCCAATGTCATCATTACCTGCGCGCTCACTGGCGCGGGCGACACCGTCGGCAAGCACCCGGCCATTCCCGTAACGCCCACGCAGATCGCGACGGCGGCGGTGGAAGCGGCCAAGGCCGGCGCCACCGTGGTGCACTGCCATGTGCGCAACCCCGCCACCGGGCAATTCAGCCGCGACCCGGCTTTGTATGCCGAAGTCATGGACCGCATCCGCGATTCGGGTGTCGATGTGATTGTTAACCTGACCGCCGGCATGGGCGGCGACCTGGAAATAGGCGCGGGCGAGAACCCCACCCACTTTGGACCCAACACCGACCTGATTGGCCCGATGGCGCGCCTGATCCATGTGGAGCAACTGCTGCCCGAAATCTGCACCCTGGACTGCGGCACGCTCAACTTCGGTGACGGCGACACGATTTATGTCTCCACACCCACCGCTTTGCGCGCCGGGGCCAAGCGCATTACCGAGCTGGGCGTGAAAGCCGAGCTCGAAATCTTTGACACCGGCCACCTGTGGTTTGCCAAACAAATGATCAAAGAAGGCCTGCTGGAGAACCCGCTGTTTCAACTCTGCCTGGGCATTCCCTGGGGCGCACCGGCGGACACCACCACCATGAAAGCCATGGTGGACAACCTGCCGCCGGGCGTGGTCTGGTCGGCCTTTGGCATTGGCCGCTCGCAAATGCCCATGCTGGCGCAATCGGTGATTTTGGGCGGCAACGTGCGCGTGGGCCTGGAAGACAATCTGTGGCTGGACAAAGGCGTGCCTGCCAGCAATGGCTCGCTGACCGAGCGCGCAGTAGAAATCATCACCCGCTTAGGCGGCAAGCCCATGACGCCCGCCGAAGGCCGCGTAGCCATGGGCCTGAAAAAGCGCGGCTAAACCAAGGAAAACTATGTCGTTTGTTACTGATATCAAGACTTTTGCGGCGCTGGGCACTGGCGTCATCGGCAGCGGCTGGGTGGCGCGTGCGCTGGCCCATGGGCTGGACGTGATCGCCTGGGACCCGGCGCCCGGCGCCGAAGCTGCGTTGCGCGCGCGTACGGCCAAAGCCTGGGGCGCGCTGACGGCCCAAGGCCTGGCGCCTGGCGCCTCGCAGTCGCGCATAAAGTTTGTGGCCACGGTGGAGGAATGCGTGGCGCAGGCCGACTTCATCCAAGAAAGCGCGCCCGAGCGCCAAGACTTGAAGCTGGCGCTGCATGCGCAAATCACCGCAGCGGCGCGGCCCAATGTGCTGATTGGTTCGAGCACCTCGGGCCTTTTGCCCAGCGACTTTTATGCTGATGCCAAACACCCCGAACGCTGCGTCGTGGGCCACCCGTTTAACCCGGTGTATTTGCTGCCTTTGGTGGAAGTGGTGGGCGGCGTGAACACTTCGCCCGAGGCCATTCAAGCGGCGATGCAGGTGTATCGGTCTTTGAGCATGCGCCCTTTACATGTGCGCAAAGAAGTGCCCGGCTTTATCGCCGACCGTTTGTTAGAGGCCATGTGGCGCGAGTCGCTCCACCTGGTCAACGAGGGCGTGGCCACCACCGGCGAGATTGACGACGCCATCCGTTTTGGCGCCGGTATGCGTTGGTCCTTTATGGGCAGTTTTTTGATTTACACCTTGGCCGGTGGCGATGCAGGCATGCGCCACTTTATGGCGCAGTTCGGTCCGGCGCTCAAGCTGCCCTGGACCAAGCTGGAGGCGCCTGAGCTCACCGACAGCTTGCTCGATGCCGTGGCCGAGGGCAGCGAAGCGCAGCTGGGCGGACGCAGCATTGCCGACTGGGAGCGCTACCGTGACGACTGCCTGATGGCAGTGCAAGCGGCCATCAAAGCGACCAAACTCAAACACGGTATTGCGCCCGATGCCTGAAACCTTGCTCACCTACGAAGCCCCGGTCATTGCCGACTGGGTGGACTACAACGGCCATTTGCGCGATGGCTTTTACATGGTTTTGTTCAGCTACGGCGTGGATGGGCTGATGGACCAAATCGGCTTGGACGCGGCCGGGCGTAAAGCCACCGGGCACTCCATCTTTACGCTGGAAGCGCACATCAATTTTTTGCATGAGGTCAAACTCGGCGC
>CANFVA010000010.1 GCA_947450255.1 Comamonadaceae bacterium
CCCCTTCCAAGTTGGCACCAATGGTTTCCACCGAGCCGTCTGCTGCGTAGGGCTTGATGTCGCCTTCCATGGACGGCATCCAGTTGCCCAAGAACACATCAATCTTTTTGGCTTTGAGGCTGCTATAGGTTACCGGCACCGACAGCACTTGCGCGGAAGGCTTGTAGCCGATGCCCTTGAGGATTTCGGACATCACCGCGGTGGTGGCGGTGATGTCGGTCCAGCCCACATCAGCAAAGCGCACTGCTTGGCAGGAAGCGGGCTCGGCGGCTTGGGCCTGGCCCAAAAGCGAAAAAGACGCAGCCATTGCAGCAGCCGCCAAAGAGAGGGTACGGGTAAACGAGGAAGTGTGTGACACGCGAATCTCCTAGAAAAATGGTTGTACTTCATGCCCGCGTGCCGCAGTGCAGCAGGAATGCGCAGGCAAGAAATTTCATGGTACACCGACTGCGCCCCAAAAAACCCCGCGGCACGCAAATTTGCAGCCTCTGCCTGAGCCGCGGCCCTTCCCTACAATCGGCCACGTCCCCCATCAAGCCACAGCATGACCACTTCCCGCAACGACACCAGCATTCAGCCGCCCAAGCAAAACAGCGCTTTGGCGCAGGAATTTGTGCAGTTTGCAATCGCATCGGGCGTATTGCGTTTTGGTGAATTCAAGACCAAGGCCGGGCGCCTAAGCCCCTACTTTTTTAATGCTGGTTTGTTTGACGATGGCGCCAAGCTGGGCCGATTGGCGCAGTTTTATGCCCAAGCTTTGCTAGCCAGCGGCGTGGAGTTTGACATGCTGTTTGGTCCCGCCTACAAAGGCATTCCGCTGGGCGCGGCGGTGGCCGTCGAGCTGGCGCGCTTGGGCCGCAACGTGCCCTTTGCCTACAACCGCAAAGAGGCCAAAGACCATGGCGAAGGCGGCACGCTGGTCGGAGCGCGCCTGCAAGGCCGGGTGCTGATCGTCGATGACGTAATGAGCGCAGGCACCGCAGCGCGCGAATCGATTGCCCTGATCCAAGCCGCCGGCGCCACGCCGCATGCAGTGGCGATTGCGCTCGATCGCCAGGAAATGGCCACCGAAAAGCAGGCCGACGGCAGCACCTGCGATGTCCCTTACAGCGCAGTGCAATATGTGCGACAGAACTTGGGCCTGCACGTGTGTGCGATTGCGAATCTGGATGATTTGCTGGCCTTTTTACAAACCCAAAGTGGTGACGCCATGGGCGAACACCGCCAGCGCGTGCAGGCCTATCGGGCGCGCTATGGCGTGGCTTGAAGCTTAGCTGCGCGCAGGCCATTCCTATTTACACCGGAGTATTTCACCATGCAACAACGCGCACTAGGTCCATTCAGCGTCAGCGCCATTGGCCTGGGCTGTATGAATTTTTGCCACGCCTATGGCTCACCGGTGTCCGAAGCGCAGACCGAACAGGTGTTGCTGGCTTCGCTGGATGCGGGCATCACCCACTTTGATACCGCTACTTTGTACGGCTTTGGCCAGTCCGAGATCTTGCTGGGCAAGTACCTGATGCCGCACCGTCAGCGTTTTACCCTGGCCAGCAAATGCGGTGTACATGCTGTGCAGGGCCCTGATGGTAAAAAAGTGCGCGCCATCGACGGGCGCCCGGCCACATTACGCCAAAACTGCGAAGACTCCCTCAAGCGTTTGAACACCGAGGTGATAGACCTGTATTACCTTCACCGCTGGGACAAGTCGGTGCCCATCCAAGAGAGTGTGGGTGCGCTGGGCGATTTGGTGAAAGCTGGAAAAATACGCGCCGTGGGCCTGTCCGAAGTGTCTGCCGCGACGCTGCGCAAAGCGCATGCCGAGTTTCCTATCAGCGCGCTGCAATCAGAATATTCGCTGTGGACGCGCAACCCCGAAATCGCAGTGCTGCAAGCCTGCGCCGAGCTGGGCGTGGCCTTGGTGGCCTTCAGCCCGGTAGCCCGTGGCTTCTTGACCAGTGCCCCACCCAAGCCGGCTTTGTTTGAGGCCACAGACTTTCGCAAAAACATGCCGCGCTTTGCGCCCGACACCTATGCAGCCAATCGCAAATTGCTCGCGCCGTTTAGCGACATAGCGCAAGCGGCGGGATGCACGCCGGCGCAACTGGCTATCGCCTGGCTGCTGCACAAGGCGCCGCATATCGTGCCCATTCCAGGCACTACCAGCGTTGCGCACGCACTAGAAAATGCGGCTGCTGTGGACAAGGTATTGAGCGCCCAAACATTGGCTGATTGCGAAGCCTTGATTAACAGCCAAACCGTGCAAGGCAACCGCTACCCACTGCAGGCGCGCAGCGAGGTTGATACGGAGGAAGTGCCAGGCACTTAAGCGGCCCCAAAAAGCTGACAGGCGCAGCCAGCGCGAATGACGCCGGCTGCCTACGATTTATCGCTTGGCGTAAATCTGATCAAAGCTTGCACCTTCTGCAAAGTGCTCCTTGTCTGCCTTCTCCCAGCCGCCAAACGCCTCGTCCACCGTAAATAGCTTGATCTTCGGGAACAGGTGTGCATATTTGGCCTTGGCCTTTTCGGATACGGCTGGGCGGTAAAAGTTCTTACCTGCAATGTCTTGTCCTTCTTCGCTGTACAAATATTTCAGGTATTCCTCTGCCACTGCGCGTGTCCCTTTGCGGTCTACGTTTTTATCCACGACCGCTACCGCGGGTTCGGCTAAGACGCTGAGTGAGGGTACCACCACATCAAACTTGGCACTGAATTCCTTTTCCAAGAGATACGCCTCGTTCTCCCAGGCAATCAGAACATCGCCCTGCGCCCGTTGCGCAAAAGTTATGGTGGAGCCGCGTGCCCCGGTATCCAGTACGGGCACATTGCCGTATAGCTTGGCTACAAATTCTTTGGCTTTTGCATCGCTGCCATATTTGCGCTTGGCAAATTCCCAGGCCGCCAGGTAATTCCAACGCGCACCGCCGGATGTTTTAGGGTTGGGCGTGATCACTTTGACATCGGGACGGATCAAATCGTCCCAGTCTTTAATCCCTTTGGGGTTACCTTCGCGCACCGCCAACACGATGGTCGATGTGTAGGGCGATGCGTTATGGGGCAGGCGCTTTTGCCAGCCTGGCGCGATCCAAGCGCCGTTTCTGACGATGGCATCGGTATCGCCCGCCAGTGCCAATGTCGCCACATCGGCATCTAGTCCATCGATGATGGCGCGCGCCTGCTTACCAGAGCCGCCATGGCTTTGTTTGATGCTCACATCCTGCCCGGTTTTAGTCTTCCAGTACTTGGCAAATGCAAGGTTGTAATCGGCATAGAGTTCCCGCGTAGGGTCATAAGACACATTGAGCAAAGTAATAGCTTGCTGCGCCAGCGCGGGCGTACTGCTCATTGCGCAAAGCGTTAGTACGAGGGCGCCCAGGGCAGTGCCAAATAGGTTTGCATGATGTTGCCGCTTGAATCCTTGCATGGCATGACTCCAAAGAAAATTGAAGCGCGCATTGTGTGATGCAGCTTGCAAAAACCAAACGACGAATTAGGCATGTTCTTATGGGCATTAGCTAAGTCCAGAACCATGCTAAGAGCCGCCACTTGCGCGATATACCGCAATGCATTCGAGCTTATGCAACATATAAAAATAAGAATTCAATCGTTTGCAATCTAAGACATCCAGACCACAATTCTGCTCCCCAAACACACTGCACCGTTTGCGCTGCCCTGCCATGCACAGCACCTTATCCACCAACACCCATAGCACCGCGCCGCAACGCTATGCGCGACCCAGCCTTGGCTTTGCTGCCAAGTTAGCGGCTAGCGAGCAGGCACTGCGCGATGCTGCTGCGCGTTACCAACCGATCAAACAGGCCTCCAGCCTGGGCGCGGAAGACGTGGTGATTAGTCACCTGATTACGCGCCTGGGTTTGAATATTCCAGCCTTCGTGCTGCAGACCGGCGCTTTGCACCCGGAGACATTGCAATTGCTGGAACGCAGCCAAACAAGGGCGGCAGTACCGATACAAGTATTGCGTCCGGACAATGAGGCAGTTTTGGGCTTTGTGCGCTCCCACGGAGAGGACGCGATGTACCGCAGTCTGTCATTGCGCAAAACCTGCTGCCGCATTCGCAAGATGGAGCCCCTGCGCCGCGCCTTGCAGGGGCAAAAAGCCTGGGTGACGGGGCTGCGGCAAGAACAGTCTGAAGCACGCGCTCGGGTGCTGTTGTTCGATACCAGTGAAGAGGCGTTAGGTGGCTTAGTGAAATGCAACCCATTAGCCGATTGGACCTGGGGCGATGTGTGGCATTACATCCAATGGCACAAGGTGGACTACAACGCGCTGCACGACGCATTTATGCCCAGCATTGGTTGCGCCCCCTGCACCCGTGCGATCAGCGACGGTGAAGAATTTCGTGCCGGTCGCTGGTGGTGGGAGTCAGAAAGCGCCAAAGAGTGCGGTTTACACGTCAAGGAGTCCAGCACATGAACGCTATCAACACCCAAGAATTGCAGTCCTTGAGCAATGCGCAGTTAGATGCGCTGGAAGAGGAAACTATTTTTATCTTGCGCGAAGTAGCCGCCGCTTTCGAGCGCCCGGCGCTTTTGTTCTCGGGCGGGAAAGACTCGCTCGTTTTACTCCAATGCGCTGAAAAAGCCTTTGGGCGCAAAAATGCCGTGAGCGGTAAGGGCTCCTTGCCTTACCCGCTATTGATGATCGACACGGGCCACAACTTTCCGGAAGTTACCCAGTTTCGTGACGACAGCGCGCAGGACTTAGGCGCGCACCTGATTGTCCGCTCTGTGGAAGCTTCCATGCGCCGCGGTACCGTGCGCCTGGCCCACGCTGGTGAGAGCCGCAATGCGCACCAGTCGGTGACCTTGCTCGAGGCTATTGAAGAGTTTGGTTTTGATGCCCTGATTGGCGGTGCGCGCCGGGACGAAGAAAAGGCCCGCGCCAAAGAACGCATCTTCAGCCACCGCGATGCCTTTGGCCAGTGGCAACCCAAATCGCAGCGGCCCGAGTTGTGGAATTTGTTTAATACGCGTTTGCGCAAGGGCGAGCATTTCCGCGTGTTCCCGATTTCCAATTGGACCGAATTGGATGTGTGGCAATACATCAGCCGCGAGCAAATTGCGCTGCCTTCGATTTACTACGCGCACCAGCGCCAGGTGGTGGAGCGCCGTGGACTGTTAGTGCCGGTCACGCAATTAACGCCGCCAGCCGACAACGAGACAGTACAAACCCGCACAGTGCGTTTTCGTACGGTGGGCGATATCACTTGCACTTGCCCGGTCGCCAGCACAGCGGCCAATGCGCAGCAGGTCATTGACGAGACCATCGCCAGCGACATCAGCGAGCGCGGTGCGACCCGCATGGACGACAAAACTTCAGACGCCTCTATGGAGCGGCGCAAAAAGGAAGGGTATTTTTGATGCAAATGGCAGAGCACACACGCCAGGGCCTGGCACCGCTGCGTTTTATTACCTGCGGTTCGGTCGATGATGGCAAAAGCACCTTGATTGGCCGCTTGTTGGTCGACAGCAAATCGGTATTGCAAGACCAATTGGCCGGTGTGCAGCGCGCTGGAGAGACGGATCTGGCCTTGCTGACCGATGGCCTGAGCGCCGAGCGTGAGCAGGGCATCACCATCGATGTGGCTTATCGCTATTTCCAAACGTCGCAGCGCAAGTTCATCATTGGTGATGCACCAGGCCATGAGCAATACACCCGCAATATGGTCACCGCCGCGTCCACGGCCGACGCCGCCGTGTTGTTGGTGGATGCACTCAAGCTCGATTGGGAAAACCCGCAACTGACCTTGTTGCCGCAAACCCGCCGCCATGCGCTGTTGGTTCAACTTTTGCGCGTGCCCAGCATAGTTTTTGCGGTTAACAAATTGGATGCAGTGGCCGACCCCGCGCGTGCATTTGACAATATCAGCCAGGCACTACGCAGTTTCGCAGCGCAAGCCGGTATCACCATTACCGCGCTGGTGCCGGTCTCGGCACTCAAGGGCTGGGGCATTGTGCAATCGGGCGCGCCTGCCGGTGCCGCTTGGCCGCATTACACCGGGCCGGGCTTGCTGTCCCTTTTGGAAGCATTACCGGCCACGCCTAGTGATGCAAATTTGCCATTTAGTTTCGCGGTGCAGTGGGTTGAGAAGCAACATGATAGTGGTGTGACCGAACAAGGGCGTCGCATATTTTGGGGCCGTGTGGGTACCGGCCAAGTGCGCGCAGGCCAATCTTTGCGCTTGTTTCCCAGCGGGCAGAGCGCGCGCGTTAACACAGTGCTCGATGCGACGCGCCACCCGGGTGCGGTAGCGGCGGGCGCCAGCGCCGGCATTATTCTGGACCGTGAAGTGGACCTTTCGCGTGGCGATAGCGTGGTGGACGAGGGCTTGGCTTCGCAAGGCAGCCAGCAATTGCAAGTCACGCTGGCTTGGATGGACGAAGAGCCGCTGGTGCCCGGGCGCAGCTACTGGGCTTTGCACGGCCATCGCTGGGTCAAGGCCAAAGTGACCCAAATTTTCCATCGCCGCAATATCCACAACTTGGCGCAAGAGCCTGCCGACAGCCTTGCCGTCAACGAGATCGGCAGCATCCGCTTGCAATTACAAGAAGCCGTATTGGCCTTGCCGTTTGCGCAATCACGCGTGCTGGGTGCCTTGATTTTGGTCGACGCGAGCAGCCACGTCACGGCGGGTGCGGCACTGGTGCAATAATCAATTTTCCCTCTTGCACCCAGGCTGCTGGGCCTCTTATTCAAAAAAATACTATGTCAAATTCTAAATTTCGATTCCTGTGCGCCATATGGATATTGGCGTTTGTGGGTCAAGCAGCGCTAGCACAGACCGTTTTGCTCAATGCTTCGTATGACGTGGCACGCGAGTTTTACAAAGACATCAACACCGCGTTTGTCGCCCAGTACAAAAAGAGCAGCGGCAAAGACATTCGCGTAGACCAGGCCCATGGTGGCTCGAGCGCCCAGGCCCGCGCCGTCAACGATGGGCTCGAAGCCGATGTGGTGACCATGAATACGTCCACCGACATCGACTTCCTAGCCAGTAACGGGGTGGTGGCCAAGGATTGGACCAAGCGTTTCCCGCACAATGCTTCGCCCACCAGCTCGACCATGCTGTTTTTGGTGCGCGACAAAAATCCCAAAGGCATCAAAGACTGGGACGACTTGATTCGCCCAGGCATTCAAGTGGTGGTGGTGAACCCCAAGACCGGTGGCAACGGGCGCATGGCCTATTTGGCGGCATGGGGCCAGGTGCGCAAACGTGGCGGCACGGATGCCCAAGCGGCAGACTACGTGGCCAAGCTGTATAAAAACGTACCGGTGCTGGCCAAGGGTGGGCGCGATGCAACCACTATTTTTCTGCAGCGCAACTTGGGCGACGTGTTGATTACTTTTGAATCCGAAGTGGTATCGGTGGACCGAGAATTTGGCGCAGGCAAAGTTGATGCGATTCACCCTAGTGTCTCCATTGTTGCGGAAAACCCAGTGGCTGTGGTGGAGCGGACCGTCGCCAAAAAAGGCACGCAAGATGCGGCCAAGGCCTATTTGAATTTCTTGTATTCGGACGAAGCGCAGGAGATCGCCGCGCAGCACGCCATCCGTCCCAGCAACCCAGCCATTTTGAAAAAATACGCCGCCACTTTCAAGCCGATTTCGCTGTTCACGGTGGACGACTTTTTCGGTAGTTTTGCAGAAGCACAAAAAGTGCATTTCAACGACGGCGGCCAGTTTGATCGCTTGTACACCGTTAAATAAGCTGGCGATTTATGCATGCATTAGGGGCGGACCGACCGCCAGCGACTGGCGTGTCGCGCGGTAACAGCTTGCGCGTGTTGCCCGGCTTTAAGCTGACCCTGGCCTTCACGCTGTTTTACTTGAGCATCATTGTGCTCATCCCCTTGTCAGGCTTGTTCGCTAAAACGCTGACGCTCGACTGGCAGCAATTTGTTTCCGCCGTCAGCAGTCCGCGTGTCTTGGCTTCTTACCGCTTAACCTTTGGCGCGTCCTTGATAGCTGCCCTGGTCAACACCGTGTTTGGCTTGGTCATCGCCTGGGTGCTGGTGCGCTATGAATTTTTCGGCAAAAAGCTGATCGACGCCTTGGTGGACTTGCCCTTTGCATTGCCCACTGCCGTAGCGGGCATTTCACTGACCGCATTGCTGGCAAATAACGGCTGGATTGGCAGCCTGCTCGAGCCCTACGGCATTGCCCTGGCCTTCAACCCCAATGGGGTGGTGATTGCGCTTACCTTTATCGGCTTGCCTTTTGTCGTGCGTACGGTGCAGCCGGTGTTAGAAGATTGCGAGCAGGAGCTGGAAGAGGCGGCTATGTGCTTAGGCGCCAGCCCTTGGCAAACTTTCGCCCATGTGATCTTCCCCACCATTGGCCCGGCCCTGCTCACCGGTTTTGCCATGGCGTTTGCGCGTGGCGTGGGTGAATACGGCTCGGTGATTTTTATCGCAGGCAATATGCCCATGGTGTCGGAGATCACGCCACTCATCATCATCGGCAAGCTAGAGCAGTACGACTACGCTGGCGCCACCGCCGTGGCCTCTGTTCTGTTAGTGGCTTCCTTTGCGATGTTGTTTGTCATCAACGCCTTGCAAACTTGGCAACGCCAGCGCCTGGGAGCCTCGTCATGAGCGGACAGGCCCGTCACCCGGCCAAGCGCGCCGCGCGTGCCGAGCCCATGTGGGTGCGGTGGGCCTTGTTGACGCTGGCGCTGGCATTTGTGTTTTTGTTTTTGGTGTTGCCCTTGGCCGCCGTATTTGTCGAAGCTTTTCGCAAAGGTCTGGACGGCTACCGCAGCGCATTGCTCGAGCCCGAGGCATGGAGCGCGATCGGTTTGACTTTGCTGATTGCCGTCATTGCCGTGCCCTGCAATCTGGTGTTTGGCGTAGCAGCCGCTTGGGCGATTGCCAAGTTTGAATTTCCCGGTAAGTCCGCGCTGACTACGCTGATTGATTTGCCTTTCTCGGTGTCGCCGGTGGTGGCCGGTTTGGTCTATGTGCTGATGTTTGGCGCGCATGGTTGGTTCGGCCCCTGGTTGATGGCGCATGACATCAAAATTATTTTTGCCCTGCCGGGCATGGTGCTGGCAACCACCTTTGTGACTTTCCCTTTTGTAGCGCGCGAACTCTTACCCCTGATGCAATCGCAAGGCACCGAAGAGGAACAAGCAAGCATCGTGCTCGGTGCCAGCGGTTGGCAAACTTTTTGGTATGTGACCTTGCCCAATATCCGCTGGGCATTGCTGTACGGTGTGATTTTGTGTAACGCCCGCGCCATGGGCGAATTCGGCGCGGTGTCGGTGGTCTCTGGCCATATACGCGGGCAGACCAACACCATGCCCTTGCACATCGAAATTTTGTACAACGAATACCAATCGGTGGCAGCCTTTGCGGTCGCCACCTTGCTGACCATGTTGGCCCTGGTCACTTTGGTCGTTAAAAGCCTAGCCGAGTGGAAATTTGAGCGCCAACAACGCATCGCCCAAAGCCTCTCCCCCGAGCGTCCCGTCAGCCCTTAAGGCCATCTTCTTTATGAGTATTTCCATCGAACATGTCAGCAAGCAATTTGGCAGCTTCCAAGCTTTGGATGATGTCAGCTTGGCGATCGCATCGGGCGAGCTGGTGGCGCTGCTGGGGCCATCGGGTTGCGGTAAGACCACTTTGCTGCGCATCATCGCAGGGCTGGAGAGTGCAGACGGCGGCAGTATTGCGTTTGCGGGTGTCGATGCCACCGCTGTGCACCCGCGCGAGCGCAACGTGGGTTTTGTGTTCCAACACTATGCTTTGTTTCGCCACATGACGGTATTTGATAACGTGGCCTTTGGCCTGCGCATGCGCCCGCGTGCCAGCCGGCCGACCGAGGCGCAGATCAAAGACAAAGTGCACCAGTTGCTTGATCTGGTGCAGCTCGATTGGCTGGGCGACCGCTACCCGGCCCAGCTCTCGGGCGGGCAGCGCCAGCGCATCGCTCTGGCGCGCGCACTCGCGGTGGAACCGCAGGTCTTGCTGCTCGATGAGCCCTTTGGCGCCTTGGACGCTAAAGTACGCAAAGAGTTGCGCCGCTGGTTGCGCCGCTTGCATGATGAGCTGCACGTTAGCAGCGTGTTTGTGACCCACGACCAGGAAGAGGCCCTCGAAGTGTCGGACCGTGTGGTGTTGATGAACCGCGGCCGCATAGAGCAGGTAGGCACGCCGCAAGCAGTGTGGGAGCAACCCGCCAGCCCCTTTGTATTTAGCTTTTTGGGCCAAGTCAATCGCTTGCAAGGGCATATCGAAGAGGGCAGCCTGCGCATCGGGACCGGGCAGGCCCGTATTGCCTGCCCTGATTTGCTCGCAACAGTGCCCCAACAAGCGGCTTATGCGTTTGTGCGGCCCTACGATTTGGAACTGCGCCGTGCCAATGCACCGGATACGCCAGTGGATGGCACGGGTTGGATCGAAGGCAAGGTCCTGCGTGTGCTGGCCGCCGGGCCGCTGGTGCGCCTTGAAGTAGCCCCGCGAGATGTCGGCGTCCTGCCCGAGGGCGAGCTTTTGGAAGTCCAGCTGGGCCTGCAAGAGTACGCCGCCCTGCCGCTGCACGATAGCGACCCGGTGCAGCTGCGCCCGCGCGGGGGTCGGGTGTTTTTGGTTTGAGGCCGTGAGGGTGCTTTAGCCAAGCTTCTTGAGTAACAACGCATTCACTTGCGCCGGATTGGCCTTGCCCTTGCTGGCCTTCATGATCGGACCCACCAAGCCGTTCAGCGCCTTGGTGTTACCGGCTTTGAACTCTTCGACGTTTTTCGGGTTGGCGGCCAGCACCTCGTCGATGATGGCTTCCAAGGCGCCGGTGTCGTTCATTTGCTTCAGGCCTTTGGCTTCGATGATGCTGTCGATCACTGAAGCGGCTTGGGTCACGTCATGTAAGTTGTCGCCTACAGCCACTCTGCTTTCATTCCACAGCGCATCAAACACTGCCTTTGCAGAATTGTTGTTGATGGTGTTGTCGTTGATACGCATGATCAATGCGGCCAATTCCAATGCGCCGATACGTTGCTGTGCTTGCGCAAAGTCCATGTCATCCGCATTCATGCGCCGCGACAACTCACCCATGATCCAGTTACTCGCCAATTTCGCTTGTCCGCAAACTTTCGCCGTTCCTTCAAAATAAGCTGCCATGGCTTTGCTTTGCGTGAGCGTGGTCGCGTCGTATTCGGGCAAACCGTATTGCGTGACAAAGCGCTCGGCCATCACGCGTGGCAACTCGGCCATTTCACTGCGCACCCGCTCCACCCATTCGCGCGAAATCACCAAAGGCGGTAAATCCGGGTCTGGGAAGTAGCGGTAATCAGCAGCATCTTCTTTGGTGCGCATGGCGCGGGTCTCGCCGGTGTCCGGGTTGAACAACACCGTGGCTTGTTGGATCGCGTGCCCGTCTTCAATTTGCTCAATCTGCCAGCGCACTTCATAGTCAATCGCCTGCTGCATGAATTTGAAACTGTTGAGGTTTTTGATTTCACGCCGTGTACCCAGCGGTGCGCCGGGTTTGCGCACTGACACGTTCGCGTCGCAGCGGAAACTGCCTTCTTGCATATTGCCGTCGCAAATGCCAATCCATGTCACGATCTTGTGCAGCTCCTTGGCATAGGCCACGGCTTCTTCACTGGAACGCATATCGGGCTCGGTGACGATTTCTAAAAGCGGCGTACCGGCGCGGTTCAGGTCAATACCCGATTGACCGATGAAGTCTTCATGCAAAGACTTACCCGCATCCTCCTCCAAATGCGCGCGCACCAAGCGCACGGTTTTTTTCTCGTCGCCCAAAAAGAAAGACACCGCGCCGCCTTGCACCACCGGTATTTCAAACTGGCTGATCTGGTAGCCCTTGGGCAGGTCGGGGTAAAAATAATTCTTGCGCGCAAACACGCTGCGCTCGGCGATGTGCGAACCCAGCGCCAAACCCAGCTCAATAGCACGTTCGACTGCGCCTTTGTTCATCACCGGCAGCGTGCCGGGCAAGGCCAAGTCCACCGCGCAAGCTTGGGTGTTTGGCTCGGCACCAAAGGCCGTAGACGCGCGGCTGAAAATTTTGCTTTGTGTGGACAGCTGCGCGTGGGTTTCAAAGCCGATGACGACTTCGTAGCCATGGACAAGTTTGGTGGCGCTCATTTATACGCCCTCCGGTTTAGCATGGTGAAATTCAGTGATTTGCTGAAAGCGATGCGCCACATTCAGCAGTTGCGCTTCCTGCAAATAATTGCCAATGAGTTGCATGCCTACTGGCATGTGCGAACCCTCGCCAAAGCCGACAGGAATACTCATGCACGGCAAACCGGCGAGGGATGCGGGCAGGGTGAAGATGTCAGCCAAATAGTTGGCCACCGGGTCATCGGCTTTATCGCCGAGTTTCCACGCGGTGGTTGGCGCCACAGGTCCGGCAATCACGTCGCATTGCGCGAAAGCTGCTTGGAAATCGTTGGCAATCATGCGGCGTATTTTTTGCGCTTGCAAATAGTAAGCGTCGTAATAACCGTGTGACAAGACATAGCTGCCGATCATGATGCGGCGCTTCACCTCGTCGCCAAAACCTTCGGAGCGGGTGCGCTGGTACATGTCGGCTAAGTCGGTAAATTCTTTGGCGCGGTGGCCGAATTTCACGCCGTCAAAGCGGCTAAGGTTGCTGGAGGCTTCAGCGGCGCAGACGATGTAGTACACGGGGATGCTCAATTGGGCTTGCGGCAGGCTCACTTCCACCAACTCTGCCCCGAGGGATTTGTAGTGCGCGAGCGCTTCTTCAATGCGTTTGTTAACTTGTGGGTTTGTACCCTCGCTGCGACGCGCAGGCGCATGGCGATCAAAATCAACTTGTGAACCGCCGCCCAGCCATTCACGCGGGTGACCAATTTTCAAAGGCCCCCCATCCTTCCCCGCTGTCGCCAAAGGCTTGTCGCCCGCAGGCATAGCAAGCAGCCTGGAAAAATCTTCGTTCGCCACATTCAAGGAAGTGGAGTCTCTGTCCAAGTCCGGCCCGCACATGGCCGACAACAACAACGCGCAATCTTCAGCGCTGCGCGCCATGGGTCCGGCCTGGTCCAGGCTGGACGCAAACGCCACCATGCCATAGCGCGAGGCGCGCCCATACGTGGGCTTGATGCCGGTGATGCCGCAAAACGCTGCGGGTTGGCGAATCGAGCCGCCGGTATCGGTGCCGGTGGCCGCAGGCGCCAAACGTGCGGCCACGGCCGCTGCGCTGCCACCGGAGGAGCCGCCTGGAATGCAAGTGGTATCCCACGGGTTGGTCACCGCACCATAGGCCGAGTTTTCATTCGCCGAGCCCATGGCGAATTCATCGCAATTGAGTTTGCCCAACGTCACCATGCCCGCTTCGCGCAACTTTGAAACCACGGTGGCATCAAACGGTGAGCGGTAGTCTTTCAACATCTTGGAGCTCGCTGTGGTGGCGAAATCTTTGGTCACAAAAATGTCTTTGTGTGCAATCGGCACGCCTTCCAAAGGGCCTGCGGTACCTGCAGCGATTTTGGCGTCAGAGGCCTGGGCTTGCGCCAGCGTGACTTCGCTGTTGATATCTAAAAACGCGTTGTGCGGGTTACCACCCATGCGCGCCAGAAAACGCGTGGCTACTTCCACTGCGCTGAAATCTTTGTGTTGAAGACCTGCCGCCAGTTCGGCCACGGTCATGTTGTGTACATCGGCCATGGCTTACTCGATCACTTTCGGTACCAAAAACAAACCACGCTCCACCGCCGGCGCACTGCGCTGGTTGGCCTCGCGCTGGTTGGGCTCGCTCACCACGTCTTCGCGCAAACGCAGCGTCATGCCCAGTGCGTCGGTGTCGCCAATGGCGGCAGTTAAACCGTGCATGGCATCAACCGGATGCGCCATCGGCACCACGCCCTCTGTCTTGACAGCACGCATTTGCTCAACGATCTCAAAAAAACCATTGAGCTGGCCGAGCAAACGCTCGGCCGCAGGCGCTTCAAATT
This sequence comes from Comamonadaceae bacterium, assembly GCA_947450255.1. Taxonomy (GTDB): domain Bacteria; phylum Pseudomonadota; class Gammaproteobacteria; order Burkholderiales; family Burkholderiaceae_C; genus Allorhodoferax. The sequence goes on from CANFVA010000010.1 coordinate 13,966, forward strand.
GCAGCCGCGAGAGCTGCGCGAGGCGGTCAATATCGTGGGAGGTCAGGGCCATGGGTAAAAGCAGTCTTTACAGGGTGGTTTAGGCGAAGCGTCCCCCCGCGCGAGGCGAAATTTCGGGGGCAATGGGTTATTATCCCGTCTTTGGCCTGCACGGCGTTTTCCGCTGCCGTTTGCGCCTTAAACCAGCCATTTACCGACAAAACACAGACGATGCAGCATGCGACCGCGCTGCATGTCGACAAGGACCCGCCATGCTTGGAGCTTTTACCCGTTATTTTTCCACCGACCTGGCCATTGACCTGGGTACCGCCAACACCCTGATTTTTGTGCGCGATAAGGGCATTGTGTTGGACGAGCCGTCGGTCGTAGCCATCCGCCACGAAGGCGGCCCGCAGGGTAAAAAATCAATCCAAGCCGTAGGCAAAGAGGCCAAAGCCATGCTCGGCAAAGTGCCTGGCAATATCGAGGCTATTCGCCCCATGAAGGACGGCGTGATCGCTGACTTCACCGTCACCGAGCAAATGCTCAAGCAGTTCATCAAGATGGTGCATCCGCGCAGCGTGTTTCGGCCCAGCCCGCGCATCATTATCTGCGTGCCCTGCGGCTCCACCCAGGTCGAGCGCCGCGCTATCCGCGAATCGGCGCTGGGCGCTGGTGCCAGCGATGTGTATTTGATCGAAGAGCCCATGGCCGCGGCCATTGGCGCCGGTTTGCCGGTCTCGGAGGCCTGTGGCTCCATGGTGGTTGACATCGGCGGCGGCACTACCGAAGTGGGCGTGATCTCACTGGGGGGCATGGTCTACAAAGGTAGCGTGCGGGTGGGCGGCGACAAATTTGACGAAGCCATCATCAACTACATACGCCGCAACTACGGCATGCTGATCGGCGAGCCCACGGCCGAGGCCATCAAAAAACAAATCGGCTCGGCCTTCCCTGGTTCGGAGGTCAAAGAAATGGAAGTGCGTGGTCGCAACCTGTCTGAAGGCGTGCCGCGTTCATTCACCATTTCCTCCAACGAGATTTTGGAAGCCCTCACCGACCCGCTCAACAACATTGTCTCTGCCGTGAAAAACGCGCTGGAGCAAACCCCTCCTGAACTGGGCGCCGACATCGCCGACCGAGGCATGATGCTGACTGGCGGCGGCGCGCTCTTGCGCGATTTGGACCGCTTGCTTGCCGAAGAAACTGGCCTGCCGGTATTGGTAGCCGAAGATCCCTTGACCTGTGTGGTGCGCGGTTGCGGCATTGCACTGGAACAAATGGAACGCTTGGGCTCGATTTTCACCAACGAGTAAGCGCCGGACGCAGCGATGGCTCTGGCTTCGCTGGGCCGAGACCCCCCTCCGTTCTTCCGGCAAGGCCCCTCGGCCTTGTCACGCCTGGTGGTATTTAGCGCCCTGGCCCTGCTGTTGATGGTGGCCGATGCGCGTTTTAAATTGGTACAGCCTTTGCGCGCCGGCATTGCCACCGTGCTTTATCCGCTGCAATGGCTGGTGCTGCAACCACGACTGCTGTCCCAACAAGCCCATGAGCGCATCGACGGAATGTTCAGCAACGACAACACTTTGCGCCAATTGCGCGAGCAGTTGGCGCAGCAGCGTCAGCGCGCCCAGCAAACCGAACAACTTGCTTTGGAGAACCAACGGCTGCGCGCGGTTTTGAATTTGCAAGAGCGCCAGCTGCCCGGCACGCTGGCGGCGCAAGTGGTCTATGACGCCGCTGATCCTTACACCCGCAAAGTGGTACTCGACAAAGGCCAAAGCCAGGGCGTGCAACTGGCCTCGCCGGTGATTGATGAACTGGGTGTGATCGGCCAGGTGACGCGGGTCTTTCCTTTGTCCAGTGAAGTGACTTTGATCACTGACCGCGACCACGCCATCCCGGTGGTTAATGTGCGTACCGGCGCACGCGGCGTAGCCTACGGTGAAACCACCCGCAACGCCGATGCGCTGGAGCTGCGCTACATGGCCGCCAATGCGGACGTAGCCGTGGGCGATGTACTGACCACCAGTGGCGTGGACGGCGTGTACCCGGCAGGCTTGCCGGTGGCGCGGGTGGACAAGGTGGAGCGGCGCACGGAGGCAGTGTTTGCGCGTATCGAGTGTGTGCCCATTGCGATGGTTGCGGGAACCCGCCATGTGCTGGTGCTTTTGCCTGCAGCACAGGCCGCGGTGGTGCGGCCACCGCCTGAGCCAGAGCACAAACCGGTGCGTAGTGGAGGGCGCCGATGATCATGCGTCCAGGCCAACGCCTGCTCATGCCGGTCAATCCTGCATTTTTATGGATGAGTTTGCTGTTCGCATTTGTCGCCAACATGTTGGGCAATATGCTGCTCTGGGGCCGCGCCGCCTGGGCCCCGGATGTGCTGTCCATTGTGCTGGTGTTTTGGACGGTACACCAGACCATGCGGGTGGGCGTAGCGGCGGCCTTTGTATTTGGTTTGATGCTTGATGTGTACCAAGGCGGTGTACTTGGGCAGCATGCCATGGCCTATACCGTGCTCAGTTATGTGGCCATCATGGTGCACCGCCGCTTGTTGTGGTTTAGTTTGCCAGAGCAAACGCTGCAAGTGCTGCCGTTGTTCGCCTTAGTGCATATGGTGGAGTTGGTGCTCAACGCCATCATCGGTGGCAACTTTCCCGGATGGTGGGTGCTGCTGGCGCCGGTGGGAGAAGCATTGCTGTGGCCGGTGATCAGCTGGATGCTGCTGGCGCCCCAGCGTCGCGCGCCGGATCCGGACGACAACCGTCCTCTGTAGACAAGGCGCACCATGGATTTGCGCAATATCGACCACGACTTGCACCGCTTTCGCCAGCGCATTTTTGTGTTCACGCTGTTGGTCCTGGTGTGCTTTGTGTTGCTGCTCCTGCGCCTCATGTATTTGCAGCTCTGGCGGCATGACGATTTGTTGGCGCAGGCCGAAAGTAACCGCACCGCCATCGTGCCCATCGTGCCTAACCGCGGTTTGATTCAGGACCGCAACGGCATTGTGCTGGCTAGCAACTATTCAGCCTATACCCTGGAGATCACGCCTTCGAAAACCAATGGCGTGGAAGAAACCATCGAGGCCTTGTCCCAGGTGATCGAAATCACCCCACGTGACCGGCGTCGCTTCAAAAAATTACTCGAAGAGTCCAAGACCTTTGAGTCGCTGCCCTTGCGCAATCGCCTCAGTGATGTGGAAGTGGCGCGCTTTGCGGCCCAGCGGTTTCGCTTTCCGGGCGTCGAGATCAAGGCGCGCTTATTTCGCAATTACCCCTACGGCGAACTGGCCAGCCATGTGATCGGCTACATCGGGCGCATCAACCAAAGCGAAAAAGAAAAAATCGAAGACGACGACGACCAGGCCAATTACCGTGGTACGGAATACATAGGCAAGCTCGGGATCGAGCAAAGCTTTGAGCGCCAGTTGCACGGTATCACTGGCGTGGAGCATATCGAGACCTCGGCGGGTGGGCGTGCCATGCGCCGCCTCTCCAGCAGCAAAGCCACGCCGGGCGATACCGTGGTGCTGACGATCGATATCAAGCTACAGCATTTGGTGGAGAGCATGTTTGGCGAACGGCGCGGCGCGCTGGTAGCTATCAATCCGAAAAACGGCGAGGTGCTGGCCTTTGTCAGCAAGCCTACGTTTGATTCCAATTTATTTGTCGAAGGCATAGACCAGGACAATTGGCAAATGCTCAATGAGTCGCCAGACCGGCCGCTGCTCAATCGCGCTTTGCGTGGCACCTACCCGCCGGGCTCGACCTACAAGCCCTTTATGGCGCTGGCCGCTTTAGAGACCGGTACGCGCAAGCCCGGCACCTTGATCAACGACCCGGGTTTCTATATGTTTGGCGGCCACCGTTTTGGCAGCCCGGAGAACGAGCGTGGCGGCATCATGGACATGCGCCGTGCGATCGTGGAATCGAGCAACGCCTATTTTTATTCGCTGGCCAATGAACTGGGCGTGGACACCATGCACGACTTTATGAAGCCTTTGGGCTTTGGCCAGATCACGGGGATCGACGTGCTGGGCGAGGTGCGTGGCGTGCTGCCCAGCCAGGAGTGGAAACGGCGCTACTACAGCAAACCCGAACACCAAAAATGGTACGCGGGCGAAACCATTTCTCTGGGCATAGGCCAAGGCTACAACAGCTTTACCATGCTGCAAATAGCGCAGGCCACGGCCACGCTGGCCAACAAAGGCATGAAGTACACGCCGCGTCTGGTGTTGGCCACCGAAGACGCTAGCACCCATGCGCGCAGCGAGCGACCCGTGCCCGCTGCAGAAGACTTGAAACTGTCGGCCGACAACATCCAAGTCATCGTGCAGGCCATGGTCGGTGTGACGCAGGAAGGTACCTCGGCGCGGGCCTTTGCTGGAGCCGGTTACTTGAGCGGCGGCAAGACCGGCACGGCCCAGGCCGTGAGCCTGGGTAAAAATGAAAAATACAACGCCGCGCGCATGGAAGAGCACCAGCGCGACCACTCGCTCTACATCGCGTTTGCGCCCGCCGACGATCCGAAAATTGCCCTGGCCGTGATTGTGGAAAACGCCGGTTTTGGTTCCGCATCGGCAGCGCCTATTGCGAGGCGTGTGTTTGATTACTGGCTGCTGCAGCAATACCCCAATGAGGAAGATTTAGCGGCAGTGCGCAAAGGCCAGGCGACGGCGCCCATCGGCAAACCGCGCACCCTGGCCGAAGTCAGTTGGCCACTAGTTTCGCAAACGTCCGACCCGCCTGGTTTGGTTACAAAACCCTAAGCGCTCTATCGCCTCAAGCTAAGAAAGCGTCCCATGAGGTTTTGGCGATCAAGCCCGCCACCACCACCATAAACACCACGCGCACAAACCCGGTTCCGTGTTTGAGTGCCAGGTGCGTACCGGCCAAGCTGCCCACCATATTGGACAGCGCCATCGCCACTACCAGATGCCACCAGACGTGGCCTTTCCAGGCGAACAAAACCAAGGCCGCCAAATTGCTTGCGGTATTGAGCAGCTTGGCATGGGCCGAGGCATGTAAGAAATCGTATCCCGCCACACGCACTAGCAAGAACACAAAAAAGCTGCCCGTGCCCGGCCCGAAAAAGCCATCGTAAAAACCCACCAACGCACCGATGGTGCCCAGCACCAGCATTTCGCGGTGGCCTTCAAAGCGCGGCGCATGTTCGCGGCCTAAATCTTTTTTCGCCAGGGTATAGGCCAGCAGCAAGACCAACAGTCCTGGCAGGATTTTGCGCAGCAAGTCCGGCGACACCACAGTCACCAGCCAGGCACCAGCAAAAGCCGCCAGTAAGGCCGCCAAGGCCGCGGGCAGTAGCGCCCGCCACACCATACCGACGCGGCGGCTGTATTGCACGGTCGCCAAGCCTGTGCCCCAAATCGACGCGCCTTTGTTGGTGCCAAACAGCGTGGCCGGTGGTGCCGAGGGAAATACCGCGAACAGCGACGGCACCAGAATCAAACCGCCGCCGCCGACGATAGAGTCGACAAAACCGGCGAACAGCGAAGCGGTGGAAACTAGCAGCAATTCCATGGGGGAGCAGATAGAAGAAAAAACAGCCGTCACGCCATCGCGACAACAAGCCGGCCTTTGACGCAGCCTTAGCTGTCACAAGTGTAGGTGCTGCCATGTGGTGCCTTGGCGCCGCTCGAAAACCTTGCTAGCAGGCAAAAAAAAGCACCGACAAAGTCAGTGCTTTTTGCCTCTTGGAGAGGTGGTTCAACCATGGCCATGCCATGGTCTTATGGTCTCCTCGGAATCGCTCGCGGCCTGTGGGCTGCCCTTCGCTTTTCGAAGTATGGCTAGTTTGCAAGCCACCGTAGAACTGTAGCGCTACCAGGGCTGGCGCAGCATCAGGACTTACCCTTGCGTGTTTCCCCTTGGTTGGAGGCGTCCTCGATAATCCATTGGGCGGCCTTCTCAGCAATCATCAGGGTGGGTGAATTGGTGTTGCCGCTGGTGATAAAAGGCATCACCCCGGCGTCGACGACGCGCAATCCGGCCACACCGCGCACCCGCAGGCGCGGGTCCACCACCGCCATCGGGTCATCCGCACGGCCCATTTTGGTAGTACCTACCGGATGAAAAATCGTGCTCGCAATGTCGCCGGCCAATTTGGCCAATTCCTCATCGCTCTGGTATTGCACGCCGGGTTTGTATTCTTCGGGCGCAAATTTTTGCATCGCGCTTTGGGCCATGATGTGCCGCGTCACGCGCAGCGAATCAGCCGCTACTTTGCGGTCGGTATCGGTGCTGAGGTAGTTGGGCGCAATCGCCGGCGCATCACGAAAGTCTGGCGTACGGATTTGCACCGTGCCCCGGCTGGTGGGGTTGAGGTTGCAGACGCTGGCCGTCATGGCGTTGAAGGTGTGTAAGGGCGAGCCAAAGGCATCCAGGCTCAGCGGCTGCACGTGGTACTGGATATTCGGGTAAGGCTGCTGCGGGTCGCTGCGGGTGAAGGCGCCTAATTGGCTGGGCGACATGCTCATCGGCCCGGTGCGTTTGAAAACATATTCCAAGCCGATACGCGCCTTACCCCACAGGCTGGCGGCCAGTGTGTTCAGCGTAGGTGTGTTTTTGACTTTGAACACGGTGCGGATTTGCAAATGGTCTTGCAAATTAGCGCCTACGCCCGGCAAGTCCAGGCGCAGCGCAATGCCCTTGGATTGCAGCAACGCAAACGGGCCCATGCCCGAGAGTTGCAGCAGCTGCGGCGTAGCGACCGAACCGGCGCTCAATATCACTTCACGCCTCGCATGCGCGGTCACCATCGCGCGGCCATTCCAGACTTTCACGCCAGTGCAGCGCAAAGGCCGGTCGGTGCCGGGGTGGTTTTCCAGCACCAGTTCGCTGGCCTGCGCACTGGTCCAGAGTTCAAAGTTGGGCCGCGCATAGCACGTGGGGCGCAAAAAAGCTTTGGCGGTATTCCAACGCCAGCCATTTTTTTGGTTCACTTCAAAAAAGCCCACGCCTTCGTTATCGCCACGGTTGAAATCATCGGTCGCCGGGATGCCTGCTTGCACAGCGGCTTGGGCAAAAGCTTCTAGCACGTCCCAGCGCAAGCGTTGTTTGTCCACGCGCCATTCGCCGCCGGCGTTGTGGTGGCGCAGCAGCGCGCGGTAGGGCGTATCCGCGTCTTGCATCAGCGCTGGGGCGGTGCCGCGTGCGCCGTGAAAAGCATTCGCGCCTTTGTAGTGGTCCTCGTGCAATTGGAAATAAGGCAGGCTGTTGTCCCAACTCCATTGCGATTCGCCAGTCACCTCGGCCCAGCGGGCGTAGTCGCGGGCCTGGCCGCGCATATAAATCATGCCGTTGATGCTGCTGCATCCGCCCAGGGTTTTGCCGCGCGGGTAAATGAGGCTGCGGCCATTGAGGCCGGCCTCGGCTTCGGTTTTAAACATCCAATCGGTACGTGGATTACCGATGCAATACAAATAGCCCACGGGAATATGAATCCAGTGGTAGTCATCACGCTGCCCCGCTTCAATCAGCAGCACGCGCTTAGAGGCATCAGCGCTCAGGCGGTTGGCCAGCAGGCAACCGGCGGTGCCCGCGCCGATGATGATGTAGTCAAAAGTGGTGTCGTTCATGCGGTCGTTGGGGGGCGCGGTGGCAGCCAGTCCAGGCGGGTTTATTTGCCGCTCCATTGGGGTTTGCGTTTTTCTTGAAACGCCAGTTGGCCTTCGCGTGCATCTTCGGTCAAAGTAAATAGGGCGATCTGGCTCTCGGTAAAGGCCATGGATTCTTCAAAGGCCATGGATTCCATTTTCTTCATCATGTACAGCCCACGCCGTACCGCGGCGGGCGACTTGTCTAGCAAGCGCGCCAGTAACCATTGCAGCTTGGCATCGACATCGCGGTCGATGTAATTGACCAAGCCAAATTCCAGTGCTTGCAAGCTGCTGATAGGCTCGCCGGTAATGCACATTTCTACCAGCGTGCGCCGCGGAATTAGGTGCTGCAAAACGCTGAGCACTTGCGCCGGAAATACGCCCACCTTGACCTCGGGCAAGCCAAAGACCGCATGCTCTGCGGCCACCGCCATATCGCACATGGACAAGAGGCCCATACCGCCAGCCATGCACGCACCGTTGACGCGTGCGATCAGCGGCACATAACTGGCTTTGGCTACGCGTAAGAGTTGCGCCAAATGACCTAGCGGCTCGGAGTAATCAGTGGTAAAGGCCTGGGCGCTTTGCAAATCGGCCCCGGCGCAAAAAGCTTTGTCTCCGGCGCCGGTGACGACGATGGCGCGCACGCTGCGATCGCTTTGCGCTGCGCTGATAGCCGCTGCCATGCCGGCCAACACGCCGTGGCTCATGGCGTTGCGGCGCGCCTCACGCGTGATCGTCAGCCACAGCACCGGGCCGCGCAGTTCAACCGATACATCGGGGCTGGAAAGGTGGGAGGTATCCATACAAAAAAACTTTCTGCGCAATGGGTTCGGTGAACAGGGTCGGGCACGGGGATCGGCAAATGGCGATCAGCCAACAGGATCCTGACCCAATGGCCACAACGCCCCAAGCATACAAGTGTGCGCTTAGCGTCCGCCGCCTATATCCAGCAGCGCGCCGGTGCAGTAACTCGCTTGCGCGCTGAGCAGCCAGACAATCGCGTCGGCGACTTCCTGGGCGCTGCCTGCGCGTTGCATAGGCACTTGTGGGGCCAGACGCTGTGCGCGGTCGGGTTCGCCGCCGCTGGCGTGGATCTCGGTTTCGATGATGCCGGGGCGTACCGCGTTGACCCGGATGCCTTCGGCGGCCACCTCTTTGGCCAGGCCGATGGTGAAAGTGTCTACCGCGCCTTTGCAGGCGGCATAGTCCACATACTGGCCGGGGCTGCCCAACTTGGACGCTGCGCTGGACAAATTGACGATGGCGCCACCGCTGCCGCCATGGCGCGTACTCATGCGCAAAACCGCTTCGCGGGCGCACACAAAGCTGCCCAGCACATGGGTATTGAGCATGCGCGACAAGCGCGCCACGCCCATGCCGTCGACGCGGCAAGCGACGTCGACCACGCCCGCGTTATTGACCAAGGCGCTCAGGTGGCCCCATTTGGCGTCAATGCGGGCGAACATGGCCAACACCTCCTCTTCGCGGCTGACGTCGGCTTGCACCGCCATGGCCTGGCCGCCGCCCTCGCGGATACTGCGCACCACCGCGTCGGCAGCCAGGGAGTTGGCTTGGTAATTGACCGCCACGGCATAGCCGGCGCGGGCGGCCGTCAACGCCGTCGCCGCGCCAATGCCGCGTGAGCCGCCAGTGACCAGTAGAACGGGGGTATTCATAGGCTGCGCCGCATCCGCTCAGGCTTCAGGCCTGGCGCAGGGCGCGCGCCGCGTCTAAGGCAAAGTAAGTCAAGATGCCATCGGCACCGGCGCGTTTGAAGGCCAGCAGGCTCTCCAGCATCACCGCGTCGTGGTCGAGCCAGCCGTTGTGGGCCGCGGCCTTGAGCATGGCGTATTCGCCGGACACCTGGTAGGCAAAAGTGGGCACTTTGAATTCGTCTTTCACCCGGCGCACCACGTCCAGGTACGGCATGCCGGGCTTGACCATCACCATGTCGGCGCCTTCGGCAATGTCCATGGCCACTTCGCGCAGCGCTTCGTCGCTGTTGCCTGGGTCCATTTGGTACACCTTTTTATTGCCTTTGCCCAGGTTGGCGGCTGAGCCCACGGCGTCGCGGAACGGGCCGTAAAACGCGCTGGCGTATTTGGCGCTGTAGGCCATGATGCGGGTATGCACCAGTTTTTCCGCTTCCAGCGCCTCGCGGATGGCGCCAATGCGACCGTCCATCATGTCGCTGGGCGCCACGATGTCCACCCCGGCGCGTGCTTGCGTGAGGGCTTGCTGCACCAGCACCGCAGTGGTTTCATCGTTCAAGATGTAGCCCTCGTTTTCGGGCCGGGTGTCGGGCAGGCCGTCCTGGCCGTGGCTGGTAAACGGGTCCAGCGCCACATCGGTCATGATGCCCAGTTGGGGGAATTCTTTTTTCAAGGCGCGCACCACGCGGGGCACCAGGCCGTCCGGGTTGAGGGCCTCTGCGCCGTCATAGGTTTTGAGCGCGGGGTCGATCACCGGAAACAAGGCCATCACCGGAATTTCTAGTGCCACACAAGCCTGGGCCACCGGTAACAGCACGTCCAGGCTCAGGCGCTCCACGCCTGGCATGGACGGTACAGCCACCCGCTGACCAACGCCGTCGACCACGAAAACCGGGTAGATCAGGTCATGGGCGGTGAGGGCGTTTTCACGCACCAGGTTGCGGGTAAAACTGTCGCGGCGCAAGCGGCGCGGGCGGCCAAAGGGGAAGGGTGCGGGAGTGATCATGGGGAAAATTGTGCCTGATTTGCCGGACTGGCGGGAATAAAACAAAGCTGCACTAGGCACCTCTAACCCTATTTGACCTTTAAAAACAATGTGTTGTTTACAACACATAAAACAAATTTTTTGATCAAAACAAAAAATTCGTGACTTTTTTGACGAGATAGATATACTTTTGCCTGGGAGCTTCGGTTCCCCCCGCTTTTCCTCCCTGAGCGGGGCCTTGATGTGTGACAGCAAATAGGCTTAACACCCCGGCCGTGTGCTGGGGTTTTTTTTGCCTGTCGCGCGGGTCCGTGTCACTGCGGGGCTACCGCTACACTTTGCCTATGCTCTGGGTCAAAGCTTTCCACATCGTTTTCGTCGCCAGTTGGTTTGCCGGTTTGTTTTACTTGCCGCGCATTTTTGTCAACCTGGCCATGGTCGAGCCAGGTTCCGAAGCCGAGCGTGCCCGTTTGTTGCTGATGGCGACCAAGCTATTGCGCTTTAGCACCATCTTGGCCGTGCCTGCGCTGGGATTGGGGCTCACCTTGTGGCTCTATTACGGCGTGGGCCTGGGGCCTGGCAATGGCTGGATGCATGCCAAGCTGATCATTGTCCTACTGACGCTGGGATACCACCACCTGTGTGCGCGCATCCTGCGCCAGTTGCATGTGCAGACCGCTTTGCGCAGCCATGTGTGGTTTCGCTGGTTCAACGAAATTCCCGTGCTTTTCTTGGTGGCAGCCGTATTGCTGGTGGTACTCAAGCCTTTTTGACCGGATAGCGCCATGCACAAATCCGCTGCTTGGCCTCTAACCGCGATGTACTGCGCGCTGGTGGTGTATGCCAGCTTGTACCCCTTTGTTGATTGGCGTGACCAAGGCATTGTGCCCTGGGCGTTTTTGGCGGCGCCACTGCCGCGCTATTGGACCGGCTTTGACGTGGCGATCAACATCATTGGCTACGGCCCGCTCGGTGCCTTGCTGGCATGGTTAGGTGTGCGCATCCGCTATCGCGTGCCACCGGCTTGGATGGCGGTGGTCGGCGGCTCGCTGTTGTCGCTGTCCATGGAGACTTTGCAAAGCTATTTACCTCAGCGCGTGGCCTCGCGCGAGGACTGGTTACTCAACACCTTGGGTGCCAGCCTGGGTGCTGCATTGGCGCTTTACCTGGCGCGGCGTGGTGGCTTGGCGCGCTGGGATCGCTGGCAACAGCGCTGGCTGGCGCCGCAGTCTCGCGGCGTGCTGGTGTTACTGCTGAGCTGGCCTGCTGCGCTCTTGTTTCCTTCGGCCGTGCCCTTTGGCTTGGGCCATGTGTGGGCCCGATTGCGCGACGCTACAGAAGCCCTGCTCGGCTTGGCTGCGCATTGGATCGCAGATCCGCAGCTGTTCAATTGGTTTGCAGCCATCGACGCGGCTCCGCTCGCGCCAAGTGCCGCACTGGCCTGTGTGGTGAGTGGTTTGCTGGTCCCGTGTTTGCTGGGTTTCGGGGTGCTGCATCGACCCCGGCACAGGGTGTGGCTGAGCATGGCAGTCGTCGCCGTCGGTGGCAGCGCCAGCGCGTTATCGGCGGCGCTAAGTTGGGGTCCGGGCCATATGTGGTCATGGTTGGACGCCACGACGGCCGCTGGGATGGGGCTGGCCTTGGCCATGGCGATGGCCTTGGCGCGTATGCGCTGGCCTTGGGCGGCGGCGCTGGTTTTGGTCCTGCTGTGCTGCCATGTGGCTTTGCTCAACCAGGCGCCGGAGAGCCCGTATTTCGCCCAGACCTTGCAATCGTGGGAGCAGGGCCGTTTCGTGCGTTTCAATGGTTTCGCGGAATGGCTGGGTTGGCTCTGGCCCTATGCGGCTATCGCATTGGTCTTGACCCGAGCGTATGGTGCCAGCGGCGAACCTAAAATCAGCGCATGACCTTCTCCCCAAGCGCTGCGGGCCCCGCAGAAACCAGCTATTACGCGCGCCATATATTTTTCTGTCTGAATGAACGCAAAAACGGCGAAGACAGTTGCGCCCAGCACCAGGCGCAAGCCGGCTTTGACCGCTGCAAGCAGCGTATTCGCGAAGCCGACCGCAACGGCCCCGGCCAGGTGCGGGTCAACAAAGCCGGTTGCCTGGACCGCTGCGCTGGTGGCCCGGTGGCGGTGGTCTACCCTGAGGCGGTCTGGTACACCTTTGTGGACAGCGCCGACATTGACGAAATCGTCGACAGCCACTTACTCGGCGGCAAGCCTGTGGAGCGGTTGCTGTTGCCCCCGAGCGTTGGACGCTGAGCGCGCATGAATCCGCGTACCCAGCCGTTGACGCTGCAAGGGCCGGTGGGCAAGCTGCAAACCCTGGTGGATAGGCCGGCCCAAGCGGCGCAATCCAACCCGCTAGGCGTGGCGGTGATTGCCCATCCGCACCCGCTTTTTGGCGGCACCATGGACAACAAAGTCGTGCAGACCCTGGCGCGCGCATTTGTGCAGGCCGGCTGGGTGGCGGTACGCTTTAATTTTCGGGGCGTGGGAGAAAGCGAAGGCGTTTACGACGACGGGCGCGGTGAATTGCAGGACCTGCTCGCTGTGATCGCGCATTTTTCCCCCGCAGCGGGTGGGCCGGACGCATTGGCCTTGGCGGGTTTTTCGTTTGGCGCCTCCGTGACCTCCCATGCAGTGCAGGCTTTGCATGCAGCGCGCAAGCTAGACCGGCTGGTCTTCGTCGGTACCGCTGCAGGGCGTTTCGAAGTGGCCGCCTTGCCGCCGGAACTGCATGCCAAAACTCTGGTGTTGCACGGGGAAAAGGACGACACTGTGCCACTATCGGCCGCGCTGGACTGGGCGCGACCGCAAAATTTGCCGGTACTGGTCTTGCCCGGGGTGGGGCATTTTTTTCACGGACAATTGCCGCTGCTGCGCGAACTGGTCGCCCGCCATGTGGCCATCCCTTCGATGGCCTAGGCGTTCGCCACTGCTGTACCACCGCTCATTTTTAAAAACGCCGCGCGCGCAGGCCACTTACCGCTCCCTAAGACGATCACCCCATGAAACTAATTGCCTCCTGCCTGCTCGCACTCTTTTTGTTGGCCAGCGCCCGTGCGCAAAGTCCTCAAGCCCCCGAAATCGCCGCGCGCGCCTACCTGTTGCTCGATGTCTCGGCGCACCAGGTGTTGGCGGCTAAAGACGCTGATATGCAAGTGGAGCCCGCCTCGCTGACCAAGCTGATGACGGCTTACCTGGTGTTCGATGCCCTGAAGTCCGGCAAGATCACCTTGGACCAGAAGTTTCCGGTTAGCGAGCGCGCCTGGAAAATGCCGGGCTCGCGCATGTTTATCGACCCGAAAATGCAGGTGCCTGTGGAAGACCTGATCAAGGGCATGGTGGTGCAGTCGGGCAATGACGCCACCGTGGCGCTGTCTGAAGGGGTGGGCGGTGATGTACCGCGTTTTGTGCAAATGATGAACGCACAGGCCCAGGTGCTGGGCATGAAAGGTACCAGTTACAAAAACCCCGAAGGCCTTACCGAATCCGGCCACTTCACCACCGCGCGCGACCTGGGCGTTCTGGCCACCCGCCTGATGGCCGATTTCCCGCAATACGTCGGTTACTACGCCCTGAAAAAATACCGTTACCCCGGCACCCCGGCGGCCAATGACACCAACCGCAACCTGTTGTTGCAACGCGACCCTACCGTGGACGGCCTGAAAACTGGCTATACCGAGGCGGCGGGTTATTGCATGGTGGCCACGGCCCGGCGCGACTATGCAAGCCTGGGATCGCAAGGTGCCAGCCCGAGCCGACGCTTGCTGTCCATTGTGCTGGGCACAGCCAATGAGAACGCGCGCGCTAACGAGTCGCAAAAGCTGCTCAATTGGGGCTTTACCGCTTTTGAGCCGGTCAAATTGTTCGACCCCGGCCAGGCCGTGGTGACTGCCCAAGTTTGGAAGGGTAGTGCTTCAACCGTCAGGGTAGGCCAGCCGCAGGGCGTTTTGCTGGCGCTTCCTGCGGGCAGCGCTGGCAAAGTGACTACCGAAGTGGTGCGCAAAGACCCGCTGTTGGCGCCGATCGCCAAAGGCCAGGAAGTGGCCAGTTTGCGCGTGCTCTCGGGCGGCGTAGAAGTGGCGCAGGTGCCTCTGCAGGCCTTGGAGGCGGTCGATCAGGCTGGGATTTTCGGGCGCGCCTGGGACGCTTTGCGCCTTTGGATTCGCTGATTTCGGCCCCAGGCCATAGTCCGAGCGACTATGCCGCCGCGATATCTGTTATATTAGAAGGCTTTTCGGAAACTTCCGAAGGGCTTTGTGTTTTCGAAGTTTTTGAATCGTATTGCTCCTGCGCAGCAGGAGAATTTTCATTAGGAGGCTTAAGTGCCAACCATCAACCAGCTAGTGCGTCAGGGGCGTGAGGTCGAAACGATCAAGTCCAAAAGCCCTGCCATGCAAAACTCGCCCCAGCGCCGCGGCGTGTGCACCCGCGTGTACACCACAACCCCCAAGAAGCCCAATTCTGCGCTGCGTAAAGTCGCCAAAGTGCGCTTGACCAACGGGTTTGAAGTCATTTCTTACATCGGCGGCGAAGGCCACAACCTGCAAGAGCACAGCGTGGTGCTGGTGCGCGGCGGCCGTGTCAAGGATTTGCCTGGTGTGCGTTACCATATTGTGCGTGGTTCGCTCGACTTGCAAGGCGTGAAAGACCGCAAGCAGTCGCGCTCCAAATACGGTGCCAAGCGCCCCAAGGCCAAGTAAGACGGGGTTTCTCCGTTCGTGTTTAGGTGCTGTTCCCCGCGTGGCGCGGTGGTGCAGCGTAGTGACCCGAAGCACAAAATAGTTTGTGTGGGTCGAGTAAGTGGGAGTCTTATGGCTCCCGCGGTATCCCCGGTGGATGCCAACTGAAGCAAAGAGGTGAAAAAATGCCACGTCGTCGCGAAGTCCCCAAACGGGAGATCCTGCCTGATCCAAAATTTGGCAATGTCGAGCTGTCCAAGTTCATGAACGTCATCATGGAAGGCGGCAAAAAAGCAGTCGCCGAGCGCATTATTTATGGTGCGCTCGAGCAGATTGAAAAAAAACATCCCGGTAAAGACCCGCTTGAGGCCTTCACCGTAGCCATCAATAACGTCAAACCGATGGTCGAGGTCAAATCCCGCCGTGTCGGTGGCGCCAACTACCAAGTCCCTGTTGAAGTGCGCCCCGTGCGCCGTTTGGCTTTGTCGATGCGCTGGATCAAAGAAGCAGCCCGCAAGCGTGGCGAAAAATCCATGGCCTTGCGTTTGGCCAATGAGTTGCTCGAAGCTACCGAAGGCCGTGGCGGCGCCATGAAAAAGCGTGATGAAGTGCACCGCATGGCCGAAGCCAACAAGGCCTTCTCGCACTTCCGTTTCTAAACAGTGTGTGCCGGCGGGCCTGTGTGCCCGCGCCGCCATGGCACAGTGTCATCACACTGCTGCAGCAATGGCTTAGCCTAAGCGGCTACTCGCAAGCAGCGCCTGTAAGCGCACCGATTATTGAAGACCCAGATCAAAGAAGGATCCACCATGGCTCGCCATACCCCTATTGAGCGCTATCGCAACATCGGCATTTCAGCGCATATTGACGCCGGTAAAACCACTACTACCGAGCGCGTGCTGTTTTACACAGGTGTGAACCACAAAATCGGTGAGGTGCATGATGGCGCGGCCACCATGGACTGGATGGAACAAGAGCAGGAGCGAGGCATTACGATCACCTCGGCGGCCACTACCTGCTTCTGGAAAGGCATGGACAAGTCTTTGCCCGAGCACCGCATCAACATCATCGACACTCCCGGACACGTGGACTTTACGATCGAAGTGGAGCGGTCTATGCGCGTGCTCGACGGCGCCTGCATGGTGTACTGTGCGGTTGGCGGCGTGCAGCCCCAGTCCGAAACTGTATGGCGCCAGGCCAATAAGTACAAAGTGCCGCGTCTGGCCTTTGTCAACAAGATGGACCGTACTGGTGCCAATTTCTACAAGGTTGTAGACCAGATGAAGCTGCGCCTCAAGGCCAGCCCGGTACCTATGGTGATCCCGATTGGTGCCGAAGAAAATTTTGTCGGCGTAGTCGATTTGCTCAAGATGAAAGCCATCATCTGGGATGAGGCATCACAAGGTATGTTGTTCGACTACCGTGACATCCCTGCCGATCTGGTTGAGACGGCCAAAGAGTGGCGCGAAAAAATGGTCGAGGCTGCAGCCGAAGCCACCGAAGAGTTGATGAACAAGTACCTCGAAGAAGGCGACTTGACCGAACTGGAAATTAAAGCGGGCATTCGCGCGCGCACCATTGCCAGCGAAATCCAGCCCATGTATTGCGGCTCCGCCTTTAAGAACAAAGGCGTGCAGCGTATGCTGGACGCGGTGATTGAATTCATGCCATCGCCCGTGGACATCCCGCCGGTGAGCGGCATGGACGAAGATGAAAACCCGGTGGTGCGCCAAGCCGACGACGGAGAGAAATTCTCTGCGCTGGCATTCAAGTTGATGACCGACCCGTTTGTGGGTCAGCTCACCTTTGTGCGCGTCTATTCCGGCGTGCTGCAAAAAGGTGACAGCGTGTACAACCCGATTCGCGGCAAGAAAGAGCGTATCGGCCGTATCGTGCAAATGCACGCCAACAACCGCGAAGAGGTGAGCGAAATCCGCGCCGGTGACATCGCTGCTTGCGTGGGATTGAAGGACGTGACCACGGGTGAGACCTTGTGCGACCCAGCCTCCATTGTCATGCTCGAGCGCATGATCTTTCCTGAGCCTGTGATTACCCAGGCGGTCGAGCCCAAGACCAAGGCCGACCAGGAAAAAATGGGTATCGCTTTGCAGCGCCTGGCCCAAGAAGACCCCTCATTCCGCGTGAAGACCGACGAAGAATCGGGCCAAACCCTGATCGCCGGTATGGGTGAGTTGCACCTCGAAATTATTGTGGACCGCATGAAGCGCGAATTCGGCGTTGAAGCCAATGTCGGCAAGCCCCAGGTGGCCTACCGCGAGACTATCCGCAAGACTATTGATGAAGCCGAAGGCAAATTCGTGCGTCAGTCCGGTGGTAAAGGCCAGTACGGCCACGTGGTGCTCAAGATCGAGCCCAACGAGGCCGGTAAGGGTATCGAATTTGTCGACGCTATCAAAGGCGGTGTGGTGCCGCGTGAATATATTCCTGCGGTGGAAAAAGGTATTCACGAAGCCGTGACGCAAGGCGTCTTGGCTGGGTACCCGGTAGTGGACGTCAAGGTAACGCTGCACTTCGGTTCTTACCACGACGTGGACTCCAATGAATTGGCCTTCAAGATGGCCGCGATCTTCGGCTTCAAGGAAGGCTGCCGCAAAGCAGGGCCGGTGATTTTGGAGCCCATGATGGCGGTGGAAGTCGAAACGCCCGAAGACTATGCCGGAAACGTGATGGGCGATTTGTCCTCTCGTCGTGGCATGGTGCAGGGTATGGACGATATGGTCGGCGGTGGCAAAGCCATCAAGGCGGAGGTGCCCTTGTCCGAGATGTTTGGTTACTCGACCACGCTGCGTTCTATGTCGCAAGGTCGCGCTACTTACACCATGGAATTTAAGCACTACACCGAAGCACCGCGCAACGTGTCCGAAGCCATCATGGCAGCACGCGCCAAGTAAGTTTTCAAACGGTCTGCGACGCTGTGCCATCCTGTGCCCGTGCGGGATGAATCAGCAACAGCGTGCAAACCTTAAATCACACACGGGCTTTGCTCTTTTTGGAGAATTGAAATGGGAAAAGAAAAATTCACGCGTACCAAGCCCCACGTTAACGTAGGCACCATCGGCCACGTGGACCATGGCAAAACCACGCTGACGGCGGCGATCACGACGATTTTGTCGGCCAAATTTGGCGGCGAAGCCAAGGCCTACGACCAAATTGACGCCGCTCCCGAAGAAAAAGCGCGCGGCATCACCATCAACACTGCCCACGTCGAGTACGAAACGGCCAACCGCCACTACGCCCACGTGGACTGCCCTGGACACGCTGACTATGTGAAAAACATGATTACCGGCGCGGCCCAAATGGACGGCGCTATTTTGGTGTGCTCGGCTGCTGACGGCCCCATGCCCCAGACCCGCGAGCACATCTTGCTGGCGCGCCAAGTGGGTGTGCCATACATCATCGTGTTCCTGAACAAGTGCGATATGGTCGACGATGCCGAGTTGCTCGAGCTCGTTGAAATGGAAGTACGCGAGTTACTCGACAAATACGACTTCCCCGGCGACGCTACTCCGATCATCCACGGCAGCGCCAAGCTCGCTATCGAAGGCGACAAGGGCGAACTGGGCGAAGGCGCCATCATGAAACTGGCCGAAGCCCTGGACACTTACATCCCCCTGCCCGAGCGCGCAGTGGACGGCGCCTTCTTGATGCCTGTGGAAGATGTCTTCTCCATCTCCGGACGCGGCACCGTGGTGACCGGACGCGTAGAGCGCGGCATCATCAAAGTGGGCGAAGAGATCGAGATCGTCGGTATCGCTGACACCCAAAAAACCACCTGCACTGGCGTGGAAATGTTCCGCAAGCTGCTGGACCAAGGCCAGGCGGGTGACAACGTGGGCATTTTGCTGCGCGGCACCAAGCGCGAAGACGTGCAGCGCGGCCAAGTGCTGTGCAAGCCCGGCTCGATCAAGCCGCACACCCACTTCACTGGCGAGATCTACGTTTTGTCCAAAGACGAAGGCGGTCGCCACACGCCTTTCTTCAACAACTACCGCCCGCAGTTTTACTTCCGTACGACGGACGTGACCGGTGCGATCGAGTTGCCTGAGGGCAAAGAGATGGTGATGCCAGGCGATAACGTCTCGATCACGGTCAAGCTGATCAACCCCATTGCGATGGAAGAGGGCTTGCGCTTTGCTATCCGCGAAGGTGGCCGTACGGTCGGCGCCGGTGTGGTTGCCAAAATCATTGCGTAATTGCGAAGGGGTATAGCTCAATTGGCAGAGCGTCGGTCTCCAAAACCGAAGGTTGTAGGTTCGATTCCTACTGCCCCTGCCACCTGAAGCGCCGGTGGTAAACAGGCCCGCTACGGTGTAGCGGGCTTGAGCGTCTTAAGGGCGCGAAATGTAAATAGACAGTTCCACTGAAATACGAAGAGATCATGGCCACAACACAAGTTCAAACCGTTAGCACCGCAGGGGATAAGGCCAAGCTGGTCGCATCCGCGCTGTTGGTGGTGGCGGCGCTGGCCGCTTATTTCCTGCTGGCCAAGCAAGGCGCTGTGGCCCAATGGGCTGCTTTCCTGATATTGCTGGTGATGGCGGCGGTGACTTTTCTGGTTTCCGAGCCGGGTAAGCAATTGATCGCTTTCGGCCGCGATGCGTGGCGGGAAGTGAAAAAAGTAGTCTGGCCGACGCGCAAAGAAGCGACGCAGATGACGGCAGTGGTGTTCGGTTTTGTGCTGATCATGGCCTTGTTCCTCTGGCTGACAGATAAGACGCTGGAATGGGTTTTTTATGACTTAATTCTGGGTTGGAAAAAATAATGACTGAAGAAGTTCAAGCTCCATTGGCCGAGTCGGCCATGCCTGTATCTACCAATAGCAATCCCGATTTGCGCTGGTATGTGGTACATGCCTATTCCGGCATGGAAAAAGCTGTTGAACGCAATATCCTGGAGCGCATCAACCGCTCGGGGATGCAAGATAAATTCGGCCGTATTCTGGTGCCAATGGAAGAGGTGGTTGAGGTCAAAAACGGCCAGAAGAAAACCACGGAGCGTAAGTTCTTTCCGGGCTATGTGCTGGTCGAAATGGTGATGGATGATGACACTTGGCATTTGGTCAAGCACACCAACAAGGTGACCGGTTTTGTGGGTGGCGCCAAGAACCGCCCGGCCCCGATTTCGGAGGCGGAAGTTTCCAAAATCGTCAACCAGATGCAGCAGGGTACGGACAAGCCGCGCCACAAAGTGGAATTTATGGTGGGCGAGTTTGTGCGCATCAAAGACGGCCCGTTTACCGATTTCAATGGATCGGTCGAAGACGTCAATTACGACAAGAGCAAAGTACGCGTGTCGGTCACGATTTTCGGCCGCTCCACACCCGTGGAGTTGGAGTTCTCGCAAATCGAAAAGACCTGATTTTTTCGCGGGCGCAGGCCCGCAGACAGCCCGCGTTTTTCCGACGCAGCGCGGGTGGTGGTAGGAGTCGATACCCCGGGGAGCCGAGGGCTGAGTCGTTCAGCGCCAAAGCGTCAGTACCCGTAAGGAGCAATCATGGCGAAAAAAATCGTCGGCTTTATCAAGCTGCAAGTGCCAGCTGGAAAAGCCAACCCATCCCCCCCGATTGGCCCGGCGCTCGGTCAGCGCGGCCTCAACATCATGGAGTTCTGCAAGGCTTTCAACGCCCAGACCCAAGGTGTCGAGCCCGGCCTGCCGTTGCCGGTGGTCATCACCGCATTTGCGGATAAGAGCTTTACCTTTGTCATCAAGACCCCGCCAGCGACGGTGTTGATCAAGAAAGCCATCAAGCTGGACAAGGGCTCGGCCCGTCCGCACAGCGACAAGGTCGGCAAGATCACGCGTGCCCAGCTCGAAGAGATCGCCAAAACCAAAATGAAAGACATGACTGCGGCCGACTTGGACGCAGCGGTCCGTACCATCGCCGGCTCTGCTCGCTCGATGGGTGTGAATGTGGAGGGTGTGTAAATGTCTAAGCTGACCAAAAAACAAAAAGCCCAACAGGGCAAGATCGTGGCCACCAAGCTCTATCCGGTGACCGATGCGCTGGCATTAGTCAAAGAATTTGCAACCGCCAAATTTGACGAATCGATCGATGTTGCAGTGCAACTCGGCGTCGATGCCAAGAAGTCCGACCAGGTGGTGCGTGGCGCCGTAGTGCTGCCTAATGGCACCGGTAAAACGACCCGCGTTGCAGTGTTTGCCCAGGGTGCTAAGGCGGAAGAGGCCAAAGCCGCCGGTGCCGATATCGTGGGTATGGACGACTTGGCTGCCATGGTCAAGGCCGGCGATATGCCTTTTGATGTGGTAATCGCCGCGCCTGACGCTATGCGTGTAGTCGGTACGCTGGGCCAAATTTTGGGCCCGCGTGGTTTGATGCCCAACCCCAAGGTCGGTACCGTGACGCCGGATGTGGCTACTGCGGTACGCAACGCCAAAGCCGGTCAGGTGCAGTTCCGTGTGGACAAAGCCGGTATCGTGCATTCCACCATCGGCCGCCGCTCGTTTGATTCTGCGCATTTGCAAGGCAACTTGGTTGCCTTGGTCGAGGCTTTGAACAAATCCAAGCCCGCTACCAGCAAAGGCGTGTACCTGCGCAAAATGGCGCTGTCTTCCACCATGGGTGTGGGCGTGCGCGTGGATGTGCAATCTTTGACGGCCTGAATGTGAAGTAACTGAATTTTGGGCATTTCGTAAGAGGTGCCCGATGTGGTGGGTCCCCGAGGTTGAAAAGACCAAGGGGGGCCATCCAAGACCGTTGGTGTGCAGTTCGGCTGCCCTTAATCAGTGAAAACCAACGCAGATGGCGATCCCGCTGCAGACGGATGAACATCCTTCGACAGTCGATCGCTGCATTTTGGAGCGTAAGCGGTGCAAGCCGCAAAGCGCATGTAAAGGAGTAGACCTTGAGTTTGAATCGCAGTGAGAAAGAAGCGGTCATTTCAGAAGTGACCAGCCTCGCCGCTAAAGCTCAAACGCTCGTGATCGCGGAGTACCGTGGCATCACGGTCGCTGACATGACCAAGTTGCGCACTACAGCGCGCGACAGCGGAGTGACGTTAAGT
Organism: Comamonadaceae bacterium; assembly: GCA_947450255.1. GTDB lineage: Bacteria > Pseudomonadota > Gammaproteobacteria > Burkholderiales > Burkholderiaceae_C > Allorhodoferax. Next base: position 36,001 of record CANFVA010000010.1, read on the forward strand.
GTGTTGAAAAACACCTTGGCGCGCCGCGCTGTTGCCGGTAGTGGCTTTGAGGTGGTGTCCGACCAGATGACCGGTCCTTTGATCTATAGCTTTTCTGTCGACGCCGTGGCTGCCGCGAAAGTGGTATCTGAGTTTGCGAAAACCAATGACAAGTTGGTGATTCGCGGCGGTGCGTATGGCGGTAAGGCTTTGGACGTGAACGGCGTGAAGCAATTGGCCAGCATCCCTTCGAAAGAAGTGCTGCTCGCGCAGTTGCTGGGCTTGATGCAGTCTCCGATTTCGCGCACCGCGCGCGTGTTGGCCGCATTGGCAGAGCAGCGCGGAGGCGGTGCGGCAGCACCTGCCGAGGCAGAGCTTGCGGCTGCGTAAGCGGCTGTCGCATTTATAGGTAATTCATCCCTGTGCCGCCATATGCGCAATGCGCTAGGGCTAAGCACAAGCACATTAGGAAATAGAAAATGGCATTCGATAAAGACGCATTTTTGACCGCGCTGGACAGCATGACGGTCATGGAACTCAACGACCTGGTGAAAGCCATCGAAGAGAAGTTTGGTGTAAGCGCTGCCGCTATGTCGGCGCCCGCCGCAGGTGGTGGCGCAGCTGCACCAGCCGCAGAAGAGAAGACCGAATTCAACGTGGTGCTGCTCGAAGCAGGCGCCAACAAGGTATCGGTCATCAAGGCGGTTCGCGAAATTACCGGTCTTGGCCTCAAAGAGGCCAAAGATATGGTTGATGGCGCACCCAAGGCCGTCAAAGAAGGCATCGCCAAGGCTGACGCTGAAGCTGCCAAGAAGAAACTGGAAGAAGCCGGCGCTAAGGTCGAGCTCAAGTAATGGCAATTCCATCCTGCGGCCTTCTAGGTGGCAGGATGGGAAAGTACTTCGCAAGGGCTGCCCGTATCGGCGGCTTTTGCGCTTCAGAGTACAGCTGACACATCGCTTTCATAAGCTGTGTGTCAAGTGTCTTCTGACCCCGACTGCAGAAGATGCCTTGGTTCGGGTCGCGTGCAATGCGCGACCGTCCGCCAATGATTGGTAGCGGCCAATCACCAAGAAAGAAACACAGTCGCCTAGGACCCCCAGGATTCCTCAGACTTTGC
>CANFVA010000011.1 GCA_947450255.1 Comamonadaceae bacterium
GAACTCGAAGTCCAAGTGGGTGAATTTGTCTCTGTGGCCATCGTAGCCATGGAAAACGGTTACGGCGACACCATCGTCAGCCGCGACACCGCCAAGCGCCTGGCCTCTTGGATGAGCCTGGAAAAATCCCTGGAATCCGGCGAATTCGTCACCGGCACGACCAGTGGCAAAGTCAAAGGCGGCCTGACCGTCTTGGTCAACGGCATCCGCGCTTTCTTGCCCGGCTCGCTGGTTGACACCCGCCCCACCAAGGACTTGTCTCCCTACGAGAACAAGACCATGGAATTCAAGGTTATCAAGCTGGACCGCAAGCGCAACAACGTGGTGCTGAGCCGCCGCGCCGTGGTCGAAGCTTCCATGGGTGCCGAGCGCGCCAACCTGATGTCCACCCTCAAAGAAGGTTCTGTGGTGCAGGGCGTGGTCAAGAACATCACCGAGTACGGTGCTTTTGTGGACCTGGGCGGTATCGACGGCCTGCTGCACATCACCGACATGGCCTGGCGCCGTGTGCGTCACCCCTCTGAAGTGGTGACCGCTGGTCAAGAAATCACCGCCAAGATTCTCAAGTTCGACACCGAGAAAAACCGCGTGTCCCTGGGCCTCAAGCAAATGGGCGACGATCCTTGGATGGGCGTCAACCGCCGCTACCCCCAAGCTACCCGCATGTTTGGCAAGATCACCAACATCGCCGACTACGGCGCGTTTGTGGAACTCGAGCCTGGCATCGAAGGCCTGGTGCACGTTTCCGAAATGGACTGGACCAACAAAAACATCGCGCCTTCCAAGCTCGTGTCCTTGGGCGACGAAGTCGAAGTCATGGTTCTGGAAATCGACGAAGACAAGCGCCGCATTTCGCTGGGCATGAAGCAGTGCAAAGCCAATCCTTGGCAAGAGTTTGCGCAAAACACCAAGCGCGGCGACCGTGTCAAAGGCCCGATCAAATCGATCACCGACTTTGGCGTCTTCGTCGGCCTGGCCGCCGGTATCGACGGCCTGGTGCATTTGTCCGACTTGTCTTGGAACGAAACCGGCGAAGCCGCAGTGCGCGAGTTCAAAAAAGGCCAGGAAGTCGAAGCCATTGTGCTGGCCGTAGACGTGGACCGCGAGCGCATCTCCCTGGGTATCAAGCAGCTCGATTCCGACCCCTTCACCACCTTCGCCGCTGTCAATGACAAAGGCCAAGTGGTGACCGGCAAGGTCAAAACGGTCGATGCCAAGGGCGCTGAGATCGACTTGGGCGAAGACATCATCGGCTACCTGCGCGTCTCCGAGATCAGCCGCGACCGTGTGGAAGACGCCCGCAGCGTGCTCAAAGAAGGCGACGAAGTCACCGCCGTGGTGGTCAATGTGGATCGCAAAACACGCAACATCCAGTTGTCTATTAAGGCCAAGGATGCGGCGGACCAGAACGAAGCCATGGCGACCCTGAGCCAAAACGCCGCGCGCGAAAACGCCGGCACCACCAGCTTGGGCGCATTGCTGCGCGCCAAGCTGGATAACAACTAAGCGACTTCGTGTCACTTCAGTAGGCCCCAAGCGACCGGCGTGTGCCGGTCGCTTGCATTGTTTTCAAAGCTTTCTATGACCCGCTCTGATATCGTCGAAGAATTGGCCAGCCGGTTCAGCCAATTGACGCAGCAAGACGCCGAATTCGCCGTCAAGGCCATCCTGGACGCGATGAACGACGCGTTGGTGCGCGGTCAGCGTATCGAAATTCGTGGCTTTGGCAGTTTCTCGGTCAGCCACCATGCGCCGCGCATGGGCCGCAACCCGCGCAATGGCGAAAGCGTCGCCATCCCGCAGCGCCGGGTGCCGCACTTCAAACCCGGCAAAACCCTGCGAGAAGCCGTCGATACCGGCCTTGCAAAGGCTGCCGACGCCGCGCGCAAGCCCTGATTTCCAGTCGGCCCGATAGAATCGTCGCCGACCAAGGAATTGCATGACCTCTTTCTTTTCGCTGGTGAAATGGCTGTTCAAAGCCGCCATTTTTTTCACCCTGTTTGCGTTTGCCTTGAACAACCAGGCCGATGTCACCGTGCACTTTTTCTTCGGCTACCACTGGACCAGCCCGCTGGTGATGGTGGTTCTAATCAGTTTTGCCGGCGGTTTGCTGCTGGGCATTTTGGGTATGGTGCCACGCTGGTGGCATCAGCGGCGCCAGGCCCGGCGCCACGCGGCACCGCTGCCCGCTGCAGCCCAAGCCCCTGCACCGGCCGAAGAAACCCTGACCCATGGACTTTGAGCTGAACTGGTTTTTAACCGGTTTACCCATTGCATTTGTCATGGGCTGGCTGGCCTCGCGCTTTGACCTGCGCCAGATGCGCCTCGAAAATCGCCAGGCGCCCAAAGCCTATTTCAAAGGCCTCAACTTTTTACTCAACGAGCAGCAAGACCAAGCCATAGACGCCTTCATCGAGGCGGTGCAAAACGACCCGGACACCTCGGAGTTGCACTTTGCCCTGGGCAACCTGTTTCGCCGTCGCGGCGAATACGAGCGCGCGGTACGGGTACACCAGCACCTGCTCTCGCGCGCCGATATCAGCGACGATGACCGCCACCGCGCGCAGCACGGCCTGGCCTTGGACTACCTCAAAGCTGGCCTGCTGGACCGCGCAGAGACCGCGCTATTGGCGCTGGAAGGCACCCGCTTTGAGGCGCAGGCGCGCCTGGCCCTGCTGGCCAATTACGAGCGCTCACGCGACTGGGTGGGCGCTGCTGCGGTAGCAGCCAAACTGGAGGCAGCCGGTCAGGGCAGCTTTGCCGGACGCCTGGCGCACTATTTGTGTGAGCAGGCCGCAGCACTGGTGAGCAAGGGCCAAACGCAGGCCGCAAAGACCCTGCTGCAACAAGCCGTAGCCAGCGCGCCCCACAGCCCCCGCGCGCGCATGGATTTGGCGCGCTTGCATGAAAGCGCGGGCGAACCCGGCCCGGCGCTCGATTGGCTGGAGCAGGCGGCCCAGGCCACGCCCACCACCTTGCCCCTGATGGCGCCCATGATGGCGCGCTGTGCCCTGGCTAGCGGACGCGCCGCAGACGTTTCGACCCTGCTGCAACAAGCCTATGCGCAGGCGCCTTCGCTGGACGTGCTCGACGCCATCGTGCAATTGGAAAATGCGGCAAGCGGGCCGCAACATGATGGCCGCAGCTGGTATGTACAACACCTGGAAAAACAGGCGTCACTGGTGGCCGCGGCCCAATGGATTGCCGGTGAAAAACTGGAAAATGAGCAATTCCATCCGCAAGTGCAGCGGGCGCTGGACCAGGCCGTCAAGCCGCTCAAACGCTACCGCTGCGCTGCTTGCGGCTTCGAAGCACAACACCATTTTTGGCACTGCCCGGGCTGCCAGGCCTGGGACAGTTACCCGCCACGCCGCGTAGAGGAACTATGAGCACTGACGCATTCATCCCCCTACCCTCCGTCCGCATCAGCGCGGCCCGCGTTTTGGTCGTCGGCGACGTGATGCTGGACCGTTATTGGTACGGCGCGGTCGATCGCATCTCGCCTGAAGCACCCGTGCCCGTGGTGCGCGTCACCCGCGAAGAAGAGCGTGGCGGCGGTGCTGCAAACGTGGCGCTGAACGTGGCCGCGCTAGGCGCCCAGGCCACTTTATTGACGGTCGTAGGCCAAGATGAAGCCAGCCACAAGCTGGAAAAGTTACTGGCGCAAACCGGCGTAAAAACCGAGCTGCGCCGCGATGCCGCACTCAAAACCACGGTCAAGCTACGCATCATCGGACGCCAGCAACAACTGATCCGCCTGGACTTTGAAAACACGCCCGACAAAGAGATTTTGGCCAGCCAGACCGCCCGCTTTGAAGAACTTTTGGCCACCCACGACGCCGTACTTTTTTCAGACTACGGCAAAGGCGGCCTGGCACATGTCAGCGATATGATCGCCAAAGCCCGCGCCCTGGGAAAACCGGTACTGATCGATCCCAAAGGCAGCGACTATTCGCGCTACCAGGGTGCCACCGTGATCACGCCCAACCGAGCGGAACTCCAAGAGGTCGTGGGTGCCTGGCATAGCGAAGCGCAGTTGCTGTCCAAAGCCCAAGCCCTGCGCAGCGCGCTCGCACTGACCGCGCTGCTGTTGACACGCAGCGAAGAGGGGATGAGTTTGTTTGAAGACGGCGGCGTCAGCCACGTCAGTGCCCAAGCGCGTGAAGTATTTGACGTGACCGGTGCCGGCGACACCGTGATTGCCACCATGGCAGTACTGCTGGGGGCGGGCCTCACGCTGCCACAAGCCCTGCCCTGGGCCAACCGCGCAGGCGGCGTGGTGGTGGGTAAGTTCGGCACCGCGACGGTGACCTTAAAGGAGTTGAGCGCATGACACGTGTCGTAGTCACAGGCGCTGCCGGCTTTATCGGCAGCAACCTCATCGCCGGGCTCAATGCACGCGGCATCGACAACATCATCGCAGTGGACGACTTACGCGATGGCGACAAATTCCGCAACTTGGCCACACGGCAAATTGCCGACTACGTGGATGCGGCCGATTTTTACCGTGCGTATGCGGCCGGCCGCTACGGAAAAATCGAAGCCATATTCCACGAAGGTGCGTGCAGCGACACCATGGAACAAGACGGGCAATACATGATGCGCAACAACTACGGCCTGTCGCTGCAATTGTTCGAAGCTGCGCAGGCCCAAGGCACCCGGCTTTTGTACGCCTCGTCCGCAGCCACCTACGGCGGCTCCGAGCGTTTCCGGGAAGAACCCGCATGCGAGGCGCCGCTCAATGTCTATGGCTATTCCAAGCTGCTATTTGACCAAGTAATGCGCCAGCGCCTGGGTGCGCAGTTGCAAGGCGGCACAGCGCAAGTGGCAGGCTTTCGCTACTTCAACGTCTATGGCCCGCATGAGCAGCACAAAGGCCGCATGGCCAGCGTGGCCTACCACCAGTTTCACCAGTTCCGCAAAGACGGCGTTGTCAAATTATTCGCGGACTACGGCGGCTACGCGGCAGGTGCGCAAATGCGCGACTTTGTATTGGTCGATGATGTGGTCGCGATCAACCTTTGGTTTTTTGACCACCCGCAGAAAAGCGGGATTTTCAATCTCGGCTCAGGACGGGCGCAAAGCTTTAACGAGGTGGCTTGTGCCGTCGTCAACACCTTGCGCGCCCAGCAGGGCCATGCCGCCTTGGCGCTGGACGACATCGTGGCGCAAGGCTTGCTGCAATACATCCCCTTCCCGGACGCGCTGCGCGGCAAGTACCAAAGCTTTACCGAGGCAGACCTGAGCGCCTTGCGGGGCGCAGGATGCGCCCACGCATTTGCCGATGTACAAACCGGCGTTTCGCGCTACGTACAGTGGCTGGCGCAAAACGCTTAAGACGAAATTTAAGACGATGGCATGGGGCTTGCGCATCTTGGGTTTGTGGCTGGCATCGGCTAGCTTGACGTATTGCCTGGCCACCGAAGTCAACCAAGCCAGCGAGGCCGAGCTCGACAGCGTCAAAGGCCTGGGACCGGCCAGCACCGCGCGCATCCTAGAAGCGCGCGCGCAAAACCCCTTCAAAAACTGGGCCGACCTGATGCGACGCGTCAAAGGCATCAAACCGGCGCAGGCGGCCAAATTGTCCGAGGCGGGTTTGCGCGTCAACGGTAAAAACCTGGCAGGCCACGATGCGCCATGAGCCTGGGCCTCTAGGACCCTCGAGCCAAGGTCCTGTCATCGGGCCGCTGCGCGCAGTGCATCGCTGAAAGTACGCCTGAGCGGCTGCGCCACAATACGCCCATGAACCCTGTAGTCCCCATTTGCTTTGGCGCCTGCGCCGGTGCGCTCGCGCGCTGGCAACTGGCACTATGGCTTAATCCCACCGTTCTGCCAGGTACCACGTTGCCGCTAGGCACCCTGGCCGCCAACCTGATCGGCGGCTACCTGATTGGCGTGGCCGTGGCCCTGTTCCAGGCGATGCCCGACCTCGACCCGGCGTGGCGCCTGGCGCTGATCACTGGCTTTCTGGGCGCACTCACCACTTTTTCCAGCTTTTCCGCCGAAGTGGTCGCCATGCTAGGCCAGGGCCGCTATGCCTTGGCGCTGGGCACCGCTGCCTTGCATTTGCTCGGCTCGCTACTGCTCACGGTAGCGGGCATGCGCACGGTGGAGTATTTTTTCGTGTCGGCGGTTTAGGCTCGCTGGGTCCGCGCAGGACCGTGCGGTGCCGTGCAAAAATTACAAAGGCAGCACTTGTGCCATCGCTGGCCGCTCCAACCACTGCGCAAACTCATCGGCCAATTGCCCGGCTGCCGACGTCGCGCCATTCCAGGCCTGCACACGCCCGGCCAGGTCGTTACCGTAATGGCTAAAGTCATTGCGGTCGGGTAGCTTGCCATTGGGCAGGGTGCGCACCCATTCGGGATTGGGGGCTAATACCACCATAGCGTCTAAAAACGCAGTGCTGCGATGGCGCCACTTCCAGGGCTTGTCCAGCCAGCCGGGCACGACCGCTTTTTGGAAGTGCGGATACAACACCAAGCCCTGCCCGGCAGCGCGATAGCCAGCGCTAGCTGCACCGCTGTAGTTCAGGTGCAAGTGGTAATCGGTAATGCCGCCGTCCCAGTAAGCGCCAGGCGGCGCGCCCACAATGTCGTGCACGGCTTGTAATAAAAAGGGAATCGAGCAACTCGCTTGCAAGGCCTGCATGAAATTAGCTTGCACCAAGGGCACTTCGCGGGTTCGAAAGTCATGGACTGCAAACGGTAAAGCGCCCGTTTGCGAAGAAAAAACCACGCGCTCCAGCGACAGCCCGAGCAAGCGGCGATCCAACGCATTGGACGCAATAGCGAAGGCATAGCCCAGTGGCGTCCAAAACGGATGCTCGCGCTGTAACAGCCCGCGGCCGCGCGACGCCAGAATGTGCAAGCGGTAACGCGGATGCGTCAGCAACTCCTGCATGCGCCCACCATAAAACAGCGCCAGGTTGTCGCGGAACTGCTGGCTGACCAAGGACGCAGGTACGCGTTTTTGACCGGGGGCCAATTCGTAGTGCTGGGCGATGTAATCACGCTCTAATCGCGCGAGCGCGGGGACCGGGTCATTCAGGCAGGCGGTCGCCATGCGCCAGGCGCCGATCGAGGCGCCTACCAGGTCTACCGGCTGCGTGCTTTGCGCCAACCAAGCACCAAAAATAAAGCGGTCCAAGGGTCCCAAAATTAAACCCTTGGGACCACCCGCCGCAGCGGGCACTACGCGCACACTGGAGGCCTGTAAACCCTCGCGGGCCAGCTGGGCGCGGGCGGCTGTACCGGCGTAAATATGGAGGGCGCGCATGGGCTTATTTGCGCAGACCTTGCAATTGCGACAAGGCAGCGGCCATTGCACCTTGGGGCGCCGCATCGCGCATGGGCTGCGGCCGGTAGGCGCCGCGCGGCGCCGCGCCAGCGCCGTTGGAAGCGCCCGCCTGCGTACGCGGTGCATCGCCCAAGCGCATGCTCAGGCTGATGCGTTTGCGCGCCACATCGACTTCCAGCACCTGCACCTTCACAATCGCGCCTGTCTTGACGACCTCGCGCGCATCGGCCACAAATTTTTGGCTCATCTGGCTGACATGGATCAATCCATCCTGGTGCACACCCAGGTCGACAAACGCACCAAAGGCCGCCACGTTGCTGACCGTGCCTTCGAGCACCATGCCTGCGCGCAAATCACCTATCTCTTTCACCCCATCGGCCAAGCGCGCCACCTTGAAATCAGGCCGTGGGTCACGCCCCGGTTTTTCAAGCTCTTTGAAAATGTCCTGCACCGTAATAATGCCCACGCCCTCGTTGGCAAACAACTCGGGGCGCAGGCTTTGCAGCATGTCACTGCGTCCCAGGAGCGCCTGCACCGGCTGCCCGGTTTTTTCCAAAATGCGCTGCACCACGGGGTAGCTTTCCGGGTGGATGCCGGTGTTGTCTAATGGGTTATCGCCGCTGCGAATGCGCAGAAAACCGGCGCATTGCTCAAAGGTCTTGGCGCCCAAACCCGTTACCTGCAAGAGTTGCTGTCGACTGGCGAACGCACCTTGCGATTCGCGGCGCGAAACCACTGCGCGCGCCACCGTGTTGGACAGGCCCGACACGCGCGAGAGCAGCGGCACGCTGGCCGTGTTCAGGTCCACGCCTACGGCGTTCACACAGTCTTCCACCACCGCATCGAGGGAGCGTGCCAAGGCGCTTTGGTTCAGGTCGTGTTGGTATTGCCCGACGCCAATCGACTTGGGCTCAATCTTCACCAACTCGGCCAGCGGGTCTTGCAAGCGGCGCGCAATGCTGGCGGCGCCGCGCAGGCTGACATCGACATCGGGCATTTCCTGGCTGGCGTATTCGCTGGCGCTGTACACCGAGGCACCGGCTTCACTCACCACAATTTTGTCAATCGCCGGTGTATCGGGCCGGACCATGGCTTTGATCAAGTATGCCGCCAAGGCATCGGTCTCACGGCTGGCGGTGCCGTTGCCGATAGCGATCAGGCTGACCTGGTGTTTACTGCAAAGCCCGCGCAGCGTGTGCAGCGCGCCGTCCCAATCGCGGCGCGGCTCGTGGGGAAATACCGTGGCGGTATCGACCAGTTTGCCGGTGGCATCGACCACGGCGACTTTCACACCCGTGCGTATGCCAGGGTCTAGCCCCATCACCACGCGCGGGCCAGCGGGCGCGGCCAGCAGCAAGTCCCGCACATTGTCGGCAAACACTTTGATGGCTACTTTTTCTGCGTCTTCCCGCAGGCGGGCAAACAAGTCGCGCTCCAGCGTCAGGCTTAGCTTGACGCGCCAGGTCCAGGACACGCACTTGCGCAAAAAATCATCGGCTGCGCGCCCTTGGTGCGGCACTTGCAAGCGCAGCGCCAAACGTGCCTCAGCCATCGACGTTGTGCCGGCTTTGGGCGCTGCATCGGGCAATTCCGGGCTGACTAATTTCAGGTCCAGCACTTCCAGCGCCCGACCCCGAAAGGCTGCCAAAGCGCGGTGCGAAGGCACACGCGAGAGCGGCTCGTCGTAGTCAAAATAATCGCGGAACTTGGCCACGTCCGGGTGTGCCGGGTCTTTGCCTGTAATCAAGCGCGCGCGCAGCAGGCCTTGCTCCCACAACCATTCGCGCAAGTCTTGTACCACGGCGGGTACTTGGGCCCAGCGTTCGCTGAGCAAGTCGCGCACGCCGTCGAGCACCGCGGCCACCGTCGAAAAATCCGGTAACTTGTCTTCGCCTTCCTTAGGCTCGCGCCAAGGGATGACATACGTGGCGGCTGCGTCTTGTGGCACCAGATCAGGGTTCGCTAGCAAAGCGTCGGCCAGCGGCTCCAGGCCGGCTTCGCAAGCCAGTTGCCCTTTGGTGCGGCGCTTGAGTTTGAAGGGCATATAAATGTCCTCCAACTCCTGCTTGGTCGCAGCCGCTTGCACCAGCGCTGCCAGGGCCGGTGTCCATTTGCCCTGCTCTTCCACGGCGCGCTGCACCGCTTCCCGGCGCTGCTGCAATTCGCGCAAATACGCCAGGCGCGCTTCGAGTTCGCGCAACTGGATATCGTCCAAACCGTCGGTAGCTTCTTTGCGGTAGCGGGCGATAAACGGCACACTGGCACCGCCATCGAGCAAGGCCACTGCGGCCTGGACCTGCTGGGGGCGGACACGGATTTCCTGCGCGATTTGCGCAATGATGTGGTGCATGGAGAAAATTGGTTTAAGAATGCGGGCTGCTAGAACAATGCGAGTTGCGACCGATACGCCCGATAGGCGGGGCTGCTGGCGTCAGCGCGGGATTATGCCGCCCACCCGATACAATCGAAGGTGACGGGCCTCCCCGCATGGTGAAGCGGCCAACCGGGTCAGGTGGGGAACCAAGCAGCCCTAACTGTGGAGCCAGTGCCGGGGTCAGGCTCGTCAACTTTCCTTGTCTTTTTTTCCCAGATAGCGCAATATGCCCTGCCCCGCCACATTGCCCGTGGCCAGGCAGGCGGTGAGCAAATAGCCGCCGGTGGGCGCCTCCCAATCGAGCATTTCACCCGCGCAAAACACACCGGGCAGGTGTTCCAGCATCAAATCAGGCGTCAGCACTTCAAACAGCACGCCTCCCGCAGAACTGATGGCCTCATCCAAAGGCCGTGGTGCCTGCAAGCGGATCGGCAAGGCCTTGATCGCCACGGCCAAGGCAGCAGGGTCTGCCATCGTTGCAGCGCTGGTGCATTCGCGCAGCAACGCGGCCTTAATGCCGTCCAGGTGCAAGCGGCTTTTCAAGTGGCTGGACAGCGAGCGCGAGCCGCGCGGATGTGCGACTTCAGCCAGCACGCGCTCTGCAGACACAGCTGGAAGCAAGTCCAGGTAAAACGTCGCGTGGCCGTGGCGGGCGATTTCCTCGCGCAACAAGGCGCAGGCGGAATAGATGAGGCTACCTTCCACGCCATAGGCGGTGGCCACAAACTCGCCCTTGCGTTCAAACAAAGCTGGGCTACCTGGCGCGCCTGGAATGCAAATGGCCACCGACTTCAAAGGCTGGCCGGCAAAGCGCTGCGCAAAATAGGGACTCCAGCCACCTGCCACATTAAAGCCGCAATTGGAGGGCACCAAAGGCGCCACCGCCACGCCGCGCGCGGCCAGCAAGGGCACCCAAGCGCCGTCCGAACCCAAGCGCGCCCAACTGCCGCCGCCCAGCGCAAGCAGCACCGCCTTGGCGCACGCGCGTCGCTCCCCTTGCGGGCTGGCAAAGCGCAGGCACCCGGCAGCGTCCCACCCTAGCCAGCGGTGGCGCATGTGGAATTGCACCGCCACCCCCGGCTGCGGGTGGCGCAAGCGCTGCAACCAGGCGCGCAGCAAAGGCGCGGCTTTCATGTCCGAGGGAAACACACGCCCCGAAGAGCCCACAAAAGTGTCTATGCCCAAGTCGTGCGCCCAGCGGCGTACGCCCCTGCCATCCAAAGCGCCCAGCGCGGCGCTGATCGCCTCGCGCCGTTGTCCGTAACGGCCTTCAAATGCGTCGGCATCCTCCGCATGGGTGAGGTTCAGCCCGCCGCGCCCGGCGAGCAAAAACTTGCGGCCGACCGAGGCCATGGCGTCAAAAACATGCACCTGCCCACCAGCCTCTGCCAAGACTTGCGCCGCCATCAAGCCCGCTGGGCCGCCACCGATGATGGCGACTTCGCAGTCCTGCAGGGCCTGGGCCTCGATGGAGACGCCGCTCATGCTCCATCCTCGGGCAAGTCAGGCTCAATGCAGTGACCGCTGGCGCTTAAAAAAGCAGCGCGCACGGTTTGCCCGGGGTAGGCCAGACGCACGGCTGCGCGGTAGGTCGCCAACTGGGCGCACAAGTCCGAATTTAACTGCGGCTGTGCCGCGCTTTTGTAATCCAGCACCCACCAATGGCCCGTGTCACGGCGCTGCACCAAGCGGTCAATGCGTAGGCGGCGGCCCCGGTGGTAAATGTTGATTTCATTGCCCTGCCATTGCAAAAAGCGCGCGTCCCAAGCCCATGCGCCCTCGCCCTGCACGATCGATTGCGCGCTGCGCGAAGCGCGTTGCATCTGCGCGGCATCGAGCATGAACTGCTGCTCCGCCAAGCGCCAGGCCTGCGCGCTCCACAGCCCACTGGCGCCAGTCTGGCCGGGCACATAGTGCTCGAGCAGGCAGTGCATGGCCTGGCCCACACGGGCTTCCAGATCGGCGTCTGCGTCAGCGGGTGTAGCCCATGCGGCAGGACCGGCAGTGCGGCGCAGGGCTTGCGGCAGCTCAGGTAGGTCATGCACCAGGCCCTGGGGCCCAGCGCGCTGAGGCTGGGCAAGGGTGTCTATCGCCTCGGGCAGGGGCGCTATGACTGGCGCGTGCGCTTGTAATTGCTTCCACCAGCTTTGGGCGTTGTCGCGGTGGGCTTGGGTCGCGGAGAACAGCAGGGCCTGTTTGGCGCGGGTCAGGGCCACGTAGAGCGCGTTGTGTTCCTCGCGCGTGCGCGCAAGCACTTCCTGCGCTAACAAATCCTCGCAGCACGGCGGCGGCGAAGACTCACTGGCCAAAAACACAAAGCGGCGCGGGAAATCATCCTCCCCGGGCCAGTGCACCAAGACGCCCATACTGGCCGAGGCCGGGGTCTCACTGTCGCAGTCCAGCATCAGTACCACCGGCGCTTCCAGGCCTTTAGCACCGTGTACCGTAAGCAATTGCACCGCATCGGGCGCAGCCACCTGAGGTACGGTGTAACCCCCGGCGCGCAGCGCGCGCACCAAGCCATAGGCGCTGAGAAACCGGCCGCGATCGACCGACAACGCAGCACCCAACAGCGCATGCAGCTGCGCTTGCACATGGGCTACTTGGGCGGGCGGTGCGCTAGCCGTGTAAGCAGCGAGCACATCGGCTTGGCGGTAGATGGCACTCAGAGCATCATGCGGCGGGCGTTGCAGTAACAGCTGTTGCCAGCGGCGCAATGTGTCGGCGATCGGCGCAAACACCGTAGCCAAATGAGGCGGCAAGCTTGCATCGTCCAGCAAAGCAGGCAACCAGCCGGCAGGGCGATCCGCACCGAGGGACTGTAGATGCTGCACCCATTGCACCAGCACGGCATCGTCCAGCCCGAACAAGGGCGACTTCAGTGCCTGGGCCAGCGACACATCATGGCGGGGTGAGACCAAGGCATCAACCAAAGCCAGCAGGTCCTGCACCACGGGCAATTCGTGGAGCTCCACTTTTTCTGCGTATTGGGCGGGCAGCTGCAAAGCATCCAGTTCCTGCTTGAACAAGGCCAGGCGTTCGCGCTTGCGCGCCAGCACCATCACGTCCGCGGCCTGCAAGCGGCCCAGCCCCGGCACGCCTTGGCCGTGCAAGGCATGGGCTAGCCAGCGTGCTGCCTGCCTGGCTTCGCGTACTTTGCGTGCTTCTTCCGGATTGTGACGCGGCATGGTGAGGGAGTCGCGCCAAAGGCTTTCCTGGGCCTCCTGTGCATCAGCTGCCGATGCGCCCAGCTCTTTGAGAACCAGCGGCAATGTGCCCACATAGCCTGGCGCTTGCGAAGCTGTCGTGTGGGCGCGAAATCCTTCGAAGGCGCCGCCTGTTGCCAAAGGCGCGAACACACGATTGACCAGCTCAACGACAAGGGGCGCATTGCGGCGCGTGTGGTCGCATCTCAGGCTGTCGCCGCTCAAGGCCTCGGTGATGAACTGCTTTGCCTCCCGAAACACCTGCGGCTCAGCACGACGGAATCGGTAAATACTTTGTTTCGGGTCGCCAACGATAAAAATCGACGGGCGCTGGCCCGCGCCCGCATAACTAGCAATCCAGGCCTGCAGCGTTTTCCATTGCAAGGGGTTGGTGTCTTGGAATTCATCGACCAGCAAATGCCGCACTTGCGCGTCCAGGCGCTCGCTGATCCAGGCGCCGCTGCGTGGATCGGAGAGCAGCCGCTGGGCCGTCAATTCCAGGTCGTTCATGTCGAGCCATGCGCGCTCGCGCTTGAGGGCCGCATAGTCATCGAGCAAGCCACGAGCCAGGCCCAGCATACGCTGCTGGTGCAGCCAGGCATGGTGTTGCACTTGGGCTTGGCGCAGGTTGAGCAGGTAGTCTTGTGCTTCAACGATGGCCGGCAGGCTGTTGAGCCGCTCGCCAAAAGAGCGCGCACCGTTTGCTTTGGTCAGCAAGGCATCGATCATCTGCGCGGCATCCGCTGCTTGCAAGGCCGCTTGTAATTGCACGCCTTTGGCAGCATAGGACGCTTGGGGCGCTGCACGCAATGCCTCGGCTGCCGCCTCCAACAAGGACTTGGCGACCGGCCCGGCCAAGGCCTGCAGGGGCTCTTCATAGGCGGCCAAGGACGCAAAGCGCTGCCCCATGGTTTGCACCGACGCCTGGACCACGCCCTGCGCATCGGCCAGCACAAATTCCACGCGCTTGGCCAGCGCCGCCTCCAAAGCCTTGAGGGTCTGGTGACGGCCATAGGCCGCCACGGCATCTTCATAGTCTTGGCGCGCTTTCGGGTCTTGTGCCACACGCCGGTGAAAACGTCGCCACAGGAGGGCAATGGCACGGCTGTCGTCTTCCAGCAATTCGTATTGGACAGGCAGACCCCAGCGCATCAGCTCAGCCACCGGTGCCTTGCGCACCAAGGTGGCAAACCAACCATGGAAGGTGCGTACTTGCACCGGACGATCCGCTTGCAGTAGCGCTTGGTGCAGACCGCGCAAGCGCGCCAGCTGTTCGGCGCTGACCGGCGGACCCAGGCCACGCTCGCGCAGCGCTTGCTGCAATTGCGCATCGCTGGATTGGCTGAACGCTTCCACCCAGTCATTGAGCCGCTGGCGCACTTCGCCAGCAGCCTTTTTGGTGAACGTAATCGCCAGTAACTCATGCGGCTGCGCGCCCTCGAGTAAGGCGCGCAGCATGCGCGATACCAGCATCCAGGTTTTGCCCGCACCGGCGCAGGCCTCGACGACCACGCTGCGTCGCGGGTCACAGGCGATGGCGTAAAACTGGGCCTGCGACACGCGACGCCCATCATGCGCATAGGCCGCAGCACCTGCATCCAAGCCCGCAGCAGGCGCACCCATGGCGTTAGGGCTTTCGTTCATGCGGCAGCCCAAAAATCTTTGCGGCATAGGCCACGTACTTTGCAGTAGTCACAGGTCGCGCCCTCGCCAAGTGCGGGCAAGACCGCGCCGGCTGCGATACGCTCCATGTCGTCATGGATGCCTAAGACCAGGGCATCACGGGCCGCGATCAAATTCTTTTGCAGCAGCGTTTTGCAACCCTCGCGCTCATGAAAACTCAGGTACGCGCCAGCGTCTTCATCCTCGCCGTGCAGCGCCGCGTAAAAAGCCATTTGGGTGTCTTCTAGCGGTTGCTTGACCCGCTTGCGTGTGGTCTCGGACGATTCGGTTTTGTAGTCCAGTATCAGACGAGCCCCAGCGGTATTGCGATCGATGCGGTCAATCCGGCCGACCAAGGTGACGCGGCCCACCGCTTGCTCCAGCGCGCGCTCCGCCTGGTCAAACACCCAACCGTCGGCACGATGCTGCGTGCGCCACGCCAGATAGCTCTCGCCCAGGGTGCGCCAGGCGGCGCTGAAGGGCAAAAATTCGTCGGCGTCCAGGCCCAGTGCTTGGATCGCGGCATCCCCCGCCCAAGCCAGCAGCGCGCGTTGCTGGGCGATGTCGGCCTGCGGCGTCGATTGCACGGCCAGCTCAAATTGCTCCAGCACCTGGTGCAACCATTGCCCGAAGTCGCGCTTGTCCACTTCGCTCTCTAATTCTTCGCTGCCGTACAAGTCCAATTGGCGTTGCGCGAAAAAACGGTAAGGGCAGTTGCGCAAGTCTTCATATGCGCTTTGGCTGAGCTTGGCCGGCACCAAGTCTGGCGCGCTGGGCTGGGGCGGCGCCACGGGTCGCGCCACCAGGGGCCGCACGCTGCGAAGGTCCTGGCCACTAGGCAAGGGGCCCTTGGCCAACAGTCCACGCACCAGCGGGCTGGCCGCGATGGTTTCCCCCGCGTCGTCACTGCTGCGCCAAAAGATTGCGCAGTGCGGGTGCTCCAATGCATGCCCAAACGCTTGCTCGTTGGCATGGCCCAGGGCACTGCGTGTGGGCAAGCCCAAAGCCAGGCGCTGCGTCGGGGTCCATAGGCTATTGCGTTCGGGCACCCGGGGCAGGCGCACTTCATCGCAACCGGCCAGCACCACGGCGGCAAAAGGTCGGGCCAGAATTTGGCTCATCGGCAGGATGACCACCTGTTCCTGGGCTGGATATTCCGGGCGGAAGGTATTGCCCTCCAACAGGGACTGCAGCCAGGTGCCGAAATCGGCCGCATCCATCGCGCGCGCTCCCCACAGACTTTGCGCTTGTAGGCGCTCTCGCTCTTGCGGGCGGTCCAAGGCGCTCAGCGCCAGTAATTGCAAGCCTGCGGCGTCGCCCTTCAAATCATCCCACATGCCGGCGTTGCGCAGGGCTTGTTCCAACACAGCCAGCCAAAGCGCCATGCTGCGCTTTCCACCAAAGGCTTGTTGCAAGTTATCGCAGGCCGCCACGCAAGCGGCAATGGCGATGCCATCGGCACCCTGTAGAGGCGGGTTACTGGCCAGACGCTTGCGTACTTCGCGCCAATCACGCAGTTGGTAGCGCCGCAAAAAAGCTTCCATGGCGGCACTGGCGGGGGCCAAAGCGGGGGCCAACTTCAGCCAGGCCAACACCGAATCACTGCTGGCATTGCATGCACTGGCGCGCAGCAAAGCCATAACTGCCGCACCGGCGTGGGTAGTGGAAAGCATCCAGCCGGTCTCATCGCGCACCAGGGCGCCGGCACCATCGAGCAAGGCCTGGATGCGCCGCGTAAGTGCCCGGTCCGAGCAAATCAAAGCCAAGGGGAAACAGTCCGCCGCAATCTGCGCCAACACGCTGGCGGCCACGCGGGCGGCCTCTTGCGCTGCATCCGTACATACATGCAACTGGGGAGCAAGCGCAGAGGCGGCCGCAGACTGCCTCGCCCGCGCAGCTTCGCCAGCGGATGCGGCGCTATCGGCCACCAAGGGCATGCGCTGCAGGCGCGCACCCCAAACCTGCTGCAAGCCTGTAAGCAAAGGGTCTGGCATCAGGCCTTCTAGACCCAGCACGCAATCGACGCCGTTGCGCGCGACCGGGCTGAACAACACATCGGTGGCATAGCGCGAGCTGGCGGCCCACTCCAACGCAGCGGCCATCGCAATCGCCTCCCAGGCCGCTCCCGGCCCAGACCAACCGGCTTCGCAGGCATTGCGGCTGGCCTGGGCCCAGGCGGCGCGCTGCTCGGGCACGCAGGCGGCGGCCAGGGGTGCGACCTCGTGGACCGCTTGCACCATCAAGCCGGCCAGCACCTCAATATGCGCTTGGCTGTGGCGGGCGTGCCAGCCTTGCAAAAGGGCCCGCGCTGTCAAGGTGTCAGCGGCCTTGTCGTGCACGATATCGGTAGGGCCGGGTTCAAACGGCGCCAGGCTGGCGCTCCAGTTCATAGAAGTCTCAAAACGCGGGGCAAAACCTTCAGGAAAGCGCGTCGCCCACATCACTTGGGCCTGGCGCAGCAGCTGGGCATAGGGCAGCAATACGACGGTACGCCCGGGATGGGCACCCAGGGCGGCGATGCGCGCGGCCAGTACCTCGAGCAATCCGGTCTGCGGCGCAAACCAGAGCCAGGCGGCTGGTAAATCACAAGGCAGCCTGCGCTCAGAGCCGGGCGCTGCCGGGAAATCCCGCAAACCATGGGAATTTTCTATGCCGCTCATAGCGCAGGCCCCGCAGCGCAAGGCCTTGTTTCTGTCACAATCGATTTCATATACGCACAACCAACCACTTTCAGAGGATTTTTCATGGCCAGCGAACTCGTCAAACACATCACCGACGCCACTTTTGAGGACGAGGTCTTGCACAGCGCACAACCGATTTTGGTGGACTATTGGGCCGAATGGTGCGGGCCCTGCAAAATGATTGCGCCGATTTTGGATGAAGTATCGGTGTCCTACGAAGGCAAACTGCAAGTGGCCAAGATGAACGTGGACGAAAACCGAGAAATCCCAGCCAAATTTGGCATCCGTGGCATTCCCACCCTGATGCTGTTCAAGGACGGCAAGCTCGCCGCCACCAAGGTCGGGGCCCTGAGCAAGGCCCAGTTGGTCGCCTTTATCGACGAGCAAATCTAGGGGGCGCACCTGGCTGCGCCAGCTTGCGCTCGGGCTGGCGTGGCTACCCAGCGATACCACCTAAACCGGCCCCGGAGCCGGTTTTTTAATTTTCACAATTTTTCCTGTCATAATTCCCACGTTCATGCAGCCCATACCCATGGGCACCGATGCAACGGTGTTGAACCCCCAGGTGCTGCCTACCCCTACGCACCAGTCGACACTCCCCCTCCCCTGATTTTTTGCCCTCCGAACTTTCGGCCCCATCCCCAACGGGAAACATTCCATGCACTTAAACGAGCTCAAGGCACTGCACGTGTCAGAAGTCCTGAAACAAGCCGAAGAGCTTGAAATAGAAAACACCGGCCGCATGCGCAAACAAGAGCTGATGTTTGCCATCATCAAAAAGCGGGCTCGCACCGGCGAGCAAATCATTGCCGATGGCGTGCTCGAAATCCTGCCCGACGGCTTTGGCTTTTTGCGCAGCCCCGACACCAGCTACACCGCCAGCACCGACGACATCTACATCAGCCCCAGCCAGGTGCGCCGCTTTAATCTGCACACCGGCGACATGATCGAAGGCGAAGTGCGCACACCCAAAGACGGCGAGCGCTACTTTGCCTTGAACAAACTAGACAAAGTCAACGGCGGATCGCCCGAGAGCAACAAGCACAAAGTCATGTTTGAGAACTTGACACCCCTGTTTCCCAAAGTGCAAATGCGCTTGGAGCAGGACAACAAGAGCGACGAGAACATTACCGGACGCATCATCGACATCATTGCGCCCATCGGCAAAGGCCAGCGCGCCTTGCTCGTTGCGCCGCCCAAAAGTGGCAAGACGGTAATGATGCAGCACATTGCGCATGCGATTTCGGCCAACTATCCCGATAGCCACATGATGGTCTTGCTGGTCGATGAGCGCCCCGAAGAGGTGACCGAGATGCAGCGCACCGTGCGCGGCGAAGTGATTGCCTCGACCTTTGACGAACCCGCTTCGCGCCATGTGCACGTCGCCGAAATGGTGATCGAACGCGCCAAGCGCCTGGTGGAATTGAAAAAAGACGTGGTGATTTTGCTGGACTCCATCACCCGACTGGCGCGAGCCTATAACAATGTAGTGCCCTCTAGCGGCAAGGTGCTGACCGGTGGCGTAGATGCCAATGCCTTGCAGCGGCCCAAGCGCTTTTTGGGCGCGGCGCGCAATGTGGAAGAAGGCGGCTCGCTGACCATCATCGCCACGGCGCTGGTGGATACCGGCAGCCGCATGGACGAGGTGATTTTTGAAGAATTCAAAGGCACGGGCAATTCCGAGATCCACCTGGACCGGCGCCTCTACGAAAAACGCGTGTTCCCCTCCATCCAGCTCAACCGCAGCGGTACGCGCCGTGAGGAGTTGCTGCTATCGCCCGAAATTTTGCAAAAGACGCGCATCCTGCGTCAGTTTTTGTACAACATGGACGAAATCGAGTCCATGGAAATGGTGCTCAAGCAAATGCGCGCCACCAAGACCAATAGCGATTTCTTTGAAATGATGCGCCGCGGCGGCTAAGCCTGGCCGCTGTGCTGGTCTAGCAAGGCCTGCAAATTGCTGCGTATCTGCGCTTCAATTTGCGGCTGAAAACTTCCCAGTAAAAAGCCCAGTTGCGCGCGCAACTCGAAGCGGTCTGGGCATACCCGCAAGCTGCCCTTGGCCCCAGTGCGACTAAAAAGTATCTCATCTTCGGTGGCCCCGACCTTACGCTGGCAAGCCATGCCCCAATCGGCCTGCGCCTGCGCAATCCATACGTGCGCTATGTCACGCGCTCTAGCCAGGCCCAGCGTATGCGCTTGGTTGATGAAGAGTTCAGGCATCAGACGCTAGCGCGGCCACACTCAATGCAGCTTGACATGGGATTCGGTACGCCGGGTAATCGCCCGGGTCAATGTTTCCAGCGCCACTTTGGTTACGCCATGCAAAGCCAGTTCGTGCATTTTGTACAGGGATGTGTACATCACGCGGGCGATCAGGCCGTCGATAAACAAACTGCCTTGCATGATGCCACCCATCAAACTGCCCACCGCGCTGTAGTCGCCCAGCGAAACCAGCGAGCCAAAATCCCGGTAGTGGTATGGCTGCAGCGCCTGGCCACGCAAGCGGCGCTCGATTTGCCGGCGAAGGTGGCTGGCCTGCTGGTGCGCGGCCTGGGCGCGCGGCGGAACCATGGCGTTTTTCTCCGGCCAGGGGCAGGCGGCGCAATCGCCCATGGCAAATATGTGCTCGTCGAGCGTGGTTTGCAGGGTTTGGTGTACCGCCAATTGGTGGATGCGGTTGGTTTCTAGGCCATCGATGTTTTTCAAAAACTCTGGCGCTTTAATGCCCGCCGCCCACACCACCAGTTCGGCAGGAATGCGGGTGCCATCGGCCAGCTCCACATGGTCGGCGCCGACGCCGGACACGCGCGCATTAATGTGCACGGCGATACCCAAGCCTTCCAGCAATTCATGCGCGCCTAGCGAAATACGTGGCGACAAGGCCGGCAGTATCCGGTCGGCGGCCTCAATTAAATGCAACTTGATATCGCGTTCGGGGTTGATCGTATCTAGACCAAAAGCCACCACTTCGCGTGTGGTGCGGTGCAATTGCGCCACCAGTTCCACCCCGGTCGCACCCGCACCAATCACCGCCAATTGCAATTGCGAAGGCCGCAACGCGTCGCTTTGGGCATGGGCGCGTATGCAGGCATCGAGCATGCGGCGGTGAAAGCGCTCGGCGTCGGCCAAGGTTTCCAGCTTGAGTGCGTGTTCTTCAACCCCGGGCGTACCGAAATCATTGCTGCGACTGCCTACCGCAAGCACCAAGGTGTCATAGGCAATGCTGTGTTGTTCGGTGACCAACACGCCGTCTTCGTCGATAAAAGGCGCTACGTGCACCAGGCGCTGCGCCCGATCCAAGCCATTCATTTCGCCCAAGCGGTACTTGAAGTGGTGCCAATGCGCTTGTGCCAGGTAGTTGAGCTCGTGGCGACCCACGTCCATGCTACCGGCCGCAATTTCGTGTAGCTTGGGCTTCCAGACATGGGTGCGGGCTTTTTCAATCAGCGTGACCTCGGCCTGGCCTTTTCGGCCCAACGAGTCGCCCAAGCTGGTGGCCAGCTCCAGGCCTGCCGCACCGCCACCGACAATCACGATGCGATGTTTGTGTGACGAGTGGTTGGCGATCATCGATAAATTCTAAAGGGTATGGCTGACAGGCGACCCTGCAGTCCGGGTGCCGCTTTGGCAAGCGCTTCGGCACGGGCGCCATCGTCCCCTATCAGCGGCGTCGATAATCGGGCGCAAAGCAAATCGCGGCATGAATGTCCGCGCAAGATAACCCCTACCATTGGACGCATGCCTACTTGCTCACCATCGCCCGACTCCGGCGTACACACTGTGATCGTGGTGGGCGCCGGCTTTGCTGGCGTGGGCGCAGCCATTGCCTTACGCAAAGCCGGCATCGATTTTTTATTGTTGGAAAAAGCTTCCGAAACCGGCGGCGTATGGCGCGAAAACACCTACCCGGATTGCGCCTGCGATATCCCATCGAGCTTTTACTCGTATTCCTTTGCACCCCAGCCGCACTGGAGTCGCCTGTTTGCGCGGCAAGCGGAAATCAAAGCGTACTGCCACAACACCGTCAGCGCCTTCGGGCTGCTGCCGCATTTGCGCTTGAACTGTGCCATGCACAAAGCCACGTGGAACGCAGCAGAGAAACTTTGGCAATTAGACACCGCGCAAGGCCTACTGCGCGCGCGCTTTGTGGTGATGGCCTGCGGACCTATGCATGTGCCGGTGACCCCGGATATTCCCGGCTTGGAAAGCTTTCGCGGGGCACACTTTCACTCCGCCCGCTGGCGGCATGACCTGGACTTGACGGACCAGCGTGTGGCGGTGGTGGGGTCGGGCGCCTCCGCGATTCAGTTTGTTCCCGCGATCGCTGCCAAGGTGGCGCAATTGACGCTCTTTCAGCGCACTGCGCCCTGGGTGTTGGCCAAGATGGATCTGACCATCAGCGCGCGCTGGCAAAACCGCTTTGCGCGCTGGCCCTGGACGCAAGCTGGCTTACGACGGGCTTTGTATTTGCAATTTGAACTGCTCAATTTCAGTCTGAAATTTCCCCGAGCCGTCGCGCGCTTGCAAGCGGCCGGTTTAAAAAATATAGCCCGCGGTATTCAGGATCCGGCTTTGCGAGAAAAAGTGACACCCCACTTTTCGCTGGGCTGCAAGCGCATTTTGCAGTCCAACACCTGGTACAAGACCTTGGCGCAACCGCAGGTCAGGGTTTTCTCCGGCATCGCGCGTGTGCAGGGCAACACCTTGGTGTCCAATGAAGGCGAGCGATGCACGGCCGATGTCATCATCTGGGGAACCGGTTTTGAAGTTGCTGAACCGCCGCTCGCGCAGCAAATTTTTGGTGTATCGGGACAAGCGCTTGCCACCCGTTGGAAAGGCTCGGCCAGTGCCTACTTGGGCACGATGCTGGAGGACTGCCCCAATTTATTCATGATGTGTGGCCCAAATTTATATGCCTTTTCGTCCGCCTTCGTGATGATTGAGGCACAGGTGCAATTTATCCTGCAGGCCATCGACCGCACCGCAGCTGCGCCTGGTGCCAGTATCAGCGTCACCCCACGCGCCCTCCAAGGCTACAACCAGGGCGTGCAAAACGCACTGAAAAAAACCGTGTGGAACAGTGGCTGCAGCAGCTACTTTATCGACCGTAATGGCAACAACAGCACCAACTGGCCCTGGACTACCTGGTATCTGCGCTGGCGCTTGAGGCGCTTGCGCTGGGCTGACTTCAGCATCGGGTAAGTGCGGCATCGGCGTCGCCCGACTCTTGTCGGTGGCCCATCCGTTTTGTTGCCCCATAAAAAAGCCCCGACAGAACGACTGATCGAGGCTCATGGCGATTGGCTTAGATTAACAATGGCGGAGAAGGCGGGATTCGAACCCGCGGAGGGTTTTACCCCTCGCACGCTTTCCAGGCGTGTGACTTAAACCACTCATCCACCTCTCCAGTGCGCCGAGTTTAACCTGAGTCGTCTACCTTGCCTTGGGCCGCGCTTGGCGCTTCGCGGGGCACAGGCTAGGAGCCAAGGGCTTGCCTGTCTGGCTGAACCCGCCGCCACAGGAGGTAGCCCGCCACGGGATGGTGTTTGCCGCCTTGACCATGGCGCTGGGGCCTTGTGCGCTAGGCCCCATGCAAGCGCGTTGAGCGACGGCGCCCATCGCGCGCGCGGCCAAAACTCATGCGGTTTTGGATACCCGGTAACCGGTACCGGTCGCGTTACCAATTTCACCCCACTGGGCGGCACTGAGGTAGGCCAGCTGCGCCCGGGTGAACCCGCTTATCTGCTGCGTGCTCATTACATGGAGCTGGTCCGTACGCAATGCAATCACATCATCACGGTCTAGGCGTCCGATTTGTGCGCCCGAAAGGCCACTGATATCGAGTCCGGCAGCAATCTTGCTATCGGCGATACCTGCGACCGCAGTGAGCGCAATACCCATCTGCTGTGCCGTGGTCAGCGCAGAAATCACCTGATCTACCTGTGTTGCATTCAAGCGTCCGACCTGCCCCATCGATAAGGCTTTGGTTTGGCTGGCACTCAGGTTGCCTACGTTGATGCTGCTAAACGACGTGACGGAGATCGCAGAGACTTGGGATGTCGTCAATTGTGAGACCTGGTCACTGCGCAAGCCGGCAATGGCCGAGGCACTCAATTTCCCAATCTCAGACTCCTTCAAGGCCTTCACCTGTGCCGTACTCATTGCCTCGATCTGCGTTCCCTTAAAGGCGCCCAGCGTCTGGTCGCTGAGCAGCCGCATCTGGGCGGTTGACAGGCCAGCCAGCTGACTGCCTTGTAAACCGGCTCCAAAATTGGAGCCCAACTGGCGCAGCTCAACATCTTCGATTGCCCCAATGTCTGCCGTTGAAAACCCCGCCCAGCCCGAAGCAGTAATTGCGGCCAGTTGAATGCCATCAAATGCGTTGATATTTGTGGTACCTAAAGCAGCGATTTGGCTTGATGCCAACTGGGCGACTTGCGCTACCTTAAATTGAGAACTGTCAATCGTTCCGATCGTCGTCGCGGAAATGCCTTTGATCGCGTTTGCCGAGACCAAGCTCATCTCGCCGGCACTGAGCGTGCTTGCGGTTAAAAATTTATCGATTTGTTTAGACGTAATTTGCCCCAGCTGGGCGTTATTGAGCAGGCCGGTTGAACCAGTGACCAGGGCTGCCAATGCGTCCGCATCGATACTGCCAATGGTACCGACCGAAATTGCATCGACTTGTGTGGTGGTGAAGCCCGTAATATTGGCCGTTGTCAGTCCGGACGCCGCGGCGGCAGTCAGCGCCTGCATGTCATTGGCATCTTGCACATACAAGGCTTTGACATCGTTCGCGTCCAACGTTGCGACTTGTGTGCCCTTTAAAGCCAATAGGGCATTGGATTGAAGCGCGCGCAGTTGATGGGAGCCCAGGGCGGAAAACCTATTCGCATCCAACCCTGCCATCGCGTTCGCACCCAAACCGGCCACTTGGCTCGTAGTCAAGGATGCCAATTCGGTCGTACCCATGCCTGCCCAGGCGGTGGAGGACAACGCACCGAGTTGGTCCGCACTCAGGGCGGTCGTGGCATTGGTTTGCATGGCGTCGAGCTGGCTGGCCGAAAGTGCCTTGATGACTTTGACATCCAAGGCTGCGGCTTGTTTGGTACTCAAGGTTGCCAATTGCGCGGACGAGGCGCCAATGCTGAATTTCGAATCCAGCGCAGAGACTTGGGCGGTGGTCAGTGCATTGATCACTTGCGTGCTCACACCTTTCCAAGCGGATACCGAAATAGCGGCTATTTGACTGGCACTCAATGCCGTAATTTTGTTGGGAGCCAAGGCGGTGAAGGCATTGGCCGATAGTTGACCAATCTGCGTCTCACTGAGGCTAGAAATCGTGCTCAGGCTGGCAATTTTGCTCGAAGCCAAACCGCCGACGGTCCGCGCACTGAGCGCAGAAATTTGCGTCGTAGTCAGGGTGCCGACGACGGAGGCAGCTTGGGTCGCTGACAGACTACCTAATTGCGCGGAGGTCAATGCCACCATAGCATTCGTAGTCAAATTGCCCAGGTCAGACGCCAGCACACTAGCAATGGTTTTTGTCGAAATAGCTGCTACTTGCGAAGTGGACAGCTTGGAAAAGTCCAGGCCGGAAATGCCGTTGCCAGTCAAGCTCCCGACCGCTGTGTCACTCAGTGCCTGGACCTGCGCTGTCCCCAAAGACGCCGTCTGTGCACCTTGGAGCGCGGAGATCGTCTTCGCGCTAAGGACTGCGACCTGCGAAGTGGACAAATTTGAAATTTGAGCGCCTGAGGTACCTGAGCCAAAACTACTCCCCAAGGCGGCGACTTCGGATGTCGTTAAGGCGGCAATGTTTGTCGCGCTCACACCGCTCCAGGCACCGGCGGCGATCGCAGCGACCTGCGTCGTGCTTAAAGACGCGAGACTGCCCAGGCTGCCCACTTTGTCAGCACTCATGCGCGATAGGGCAGCGGCGCTCAAGTTGGTCGCTGAACCCGCTATAGCAGCCACCTGGCCCGCGCTGGCGCCCAAACCAAAGCTGGCCCCCAAAGCGGCGACCGAAGCCGTGCTCAGTGCCGCCAGTTCGGCCGTGCTAAACCCTGCCCAGGCCGAGGCCGAGACCGCTGCCAGCTGCACGGTCGTGAGGGCTGCCACCTGCGTAGTGGTCATCGAAGCAAATTGCTTCGCAGAAATCTGCGACACCTGCTTGGCCGTCAGGCTGGCGACGGCAGTCGTGCTAATGCTAGGCAAATTAATCAGGTTGCCTCCCGCCGTGAAAGACGAGGCAGACAAAACGGAATTGATCGGCATGAAGCACTCCAAAGTAAGGTATCGCTACTCCTCACTTCGGTTGGAATTTCAAAAACTTTACAAGGCAAATCAGATAAACAAGAATATTTGTATAAATTAACCAGTGCTGATGATTACTGACGCGATTGAGCCGAAAAAGCTTCTCATCTGAGGTTTGCTGACTAGCTGAAAGGCATCCCGCCCGGGACTTAGCGCGGTGCGAGGCACCAGGCTAGGCTGGCGGCCAGTCGCTAGCGATCCACAAGTGCGCGGGGTAAGGCCACCGCAGGTACTGCTGGTGGGGAACCGGCAGGCGTCAGGGTTTACCCTTAGGATCAATCCATGGAACGGGATGTTGCTTTGCCCTTGCGGACCTTGGGCGCAGGGACATCGCCGCTTACTGGGCGCGCGGGCGCACGTCGTGGTTCACTAGGCTAAACCCTTGCTGCTTATAGCTTTTCCAACGCTCGCGGGCTGCCTGGATGGCGCGCTCGTCAGCGGATACGAGTTCAATAATTCGCTCGCGCCCCGGGTGGTCGTCAGGCAGTTGGCCGCTGAAGTTGATCAATACCGCGTCGCTGGGCGACCCCTTGGGCACCTTGTCCGCCAGCAGCACCGGACTGCGCGCGAGCACAGCCGCTGGGGCGTCAGCCATGGCATGGGGTAGGAAGCCGCTGGCCTCATCAGCCCACAGGGCCACGTCCATGCGCCGCAGCAGGTTTGCATCTCCCAAGATCAGGGCCCGCGCACCACTGGCCAGCACTTTGCGCACCAGGCGGCAGCCGTAGGCCACCGGATCCTCGATGCCGATATGGAAATCGACTTGCGTCACTTGGCTTGGGCGGGCCCCAACAGGTATTCCACCAGCAAACCGACTGGCCGGCCGGTGGCGCCTTTTTGCGCCCCGCTCTTCCAGGCACTGCCGGCGATATCCAGATGGGCCCAAGGGAATTTGTCGGCAAAGCGCTGTAAAAACTTAGCCGCCGTCACCGCCCCGGCGGCGCGCCCGGCCACGTTGGCGACATCGGCGAAGTTGGTTTTCAGGCCTTCGGCGTATTCTTCGTCCAGCGGCATGCGCCAGCACAGGTCTTGCGCCCTGTCACCGGCACTGGCCAAAGCCTGGGCCAGGTCCTCATGGTCCGAGAACATGCCGGTACGCACCGCGCCCAGCGCGATGACGCAAGCGCCGGTCAGGGTGGCGATGTCCACTACCGCCGTGGGCTTGAAGCGTTCGGCATAGGTCAGGGCGTCACACAGTATCAGCCGGCCTTCGGCGTCGGTATTGAGGATTTCTATCGTTTGGCCGCTCATACTAGTGACCACGTCGCCGGGTTTGACCGCTTTGCCATTGATCAGGTTTTCGCAGGATGGAATCAGGCCCACGACATTGATAGCGGGTTTGAGCAGCGACAAGGCCTTGAAAGTACCGAGCACGCTGGCGGCGCCGCACATGTCGAACTTCATCTCGTCCATTTCAGGGGCGGGCTTGATAGAAATGCCGCCGCTGTCAAACGTAATGCCTTTGCCCACGATGACGGCCGGCGCCTTGGTCTTGGCGGCGCCTTCGTAGCGCAGCACAATAAAGCGTAGCGGCTGGTCTGAGCCTTGGGCAACGGCCATGAAAGAACCCATGCCTAGCTTGGCCACCTCGCGCGGTCCCAGCACGGTACAGCTGATTTTGGGGTGCTTGGCCAGGGCCTGGGCAGCGCTGGCCAAATCGGTAGGTGTGGCTAGATTGGCCGGGCGATTGGCCCATTCTTTGGCTAACTCTACGCCCGCGACCACCGCCACGGCGCGCTCAAAAGCGGCTTTGACCGGCGCTACCTGGGGAACGCCAATCAATGCTTTTTGGAGACTGCGCGGCTGCGGCTTGGATTTGCTGGTGGTGTAGACATAGGTGCTGTCGGCCACGGCCAGAACAGCCGCACGTACCGCCTCGGCGCTGGCCGTACCCACAAAACACAGGACCAAGCGCTTGAGGCTGGCCGATTTGCCCAGGCCCAAGGCCGCTTGCAGCGCGCTTTTGACCTGCCGGGCCTTGCCCTCGCCTGCACTGGCCAGTACCACCCGCACGGCGGCACACGGGCTGGGCCGGTACAGCGCCAGGCATTTGCCGACGCTGGTTTCCAGATCGCCCGACTTCAGGGCGCCGCCTAGCAGCTGGGATAGCGGGTCTTTTGCAGGTTTAAAGTCCTTGGGCACCAATACCACCAACAAATCGCATTTTTCGGCGGCGGCAGCGGCCAGATCCAAGGCTTTGACTTCAAAGTTCATAATTCACCCTTTCAACGGCGTCCATGTTATTCCATTCCTCTATCCGCAAGGAACTTGCGCGTACTTTTGGCGCCACCCTGGTAATCCTGATTACCGTGGTGATGACCACGACCGTGATTCGAACACTGGGCGAGGCCACGCGGGGCGTCTTCAATCCCACCGATGTCATGATCATCATGGGCTACTCGGTGCTGTCGCAGTTGCCGGCCATCCTGTCCTTTAGTCTGTTTTTGGCAGTTGTCAGTGTGCTTACCCGCATGTACCGTGACAGTGAAATGGTGATCTGGCTGGGCAGTGGCCGGGGCCTTACCAGCTTGATCCGGCCGCTTTTGCGCTTTGCTTGGCCGATTTTTGTGTTGATTCTGACCTTGGCTCTGCTGGTCTTACCTTGGGCTTTTGGCCAAATTGAAGACCTGCGCGACAAATACCAAAAACGCAGTGACGTCGCCCGGGTGGAGCCCGGCCAGTTTCAGGAGTCGGCCAGCGGGGACAAGGTGTTCTTTATAGACAAAGACAGCACCAACAAAGAACAGGGCATCAACGTTTTTTTGGTGACACGTGAGCGCGGCCTAGAAACTGTTACGTCCGCGAGCCGCGGTACGGTACAGGTGCTCAATGGTCAAAAACACCTGGTACTGGATAACGGGCAGCGCGTCGAAATCGCCAGCGACACACACGAAACCCAATTTAGCACCTTCGAGCGCTACACCATCAAGCTCGGCATTGACGCGCCCACCGCCCGCAATTTCGCACCCGCCACCACCCTGTCAACACCCGCGCTGCTGGCCTCCGCGTTGCCCGAACACCGGGGTGAACTGGTATGGCGTGTCGGCTTCTTTTTGGCCGCGATCAACGTTATTTTTCTGGGCTTGGCGGTTTCGGGCTTTAACCCCCGCGTCGGACGGGCCAGCAACTTGGTATTCGCCTTTTTGGCCTATTTGGTGTATTTCAATTTACTCGCCCTGGGTAAAAGCTGGGTGGAAACTGGGCAAATGCCCGCTGCGCAACTTTTACTGTACCTACACGGTGGGGTGTTTTTACTCAGTTGCCTGTGGCTCACGGTCCGCCAAAACCATTGGACATTGCCCGCGCCTGCGCGATGGCTGGCAGGAGCACGCCAATGAACACATTGCGCAAACTCCTGTACGCCGAAGTTGTGGGCGCGGTCACGCTGGTCCTCTTGGCTTTTAACGCCCTGTTTTCGTTTTTTGATCTCACCGATGAGCTCCAAGCCATAGGGAATCACCAGACGCTGGGGTACACCATCACCCAAGCCCTGGCCTATGTGGCCTTGATGGTCCCTAGCCATTTATATGAACTTATGCCGATCGCGGTACTCATAGGCACCATTTTTGTAATGGCGCGCCTGGCGCAAAGCTCGGAGTTCACCATCTTGCGTACCAGCGGACTAGGCCCCTGGCAAGCCCTGCGCACACTGATGATGCTGGGCATGGCCTTTGTCCTATTGACCTTTGCGCTGGGCGATTATTTGGCGCCCGTCGCCGATAAAGCGGCACAGGCCATTAAGGCCAAAGCCATGGGCCAGGTATCCTTGGGGCGCACCGGCGCCTGGATCAAAGACAAGCAGGTCTACAGCAGTTTTTCCGTCAACGTGGG
This sequence comes from Comamonadaceae bacterium, assembly GCA_947450255.1. GTDB lineage: Bacteria > Pseudomonadota > Gammaproteobacteria > Burkholderiales > Burkholderiaceae_C > Allorhodoferax. The sequence goes on from CANFVA010000011.1 coordinate 29,373, forward strand.
CGCCCTGGACGGCGCCGCGGGGATGAAAGGCATCCGTATTTTTGAGCTGGACAACCGAGGACAAATTGTTTCACTCATGCAAGCCGATAGCGCCCAATTCGGACCAGGGCAGTCCTGGACATTGCAAGATGTCACGCGTACCGAATTTATGAATATGGGCACGACGCAAGCGCAAGCCAACACCACCCATTTTGCGCAACTGAGCTGGCTCAACCAAATCAGCGCGGAGATGGTGGCCTCCGCACTGGTTCGGCCAGAGCGCATGGGCACGCTGGATTTATTTCAATACGTACGCCACCTCAACGCCAACGGGCAGTCCACCCAAAAATACGAAATCCAGTTTTGGAAGAAAGTGTTTTACCCCTTGAGCTGCCTGGTTATGGTCATGTTGGCCCTGCCTTTTGCGTATTTGCACTTTCGCAGCAGCGGCACCACGCCGATGGTCTTCGTAGGCGTCATGGCCGGGATTAGTTTCGTATTGCTCAACAACCTGGTCGGCGACTTGGGCTATCTGCAAGGCTGGCAAGCTTGGTTCACCGCTGCCCTGCCAGGGCTCATTTATTCCTTTATTTCGCTGGCCGCCTTTGGCTGGCTGGTAGCACGCCAGTGAGCCAACCGAGCCAAGCCCCGCCGCGCGCCATCGTGCTATTCGCCCATGGCTCGCGCGACCCCTTGTGGCACCGGCCAATCCAGGCCGTAGCCGACGCCATTGCGCTTCGCGCGCCGGGGACCTCGGTGGCCTGCGCGTATTTGGAACTGAGCGCGCCCGATCTGCGCACCGCCTGCGCCGCGCTGATCGACCAGGGCGCGGGTGCGCTGACGGTGGTGCCGATGTTTTTGGGCGTTGGGAAACATGCGCGGGAGGACTTGCCCGCCCTGATGCAGCAATTACACGCCCAATGGCCGCAAATTGACTTCGCACTCCAAACCGCCGTCGGTGAAAACCCACGCCTGGTAGAACTTTTAGCGGACATTGCGCTGGGATAACTGCACCGAAAAGACTAAATTAATGCATAATGAATGAATTCTTTAGCTTAATTTAGTTATGAATCTTCACCAATTTCGCTTTGTCCAGGAAGCCGTGCGGCACAACCTGAACCTGACCGAAGCGGCCAAGGCCCTGCATACCTCCCAGCCGGGCGTCTCCAAAGCCATCATCGAACTCGAACATGAGCTGGGCATTGAAATCTTCACCCGCCACGGCAAACGCCTCAAGCGCGTGACCGAGCCGGGTCGCCATGTTGTGGGCAGCATTGACCTGATCATGCGCGAGCTGGGCAATCTCAAGCGCATCGGCGAGCAATACAGCCAGGAAGACAGTGGCACCCTGTCCATCGCCACCACCCATACCCAAGCGCGCTACGTGTTGCCGGAAAAAGTGGCCAGCCTGCGCGCTAGCTTTCCCAAGGTCAACGTCAGCCTGCACCAGGGTGCGCCCGACCAGGTGGCGCGTATGTTGATCGACGAGGTCGCCGAAATCGGCATTGCCACTGAGTCGCTGGCCTCTTATCCGGAACTGGTGACCCTGCCCTGCTACGAATGGCAGCACATGCTGGTGATGCCAGTGGACCACCCGCTGGCATCACGCACCCGCATCACGCTCGAAGATGTGGCTGCAGAGCCGCTGATCACCTACCACCCATCGTTCACCGGCCGCACCAAGATCGATTCCGCTTTTGCCGCGCGCAAACTGCAGCCGCGCATCGCCTTGGAAGCCATTGACTCAGACGTGATCACCACTTATGTGCGCCTGGGCCTTGGCCTGGGCATAGCCGCCGAAATGGCGGTGCGTGACTTGCAACAAGAAGGCGGCAAAAGCGGCTTGGTGGTGCGCCCTGCGGGCCAGTTGTTTGGCCACAACATGACGCGGGTGGCTTTCAAGCGCAGCGCCTATTTGCGCAATTTCGTTTATACCTTTACCGAACTGCTCAGCGAGCGCCTGAATCGCCACACCGTAGAGCGCGCCATGGGCGGGCATTTCACCGATTCGGACATTTAAGCCCGCAGCAGCTAAGCAGACCATGCCAAACAGCGCCCCCACCCAGCCCGCATTTGCTACACCGGCCTTGCGCAGCCGCTTGCCGGACGTGGGCACCACCATATTTACCGTGATGTCGGCGCTGGCCACCGAGCACAAAGCCGTCAACCTGGGCCAGGGTTTCCCAGACTTTGCCTGCGACCCGGTCTTGCTAGATGCCGTCAGCCAAGCCATGCACCAAGGCCACAACCAATATCCGCCTATGGCGGGCGTACCGGCGTTGCGCGAAGCGGTGGCCGAGAAGCTGACGCGCCTTTACGGCCACAGCTACCGCGCAAGCGATGAGATCACCATCACAGCGGGCGCCACGCAAGCGATTATTTCCATCGTGCTAGCGGTTGTGCACCCGGGCGACGAAGTGATCGTGCTCGAACCCTGCTACGACAGCTACCTGCCCAATATCGCGCTAGCCGGCGGTGTGGCGGTGCGCGTTCCCTTGACGCCCGGCACTTTCCGCCCGGACTTTGACAAGATTGCTGCCGCGATCACACCGCGTACACGCTGCATCATCATCAACTCGCCGCACAACCCGAGCGGCACCATATGGCGCCGCGCCGACATGCTGCGCCTGCAGGAAATTCTGGCGCCCACCCACGTGCTTTTGATCAGTGACGAGGTTTATGAACACATGGTCTATGACGGCGCGGCGCATGAAAGCGCAGCGCGCTACCCCGGGTTGGCGGCGCGCAGCTTTATCGTCTCCAGCTTTGGCAAAACCTACCATGTCACCGGTTGGAAAGTGGGCTTTGTGGCAGCCCCGGCGGCCCTGAGCGCCGAGCTGCGCAAAGTGCACCAGTTCAATGTATTTACCGTGAACACGCCGGTGCAATACGGCTTGGCCGCCTACATGCGGGAGCCTGGCCGCTACCTGGAGTTACCTGCTTTTTACCAGCGCAAACGCGATCTATTTCGCCAAGGCTTGGAGAAGACCAAGTTCCGCCTGCTGCCCAGCGAAGGCACTTTTTTCCAATGCGCAGATATTTCGGATATCAGCGATAAAAGTGAAGCCAATTTTTGCCGTTGGTTGACCATAGAAATCGGCGTCACCGCGATCCCGATGTCGGCTTTTTACCGCGACGCTTTCGACCAAAAAATCGTGCGGTTTTGTTTTGCCAAAGAAGAATCCACGCTGCGCGAAGGTCTGGCCCGCCTGGCCCAACTTTAAGAAAGCCACACCATGTCCTACCTTGATGACCCCCGCGTATTTTTTGCCGCTGAACGCACCCTGCTGGCTTGGCAACGGACCGCGATAGCGCTGGTAGGGCTAGGCTTTGTCGTAGAGCGCTTTGGCTTGTTTGTGCGCATGGTCAATGCCGGTAACAGCGCACACCCCGTAGCCGACGGCCTGCCCACGGTATGGTTTGGACTGGCATTTTTGGTCTTGGGCGCTATTGTCTCGGCCATGGCGGCCCACCAATACCAAGGCTTTGTGCGCACGCTCACGTACCCGGAAATTCCACGTGGCCACCACACCTGGCTGGGCCCTTTGCTCAACTACGGGCTATCGGCCTGCGCCTTGGCGATGGCCGCCTGGTTTTTGCATTCGGCCACTTAAACAGACAACTGCTTTTTCCCACCTCCTGCCCATTGCACTATGCCCTTGACCATCAGCGCCCACACCGACGGCTTTGCCACCGCACCCCAAATAGCCCCCGAGGACATGCCCGCCATCGCCGCGCACGGCTTTAGCACCGTGGTGAACAACCGCCCCGATGGCGAAGGCGGGCCGGATCAACCCAGCTCCGAGACCATGGCGCTAGCGGCGCAGGCAGCGGGTTTGAAGTACCACTATCTACCGGTGAGCAGCGGCCAAATTACGCCCGAACAAGTGGCCAGCTTTGCTGCCATCGTGGCCGCTGCCAAAGGGCCGGTACTGGCCTTTTGCAGAAGCGGCGCGCGCTCTACCAATATCTGGCACATGGGCCAATAAGGTTTAGCTGCCTAATTGCGCCCAAGCTTTCTCTAAGCGCTTCACGCTCACAGGCTGGGGCGTGCGCAGCTCTTGCGCAAAAAAACTGACGCGCAACTCTTCCATCAGCCAGCGAAATTCGGCCATGCGTTCATCGACCGCACCTTTGCGCTCGGCAACTAATCGCCAATAGCGCTGCTCCAAGGGGCGCAACTCGGCCAGGCGGGCGGCATCGCGCGCCGGGTCGGCGCGGTATTTGTCCAGGCGCAAACTGATGGCTTGCAGATAGCGCGCCAAGTGCTGCAAGCGCGGCCAGGGTGTATTGTGCAAAAAGCGCTTGGGCACCAGGCGCTGCAATTGCGCACTGGCGTCCTCGCAGGTGGGCGGGGAATTTTTACTGTCTTTGATTTTGCGCGCCGCGTTTTGGTACTCCAGCAATATGGTCAGCGCCATGCGCGCCACTTCATTGGCAATAAGGGTTAAGCGGCCCCGGCCTTCGTCCAGTCGCTTTTGAAACGCTGGCGCATCGGTAGGCAATGGCTCCAGCAAAAACGCCCGCTCCAGCGCCAGCGCAATGATCTGGGCTTTGAGTTCTTCCACTGTGCCGCCCGCTGCGTTGCTGCTATCGACCTTGCCTACTTGCATAAATGCAGCGCCCATTTTTTGCAAGTCCGGAATATTTTTTTCCAGGTACTTAATCGCTTCTTTCAGTTGCAAAGCAAACAAACGCGCCAGGCCACTGCGGTGTTTGGCAGCGGCAATCTGCGGCTCGTCAAACACTTCCAGCGTAACGGCGTCTGCACCATCGACCAGGGCTGGAAAGCCAATTACCGCATGGGCGCCTTTGCGTATTTCCAAGAGCTCGGGCAATTCACCGAAGGTCCACGCGGTATAGCGCTGCTCGGAGCTGTGTACTTGCGCGCTGGCGCCACTTTGTGTGCGGCCAGCCGTGCCCGACGGCTGCGCATGCGCCGCACCAGAAGGCGCTTGGCCGGGTCCATGTCGCGATCCCTGCGCGTCACCGCTGCCCTGGCCTTTAGCGCCCGGCAGTACGCCAGACTTCGCAGCACCTAAGTCCTTGGGCGCCTGCGCAGGCACGGTATCGCTCAGCTTAAGCGCCGCCAGCGCCTGGAAGGCACCCCGCGCCTGCGAGCCCCATTGCGCCTTAAGCGCGCCCAAGTTGCGGCCCTGCCCCAACTGGCGCCCGTGTTCGTCAACCACGAGGATGTTCATGAAAAAATGCGCAGGCAGCATGTCCGCCTTGATGTCGGCGCGCACAATATCCAGCGCCGTCGCCTCGCGCACCAATTTGAGCAAGGCATCGACCAAGCCGCCAGCGCCAAAGCGTTCGGGCGCATTCAGTACTTCAGCCATGCGCGCCGCCGTCTCGGGCAGCGGCACCAGGCGCGAGCGCGGCCGTTGGTGCAAGGTCTTGAGCAAGGCCTGCACTTTGTCTTTGAGCATGCCCGGCACTAACCATTCGCAGCGCTCTTCGCTCACTTGGTTGAGTACAAACAAAGGTACGGTCACCGTCACGCCATCGCGCGCGTCGCCGGGTTCATGCAAATACGTCGCCGCACAATCGACGCCGCCTAAGCGCACCGTTTTAGGAAACTGGCTGGTGGTAATGCCCGCAGCCTCGTGGCGCATCAGCTCTTCGCGGGTCAGCATCAACAGCATGGGCTGCTTTTTTACTTCCTCGCGGTACCAGCGTTCGCAGCTGTATCCGCTGCATACATCGGCGGGCAGTTGCTGGTCGTAAAAAGCGTAAATCAAGGCGTCATCGACCAGCACATCCTGGCGCCGGGCTTTGTGTTCCAGGTCTTCGACTTGTTTGATGAGTTTCAGGTTGGCTGCTAAAAACGGCAGCGGCGTTTCCCACACCCCATCGACCAGCGCCTGGCGGATAAATATCTCGCGCGCACCAGCCATATCGACGCGGCTGTAGTTCACGCGCCGCCCGCTATAGACCACCATGCCATACAAAGTGGCCCGCTCCAGTGCCACCACTTCAGCAGCTTTTTTCTCCCAGTGTGGATCGAGCAATTGCTTTTTGAGCAAATGGCCGCCCACTTGTTCAATCCACTGCGGGTCAATCGCCGCTATACCGCGCCCGAACAAGCGCGTGGTC
>CANFVA010000012.1 GCA_947450255.1 Comamonadaceae bacterium
ATGGCGCCGGTGACGATTGCCGGTGCGCTGGCGCAGCAAAACGCCGAGGCCTTAGCGGGCATCACGCTCACCCAATTGGTACGCCCCGGCGCGCCGGTGGTCTATGGCGGCTTTACCTCGAATGTCGATATGAAAAGCGGCGCACCGGCTTTCGGCACGCCCGAGTACATGAAGGCGGTTTTGGTCGGCGGGCAACTGTGCCGCAAATACGGCATCCCCTACCGCACCAGCAATGTCAACGCGGCCAACACCGTGGACGCGCAGGCGGCTTATGAATCGGTGTTCTCTTTGTGGGCGCTGACACAAGCTGGCGGCAACTTCATCATGCACAGCGCCGGTTGGATGGAAGGCGGCCTGACCGCTTCGTTTGAAAAATTTATCCTCGACTGCGACTTGCTGCAAATGGTGGCCGAGTTCCTGACGCCGCTGGACGTCAGCCCGGCTGGACTGGCACTGGACGCCGTGCGCGATGTAGGCCCCGGCGGCCACTACTTTGGCACCGCGCACACGCTGGAACGTTTTGAAACCGCGTTTTATTCGCCCATCATTTCCGACTGGCGCAACTTCGAATCCTGGGACGAAGGCGGCAGGCCTACGGCTTACCAAAAGGCCAACACGATTTGGCAAAAAGAACTCGAAGCCTACGAGCGCCCGCCTATGGACGCGGCGATCGAAGAAGAACTCGATGCCTTTGTCAACCTGCGTAAATCGCAGGGCGGCGCACCCACCGACTTTTAATTTTTGTTTTGCTCTGCAAAAAGGATTTACAGCTATGAAAACAACAGCACGGGTAGTCATCATCGGCGGCGGTGTCGTCGGTTGTTCAGTGCTTTACCACCTGACCAAAAAAGGCTGGAGCGATGTGATGTTGCTCGAGCGTGACCAACTTACCTCCGGCTCCACCTGGCACGCGGCAGGCGGCTTTCACACCTTGAATGGCGACCCCAATGTGGCCATGCTGCAAAGCTACACGGTGAGTTTGTATGAGGAGTTAGAGCGCATCTCCGGCCAAAGTTGCGGCCTGCACAAGTCGCCCGGCATCATGCTGGCCGATACGCCTGAGCGTATGGAGTTTTTGAAGATGACGGTGGCGCGTGGCCGTTATTTGGGCATGGAGACAGAAATCATCTCTATCAAAGAAGCGCTCAACTACTTCCCCTTTATCGAAGAAAAATATTTTTTGGGTGCCCTACTAGACCCCAATGAAGGCCACTTAGACCCCAGCGGCACGACCTACGCCTACGCCAAAGCGGCGCGCATTGGCGGGGCCACCATTGAAGTGCAAACCAAGGTGGAAAGCCTGGAGCAAAAGCCCGACGGCACCTGGCGTGTCATCACCAACAAAGGTGTGGTCGAGTGCGAGCATGTGGTCAATGCCGGCGGTCTGTGGGCGCGCGAAGTAGGCCGCATGGTGGGCATCGAACTGCCGGTGCTGGCTATGGAGCACATGTATTTGGTCACCGACGATATTCCTGAAGTGGAAGCCTTTAACAAAAGCGCGGGCAAAGAAATCGGCCACGTCATCGACTTCGGCGCCGAAAGCTATTTGCGCCAAGAAGGCAAAGGCATGGTGCTGGGCGTCTACGAGCAAGCCGGTAAACCTTGGTCCACCAAGACCACGCCCTGGAGCTTTGGCCAAGAGCTGCTGCAACCGGACCTGGACCGCATCGCGCCCTCTCTAGAAATCGCCTTCAAGCATTTCCCCACGCTGGAGCACGCAGGCATCAAGCGCGTGATCAACGGGCCCTTCACCTTTGCACCTGATGGCAACCCGCTGGTCGGCCCGGTGCAAGGGCGTACCAATTTTTGGAGCGCTTGCGGCGTGATGGCCGGCTTTAGCCAAGGTGGCGGCGTGGGCTTGGCCCTATCCAACTGGATGGTCGATGGCGACCCTGGCTTTGATATTTGGGGCATGGACGTGGCACGCTACGGCGACTGGGCCACGCGCACCTATACCAATGCCAAAGTGCGCGAAAACTACTCGCGCCGCTTTCGCATCCGCTTCCCCAACGAAGAGCTGCCCGCAGGCCGTCCGCTGCAAACCACGCCTTTGTATGACACATTTATCGCCCAAGGCGCGGTGATGGGCGACTCTTGGGGCATGGAAACGCCGCTGTGGTTTGCGCCCCCCGGCACTGAGGCCAAAGACATCGTGTCCTTCCACCGCTCTAATGACTTTGAACCCATCAAAGCCGAGTGCAAAGCAGTACGCGAAGCCGTGGGCGTCACCGAGGTGGCCAACTTCGCCAAGTACGAAATCACCGGCCCGGGCGCCGAGGCCTGGCTGCAAGGCCTGATGACCAACACCTTGCCTAAAACCGGCCGCTTGCAGCTATGCCCCATGCTCAACCACCAGGGCAAGATCATTGGCGACTTCACCATCGCCAAAGCAGCGGAAGGCCGTTTCATGATGTGGGGCTCCAGCCAAGCGCAGGTCTATCACATGCGCTGGTTTGAGCAGACGCTACCCAAAGACGGTTCGGTACATATCGCGCCCTACGGCATGAAGCTCATCGGCTTGTCGATTGCAGGCCCCAAGTCGCGCGAAGTGCTGCAGCGCTTGACCGATGAGGACGTGTCCAACGAGGCCTTCAAGTTCATGGACTACCGCGAAATGGAAGTCGCCACCGTGCAGGCCAAGATCAACCGTGTCACCTACACCGGCGACCTGGGCTACGAGATTTGGGTTGCGCCCGAATACCAGCGCCGTTTGTACGAGAGCATCATGGCAGCAGGCGCGGATTTGGGCATCAAAAACTTCGGCATGCGCGCCCTGCTGTGCCTGCGGCTGGAGAAAAATTTTGGCACCTGGTTCCGCGAGTTCCGCCCCATCTACGGCCCCTTCGAAGCCGGCCTGGACCGTTTTGTCAAACTGGACAAGCATGACTACATCGGCAAAGCCGCCGCCATCCAAGAGAAGCAGAACGGCCCCAAAAAGACCCGTATCTTCATGGTGGTCGATGCGTTGGACTGCGACGTGATGGGCGACGAGCCGATCTGGGTCGACGGCAGAGTGGTCGGCTGGGTCACCTCGGGCGGCTTTGGCCACTATGTGAACCAATCGCTGGCGCAAGGCTACATTCCCACTGAATGCTTTAAGCCAGGTATGCAACTCGAAATTGAAATTTTGGGCGAACGCCGGGCGGCACACTTGCAGATGGACCCGCCCTTCGACCCCGAAGCCAAACGCATGCGCATGTAAGGAGACGCCCCGATGACGCACTACTCGGCCTGGGCGCTGCTGCGCAATGCGCTTGGCGGCCACCAACATTGGGACCGCGCCTGGCGCGACCCCGAGCCGCGCAAAAGCTATGACGTCATCATCATCGGCGGTGGCGGCCACGGTCTGGCTACGGCCTATTACCTGGCTAAAAACCACGGCATCAAAAACATCGCGGTGCTGGAAAAAGGCTATATCGGGTCTGGCAATGCGGGGCGCAACACCACCATCGTGCGTTCCAACTACATGATGCAGGACAACACCGCGTTTTACGAACACTCCATGTCTTTGTGGCGAGGCATGTCGCAAGAACTGAACTACAACGTCATGTTCTCGCCGCGTGGTTATTTGTACGTCACCATGTCACCCAGCGGGCATGACGCGCAAATCCGCCGCGCCAACATCATGCGCCTCAACGGCATCCGCGCTGACATCCTCAGCCGCGAAGACGTGATGAAAGAAGCGCCGTACCTCGATTTTTCGGACGAAGCGCGCTTTCCGATTTACGGCGCCATGTTGCAACCGGACGCCGGGACCGCACGCCACGACGCCGTGGTCTGGGGCTACGCCCGCGCGGCCAATGCGCTGGGCGTGGACATCATCCAAAACTGCGAAGTGCGCGACTTTGAATGGTCGGGCGAACGCATTACCGGCGTACACACCTCGCGCGGCACCATTAGCGCAGGCAAAGTCGGTATGGCGGTGGCGGGCAACACATCGCCCCTGGCGCAAAAGGCCGGGCTGCAATTGCCTATCGACAGCCATGTGCTGCAAGCCTATGTCACCGAGTCCATCAAGCCTATCGTCCACCATGTGGTGGTCTGGTCGGCCTCGTATTTTTATTTCTCGCAGTCGGATAAAGGCGGCCTGGTGTTTGGCGGCCATATCGACCGCTACAACTCCTATGCCCAGCGCGGCAATTTGGCCAATGTCAGCGAAGTGACCCAAGCGCTAGTCAGCGCCATGCCGAGTGCTGCGCGTCTGCGCGTACTGCGCCACTGGGGCGGCATCATGGACATGACGCCCGACGGTAGCCCCATCATCACCAAAACCCAGGTCGATGGGCTTTATCTGAACGCGGGTTGGTGCTACGGCGGATTTAAGGCCACGCCGGCCTCGGGCTGGTGTTTTGCGCACACGATTGCCAACGACGCGCCGCATGCCTACAACGCCGGTTTTACGCTGGATCGCTTTGCCCAGGGCCGCTACATCGACGAAGCGGGCACTGGCCCCTATAACCATTTGCAATAGAAAGGGCAGACCCACCATGCTACGCATCGCCTGCCCCTACTGCGGCACCCGCGACCACGAAGAGTTCAGCTACTTCGGGGACGCCACCCAAGCCTACCCGGACCTGGGCGTGGAGCACCACGACGCCTGGGTAAACACCGTCTATACCCGCCCCAACCCGCGCGGCATCCATAGCGAGTTTTGGCAACACACCTTGGGCTGCCGCCGCTGGCTGGTGGTCAAGCGCCATACGGTGACGCACAATATCGAATCGGTGGTGCCCGCCGCACAAAGGACGCTGCCATGAACGCGCCTACAAAAGCCCAAGGCGGCAAGCAGCGCATCGCTAGCGGTGGCCGCATAGACCGCAGCAAACCCATCACCTTCACCCTCGACGGTTCGCCCTACCAAGGCTTTGCCGGTGACACCCTGGCCTCTACCCTGCTGGCGCACAACGTGCATTTGGTGGGCCGCTCTTTTAAATACCACCGGCCCCGCGGCATTCTGGGCGCTGGCGTAGAAGAGCCCAATGCCTTGTTCACGCTAGGCGACGGCGGCACGCGCGAACCCAATATCGCCGCCACCGTCACTGAATTGGAGCAAGGCCTGCGCGCCCGCACGCAAAACGCCTGGCCCTCGGTCAGCCTGGATTTCATGGCCATCAACTCCCTGCTCTCGCCGGTGTTTGTGGCCGGGTTTTATTACAAAACCTTTATGGGCCCAACGCGCAAGGCCTGGATGTTTTACGAGCACTTCATCCGTAAAGCCGCTGGCCTGGGCGCATCGGTGGCGGACTTTGACATCCACCGCTACGACTACCACAACGATTTTGTCGATGTGCTGGTCATCGGCTCGGGCGCTGCTGGCCTAGCCGCCGCGCTACAAGCGGCGCGTGCCGGTGCAGAAGTGATGCTGGTGGAACAAGACTTTGCGCTTGGCGGCGCCTTGCTCAACTGCCCCGCCGCCAGCGCGCAAGCGCAATGGCTGGCGCATATGCTGCAAGACATCCAAGCCACGGGCCGTGTGCGCCTGCACACGCGCAGCACCGCTTTTGGCATTTACGACGGCAACACCGTAGGCGTGATCGAGCGCAGCGCGCCCGGCGTGGCCGACCCCGCGTTTGGCGTACCGCGCCAGCGCATGCGCACCGTGCGCGCCAAGGCCATCGTCATGGCCTGCGGCGCCATCGAGCGGCCCCTGGTGTTTGGCGGTAACGACAAACCAGCAGTCATGCTCAGCAGCGCAGTGGGCGCCTATGTCAACCGCTACGCGGTAGCACCGGGCCGGCGCGCCCTGTTTTGCGTGAACAACGACGCGGCCTATGCGGACGCTATCTCTCTCGCGCAATCGGGCGCGCAGGTGCAACTGGTCGATCTGCGGCCTACCACGGCGCCCGCTTTGCTGAGTGCAGCCAACAGCGCGGGTATTACCGTCCACCACGGCAGCGCTATCACGCAAGTGAGCGGCTTTCAGCGCGCCAACACCGTGCGCATCGAAGGCTTTGACAGCAACACCGGCCGCGTCATGGGCGGCGCTGCGCACCACGAGGTGGACTTGGTCGCGATGTCTGGCGGCTGGACGCCGACGGTACATCTGAGCTCGCACCGCAACGTCAAGCCGGTGTACCGCAGCGACATTGCCTGCTTTGTGCCCGGCGCTTTTGACCGCGCGCAGTTTGGCGCAGGCAGCATGGTCGGCGAACAGACTTGGGACGGCGCCATCGCGTCTGGCTGGGCGGCGGGCGCGCAAGCAGCGGGTGTGCTCAGCCTGCACAGCAGCGGGGATGCGCCCACGCTGCAAGACGGCTTTGGCATGGCTTTTGTGCCCGCCGGGCCGCTGCGCTCCGATAAATCGGGTGGCAAGTTGTTTGTGGACTTTCAGCACGATGTGACGGTGGACGATGTAGAGCTGGCGCACCGCGAAGGCTATGTGTCGGTAGAGCACCTCAAGCGCTACACCACGCTGGGCATGGGCACCGACCAGGGCAAGACCTCTAACCTCAATGGCATGGGCGTCATGGCCGCTGCACGCGGTCTGGATGTGTCCCTGGCCGGTACCACCACCTTCAGGCCGCCCTACACCCCGGCGGCACTGGGCGCGCTGGCCGGGCGCAATGTGCGCGGCCACTTCCAGCCCGAGCGGCTGACGGCGATGCACGACTGGCATCTGGCCCACGGCGGCGTCAAGATGGAAGCGGGCTACTGGCTGCGCCCGCTGTGGTACCGCACGCACGGCGCCACGCTGTCCGAGGCCTACAAAACCGAGATGGAGTTTGTGCGCGAAGGTGTGGGCATCGCCGACACCTCGACGTTGGGCAAGATCGATGTGCAAGGCCCGGACGCTGCCGCGTTTTTGGACCGGGTGTATGTGAACGGCTATTCCAAACTGGCGATAGGCAAAGCGCGCTACGGCTTTATGTTGCGCGAGGACGGTATCGTCATGGACGACGGCACCACCACACGCATCAGCGAAACCCAGTTTTTCATGACCACCACCACCGCGCAAGCGGCCAAGGTAATGAGCCACCTGGAGTTTTTGCTGCAAGTGGTGTGGCCCGAATTGCGCGTCACCGTGGCGTCTGTCACCGACCAATGGGCGGCCATGAGCATTGCCGGGCCGCGCACGCGAGAGGTATTGCAAGCGGCCTTCCCGCACCTGGACTTTGCCGACGCCGCGCTGCCCTTCATGGGCTTGTTGGATACCCACGGAAAAGGTCCGTTAGAAGGCGTGGCGCTGCGCATATTGCGGCTCACTTTTTCGGGCGAACTGGCATTTGAGATCTTTGTGCCCACGCACCACGGCCTGGCGGTGTGGGAGCACCTGATGGAAGCGGGCAAGCCTTGGCAACTGCGTCCTTATGGCCTGGAGGCGCTGGGCTCGCTGCGTATTGAAAAAGGCCATGTGGTCGGCTCGGAAATGGATGGCCGCACCACCTTGGGCGATATGGGCGCCGGCCGCATGGCCAGCCAGACCAAAGACTTTTGGGGCAAGGCGCTCAGCCACAGCCCGCATTTGCAAAAGCCAGATCGGCCTACCTTGGTCGGCCTGGAAGCGGTGGACCCGGCGCAGCCGCCGAGCAATGGCTCCATCCTGTTCTTTGCCGATGACGCCATCCAAGGCCACGGGCGCGGGCATGTCACCTCCACCACGTTTAGCAAAACCGTGGGCAAAGCTATTGCCCTGGGCCTGCTGCAAGGCGGCACCGCGCATGTGGGCCAAGAAGTGGTGGCGGCATCGCCCGCCACCGGTCGCCAATACCGGCTGCGCGTGGTCGAACCCTGCTTTATCGATCCGCAAGGAGTGCGTTACCGTGTCTGATGCCATCGCCACCCCCGCAGCCCCCGCCACCCGCAGCCAGCCCACGCGCAGCGGCTTATTGCAAGTGCATTTGCGCGTGCAAAAGCTTTCCAATCTGACGCAAATCAGCACCTGGTCCAGCGGCATTGGCGCGCTAAGCAGCGCGCTGCACCGCGCCCTGGACTGCGAAGTACCACTGCACACCGGCCAGCTCGTGCCGTGTGCGCTGGGTACGCTGATGCGCAGCGGCCCGTTTGAGTTGTTGTTGGTCGGGGACGCCGACCAGGCCCCTAGCGACCGCGTCGCCCTGCTGCGCCAGCATGTTGGCGCCGAGATAGGCTCCGTGCTGGACCTGAGCCACGCCCGCGTACGCGTCAGCGTGCATGGCGACAAAGCGGTAGAGGCTTTGTCCAAACTCTATGCCCTGGACTTTCGGCCCGCCGCTTTTGCCCCCAATACCTTTGCCCTGACCGGCCACCACCACATCCCCTGCCTGCTGCACCGCATCGATGCGCAGCACTTTCATGCCTATTACTTCACGACCTATGCACGCGGGCAAATTGATTTGCTGGCCGATGCAGCGCTGGAGTTTGGGGTGGATGTGACGCAGGCGGGCTAGGCGCCCGCCGCGCTAGCGCATCGCAGAGCGGGCTGCCTCGACCAAAAATCCGCTGCGGCTCATGCCCTGGGATTTGGCGTAGTCGTCGATACTCGCCAGCATCAATCGCGGCACGGTGATATTTATTTTTTCGGCTGGCCCCAGGTATTTTTCGACCGGCACATCCACCACCGCCCAGACCCAACCCGCATAGTCTGGGTCGGCTTGCCAATGCGCCAAGCCGCGCGGGGCTGGAATGTGCGCACCATCTTCAATCAACACCTCGACATGCTGCTCAATCGCCTGGCGGGCGTTTTCCATGGCCTCTTCCATGGTGTCGCCGGCCGAAAAACATCCCGGCACGTCGGGCACCGCCACGCCCCATGCAGTGGTATCGGTTCCGGGCTCTAAGGCAATCATGAATTTCATCGGGCTTTCCTCTCAGCGTAGGCCTGCCTGCTTCCATAGCTTACGCAGCAAACCAACATCCCATCACCCCGCCACCTTCGCTGCGATCTGCCCCACCACATCCCGCCCCTGCGTATCGACCTTACGGGCCATGAGGAACAGGCATCGGCCTTTGCTCTCGGTTTCCCATTGCTGGCCGACCAGGCGTTTTTCGATGGAGTCGGTGCTGTCCCACAAGATGCTGCCTTTGTATTCCACGACCAGTAAGCGTCCGTCATGCAGCTCGGCCACAAAGTCGGGGTAGAAATAGTCGGTGCTGGTGGGCAGCCAGAAAGATGATTTTTCCTGGCGCTCGATATTGCGTACCCAGTGCTTCACCTGGGGGCACATGTCGATGGCGCGGGCGCAAACAAACTCTTCGGTCAGCACGCCTGCGCCGGTCACTTCCTGCAAATCGTGGATCTGGTGCGCGCCGTAAAAATGCTTGCTAAAGCCGTAGCTGCCATTTCGGTACACGTTACGCGCGGGGTAGACGCCGGGCTCAAAGCGGAAGCTGCACTGGGGCGCCTGCGCCACGTCTGCAAGCGTCATCAGCGGCAATTGCCGGGCAAAGCTTTGTTCCACCAGGGCGGCGCGCAGGCGCTCTATTTCTTGGGTCAAACACGGCACCAGCGCAAAGCGCGCTGTCACCAACTGGGACAGGCTAAAGCCCCGGTCCTGCTGCAAATGGCGCAGCATGCGCAGCAGCCAGGCGCGCATGTGCAATTGGCCTATGTCGTTCTGGCGCACCTCGCGGTCCAGCCAGCGCACCAGGTCTTCTTCGCTCAGCACCGCCGTGGTCAAGTAGGCCAGTTCGACCTGTTGCGCCTGGCCTTTGTGGTACTTCATACCATCGGCCTCTAAGTCGATTTCAAAAGTCTCCAGCGTCTGAGCACCAAAGGCTGCGAGCTGCACCGGCCCGTCCAGCTGCATCTGGCCCATGCCGGCCAGGGTGTGGCGGTCTACTACCTCCAGATGCCCATCAAGGGGCAAACACAGTTGCGGCAGCGGCGCGAACTGCTGTCCCAGCTGGGCCGGTGCGCAGTGGGCGGCGCGCAAAGCGCGTTGCACTTCAAATTGCGCTTGCAGGCCGGGCCGCTGGGCGGGCGCGGCAGCGGCCACCAGGCACTGCTCCACTTGCGCAAAAGCGGCATCGGACACATTGGCCGCCAGCAAGGCCGCCGCGCCCACACTGGTCGGGCGCAGTTCCAGCACCTCACGCACCGCTGGTGGCCAGCTAGCCTGCACTTGGGCCGTCGGCATAGCTGGCAGAGGGACATAGCTGTCGGGCCGCATGGGGCTTTGCGCATGGCCGCCTTGCAGCGCTAAATCTATTTGCGGAGAGGCCAGCATGGACGCAGCCTCATAAGCGTTAAAGCCCATGTTGTGGACCAAGCGGTCGGTGATGTTGTGCGCTGCCTGCGCAAAACTTTCCGCCACGATATGGGCATAGGCTTTGTTCAGCGCCTCGTGCTTGCGGGTGCGCGCATAGGGCATGCGCAGCACGCGCCCGAGCAATTGCTCCACGTCTTTGGCCGAATGCACATCTTGCAGCCCGGCCAGCACATACGCAAAAGCGCAGTCCCAGCCCTCTTTCAAAGCCTCCACCGTCACCACATAGCGCACCGGGCATTTCTCGTCCAGCAGGTTGATACCGTCCAGGTCTTTTTGCGTGCCGGTGACCACGGCGATTTGCGCCGTGGCAATGCCTTCTTCGTCCTGCAAAAACTGCCGCACCACGTCCACCGTGGCTGCGCCGTTTTTGTCCTGTGCTTGCACCAGCACAATGGGGCGCAGGTAGTCAGGCTCTTGGGCGGCCAGCGTTTCCAGGTGATCGCGCGTCAGGCGCGCGTGGTGCAAGCATTGCTGCCAGCCTTGCGGATGCTCGGTCAGCACAATGGGCAGCTTGACCATTTGCTCGGCTTTGAGCTCTTGCGCCGCCACATGGTGCAGCACATTGATACCGGCCACCGGCGTGGCCGTGAACTCCAGCACGCAGCTCGGGTTGAGCCGCTCAATCGCTTTGTAAAACACCGCCGTCTGGTGGTTGTGCGCTTCGTCCACGATCACCAGCGGGTGTTGCATATGCAGCCAATTGGCCACCGAATGCTTGATGCGGCCCACATCGGCGCTTGTCAGAAATGGCTGATGCTCCAGGTCTGCTTCGCTCACCCGCTCCAGCGCGGGCTGCGCGCCCGGCGACAGGGCTGCAAAGTGGGGCGACAGCGCCTCGAAAAACGAATACACCGTGCGGTCTGCCGTCTTGCGCACTGACAAGGCCTGAATCGTGCTGATCACCACGACAGCGGCGTGGCCCACATCGTGCGGGCCTATGGTTTGCAGCGAGTCCAGATCGCACACCCGCACCCGGTCGCCAAAGTGCTGCGCCAGCGCCTGGCGGTAAGGGTGGCGCGCATCGCTAAAGGCCTCTAGGGTCTGGCGGCGGATCGTGTCCGAAGGCGTCAGCCACAAGGCCACGGGGGTATCGCTATGCAGCAAGGTCTGGCCGGCAATAGCTACGGCGTGCGCGGCCATCAGCGTCTTGCCGCCACCGGTGGGCACGCGCAAACACACGCAAGGCACATCCGCCCCAAAGCGGGCGCTGTAGGCTGGGGCCGCTGGGCTGCCGCTCCACTGGTGAAAGCTGGCGCCGTGCGCGGTAAAGGCCGCTGCCGGACTGGCGCCGCGGCAGGCCAGCAAAAAGGCGCGCAGCGTGTCCAGGGACTGGACTTGGTAGTTTTTAAGAACAAGCGTCATGGCGTGGGCTGGCAAGACAGCGGTAAGTGCGGCTAGCGCAGCGGGAGGTCGTAAGGAATTTGCTTAAAGCGGATACCCAGGCGCGCCAGGCGGGCAGGCCCCAGGCTCGTGGTCTCGCCATAAATAAGCTTGGGGCCGTCGTGGGGCATGGCCTCTTCGATCATTTGCAGCACGGCCAGCGTCAGCACATTGCCGCCTTCGGGCCGGCGGTCGCCCAAAATGCCGTTAAACAGCAGGTAATAGGCCGTGCCCTGGTGTGTGCCCAGGCGGGGCTTGTCGTAGCGGGCTTTGCCGGGTGTGCCGGTTTCAAAATGCCAGAGGTAAGCTGCCAGCGCGTTGAACTTCACGTCGGGGTGAATAGCGCCAAAAGCATCAAACACCGCGCTACCTACTTTGCAAAAGCGAAAACCACCACCGCCTTGCCAGCCCACTTGCGCGCTGATGCCGCCTTGCTCACCCTCCAGCACTTTTTGCAGCCGGGGCAGGCAATGCGTTTGCGCATGTTCGCCCATCTCAATGCCGATGTAGCGGCGGCCCATTTTGTGGGCCACCGCGGCGGTGGTGCCTGAGCCTAGGAAGCTGTCGAGAACGAGGTCGTTGGGGTTGGTGGCAATTTCGAGAACTCTAGAAATTACTGCCTCAGGCTTTGGTGTTGAAAAGGCACTGTCATCCCCAAACAACTTCTTGACCTCAGCCTTTGACGTTCGATTACTACCTACCTCGGTATGCGGCCAAATTGTTTCGGGTGGCCGACCACTAGTTAAATCCTCGTAAATTCGATAGTAGGGAGTCCAGCCGCTTTTGCCTTGAACCCATTCGATTCGTTGTAGCTCTTTTTTGACCTTTTCTTCGCTCCAACGCCAGCGGCCATCAGTGCCATCTGGCTTCACTGGGAGCACCATTGTTCCGTCGGGCGCAATTAGATCGAAATAAAGGCTTGGTCGAGCCGCCCGAGTGTCCTCGCCGCTTCCCATTGCTCTTAACGGCTTTGTGTAATAGCGTCGCCCGAGGTTATCGGTCTTTCTGTAATGCTCTTGGGCTTCCGTCACTAACTTTGACAGCATTAGGTTCGAAAGCGATTTACAAAAGACAAGTAGGTGGTCGTGGCGCGACGAGAAATATCGCGAATCCATTTTGGGGCTATCCGACTTTTCCCAAACCACATTCGCCACAAAATTTTGCCGCCCAAACACCTCATCCATCAGCACCTTGCAGTAGTGCGCCTCGTTGTCGTCCAGCGTCACCCAGATGCTGCCGTTCTCGGCCAGTAGCTCGCGCAGCAGCACCAGGCGGGGGTACATCATGCTCAGCCACTGACTGTGTTCCAGCCGGTCGTCGTAGTGTTCGAAGGCGCTTTGCGTGTTGTAGGGCGGGTCGATAAATATGCACTTGACCTGCCCCCGGTAAAAGGGCAGCAGCGCCTTGAGGGCCAGCAGGTTGTCGCCCTGCACCAGCAAATTGTCAGCATACGGGCCATCGACATCACCGTGCGCGCCGACCTGGCGCAGCAGGTGATAAGGCACCTCTTGCGCGCTGCGCGTGGCCTGCGGCTTGTTGACCCAATCGAGAAATGGCATGGCTTAGTGCTTACCCGCCCTAGCAACACCACGCGCCGCGGTTGAACCTCTGAGCAGCCTTTGTTGCGCGGGGTATCTGGGTACATGATCCATCACCAGACTATAAACCATTGTCTTTTTTATATTAATTTACTCGGGTCTACATGCAGCGCCCTTGTGCAAGCCTCCCGCACGCATCAACTAGCCGCCCCCAACCCCGTGAAAACCCTAGTAAAAATTGTCTTGACAGCCCGTGCTTCCCGCCAAAACTCCAAATACATTAAGAACCTATTTAGACCGACTAGCTGCTCTGTATTGAAGGAGTTGACGCCATGCACAATCCCCGCTGGAAAGGCATATTTCCCGCTGTCACCACCAAGTTCCACGCCGATGAAAGCCTGGACTTGGAGGGCACGGCGCGGCACCTGGACTTTCAGATCCGCAACGGCATCCATGGCATGGTGACCTGCGGTTCGCTGGGCGAAGCCAGCACGCTGACGCTAGAAGAAAAGCTGCTGGTCGCCAAAAACGCCCTCGAAGTGAGCAAAGGCCGGGTGCCGGTGCTGGCTAACATTTCCGAGACCAGCACGCGCGAAGCCATACGTTATATCGAAGGCGCCAACAAAATCGGCGTGGACGGTTTTATGGTCATGCCCTCGGTGATTTACGTGGCTGATGCACGCGAAGCCATGCAAAACCTGCGCACCATGGCCGCCGTGGCGCAAAAGCCCATGATGATTTACAACAACCCGGTGGCTTACCGGGTGGACCTCAAACCCGAGCACATGCTGGAGCTGGCCGATTGCGAGTGGCTGGTCGCTATTAAAGAAAGCAGCGACAACATCCGCCGCATTACCGATTTGCGCAACACCGTCGGCGAGCGCTACCAGTTGTTCCTAGGCGTGGACGACCTGGCCTACGAAGGCCTGGCGCTGGGCGCTGATGGTTTGTTGGCCGGAGTGGGTTGCACCTTCCCGCGCGAGACGGTGGCTTTGTACGACCTGATGGTGGCCGGCCGCTTTGCCGAAGCGCTCAAGCTTTACCAGTGGATGACGCCCATGCTGCATCTGGACGTGTCCACCAAGCTGGTCCAAAACCTCAAATTGATCGACGTGCTGGCCGGCACCGGCACCGAGTACATGCGCCGCCCGCGCCTGCCCTTGATCGGCGCGGAGCGAGAATGTGTCGAAGCCATTGTCAAGACCGCATTGGCTGCACGCCCGGCGCAATACCATTCCATTCCTTGAGCATGCGACCACCCGGTTCCACGCCATCAAAAAACACCACCTGCCTGCAGTAGCACGATGCAAAGCATTGAGGTCATCGACTCGCATACCGGCGGCGAATCTACGCGCCTGGTGATCGCCGGATTTCCCGATTTGGGCCGCGGCAGCATGGCCGAACGCCGTGAGGTTTTGCGCAGTCAACACGACGCCTGGCGTGCCGCCGCGATGTTGGAGCCACGTGGCAACGACGTGTTGGTCGGCGCGCTGCTGTGTGCGCCGCACGACTCTGCGCATGCGGCGGGGGTGATTTTTTTCAACAACACGGGTTACTTGGGCATGTGCGGCCATGGCACGATAGGCGTGGTGGTGTCGCTGGCCTACCTGGGCCAGATTGACACGGGCACGCACACCATCGAAACGCCTGTGGGCCCTGTACGGGCCACGCTGCATGGCGATGGCTCGGTGAGTGTGCGCAATGTGCCGGCCTGGCGCCACCTGGCACAGGTGCCCGTGCAAGTGCCCGGCTACGGGCTGGTGCATGGCGATGTGGCCTGGGGTGGCAACTGGTTTTTTCTGGCTAGCGACCACGGTCAGCGCGTGGCCGGCGACAACTTGGCGGGCCTGACGGCTTACAGCCTGGCCTTGAAGAACGCGCTGGTAGCCCACGGCATTACAGGCGCCGGTGGCAGCGAAATTGACCATATCGAGCTCTTCGGCCCGGACGACAGCGGCGCCGACAGCCGCAACTTTGTACTCTGTCCCGGCGGCGCCTATGACCGCTCGCCGTGCGGCACCGGCACCAGCGCGAAAGTCGCTTGTCTGGCGGCCGACGGCAAGCTCGCGCCGGGCAAGGTATGGACGCAGGCCAGCGTCATCGGCAGCCGCTTTGAAGCCAGCTATGCGCTGGAAAGCGGCCGCGTAATACCCACCATCCGCGGGCGCGCCCACATCAGCGCCAAAGCCACGCTCCTATTGGACCCGCAAGACCCGTTTGTCTGGGGCATCCGCCTGTAATGCTGGCGCGGGTGGCACCGGCACCAGCCCCTCAGGGCAGGTGCCGGCCATTGGCAAGCGCTTAGTCCGCGCTAAAACTCACCACGTCGGCCACAGCGCGGCGCACTTTGCGGGGCCAGTTGCCCGGTGCGGGGCGGCCTACGGCGATCAGCATGGCGGGGATTTCGTTGGCGGCGAGTTTGCATTCGGCGCTGACGGCAGCCGGGTCAAAACCAATCATGGCGCCGGACACCAGGCCTTTGCCATGGGCAGCGTACATCAAGGTCATCGCAGCCATGGAGGCCGAGCGTATAGCCTCGTCGCGCTGGAACTGGTCCTTGCCTTCGTACATGCCGTTGGCCATGCCAATCCAGCCGTCATAAGCAGCCTGGTCGATGTGGCCGCCGTCCAGCATGGGCTTGATCAGCGCGGGCAGGTCTTTGTGACCACCCACTTTGCCCACCACCACAAAAGTCACCGCCGCATCGCCCACTTTGGGCTGGTTGTACGCAGCCGCTTTCAGGCGGGCCTTGGCCGCTGGCGTGTTGACCGCGACCAGGCGCCAGTTTTGCTGGTTGAAAGAGGTTGGGGTTTGGTTGGCCAATTGGGCCAGCTCGGAGATTTCGGCCTGGCTCATGACATGGGTCGGGTCAAAGTTGTTGGCAGAGGTGCGGCCATTGATGGCACTGGTAATGTCAGTCATAGAAAGTCTCTTTTTTACAAAGGTTGAAGGGAAATTTATTTGGCGATGGCTTCGATAGCGATATCGATGCGTACCTCGTCGCCCACATACGGGGCGTATTTACCTGCGCCGAACTCGGTGCGTTTGATGGTGGTAAATGCATTGGCGCCCAAGACCGGCACTTTCATCATGGGGTGCGCCATGGCTTGGAACGAGGTGATGGTCAGGGTGACGGCCTTGGTCACGCCTTTGATGGTCAATTGGCCTTCTACCGAAGCGGGCTTGTCGCCGTCAAACACTACTTTGGTCGATTTGAAAGTCGCTTTAGGAAATTTGGCAGTGTCCAAAAATCCATCGCCCTGGATATGGCCATTGAAATCCGTCGAACCGGTATTGACCGTGGTCATGTCGATGACGATATCGACCGAGCCGGTTTTGGCTGCGGCATCAAATACCACGGTACCGCTGGTGTTGGTAAAGCTACTCAACTGCGTGGAGTAACCCATATGGGAATACGAAAAACGTGGAAAGGTGTGGCTGCTGTCCACGGTGTAATTCACCGGTGCGCCCATTGCCGGGGCTAGGGCTGCAGCGCTGAGGGCCAAAACGGCGCCAAGGGTTTTCAAAGATTGCATAGGGATACTCCAGTTAAAAAAACTATTTGCCACTCAAAACAGTGAGTTGAAAATTGACTTGGATCTCATTGCCAATGACATCGAATTTGGACCACACGCCTTCGCCAATGGCAAAGTCCGCGCGGGCCAAGCTAAGGCTGGCAGTGAGCAGACCTTTGCCGCCCTGCGCCTGGTGTTTGACGGGGAATTTCAGCTCGCGTGCATGGCCTTTGATGCTCAGCGTGCCGCTGGCCTCGTAGCTATCAGGCCCGGTGGCCTTCAATTGCTTTAGCACAAACAACGCTTTTGGAAATGCAGCCGTGTGGAACCAGGACTTGCCCACCACTTCATCGTCACCCTCGGCCGAACCGGTATCCACGCTGGCCAGGTCGATCTCAATGCTGGCGCGAGCCGCCTCGGGTTTGGCAGTATCCAATTGCAGCGTGCTTTGGAACTTGGCAAATTTGCCGTCCATGGCCACGCCCATTTGCTTGTAGCGAAAGCTGATACTGCTTTTGTCCGCCTGCACAGTTTGGTAGCTCGCTGCCTGCGCAGCCCCAAGCACGCAGAGCCCGGCGACGAAGCTTAAAAGGAATCGGTTTTTCATTTCAGTGACCTGCCCTGGCGGGCAGCATGCGTTGCAAGATGTCGTCTTTCAATACGCGGTAGTGGTACAGCGCAGCGGCAATGTGCACGCCGACCAAGACCATCAGGCCCACCGCCAATGCACTGTGCAGTGCTTCCAATTGGTGGCCTAGGGCTTTGTCTCGTAATAACAAGTCGGGCAGCGGCAGGACGCCAAACCAGACGGTTTGCACGCCCTTGGCAGAACTCATTAACCAGCCGCTGACAGGAATCGCCAACATCAGGACATAGAGTGCAAAGTGGCCGCCATGAGCAGCGGCTTTTTGCAGCGGCGTCATACTGTCCGGATACGCCGGCGGGCGGTGCACCAGGCGCCAAAAAAGACGCAGCCATACCAGTGCAAACAAGGTAACGCCCGCCCATTTGTGCCAAGAGAAAAGTTGGATTTTTTCGGGCGACAAGGGCAAGTCGGCCATGTAAAAGCCCAGCCCCAGGAGGCCGCCGAGCAAAAGTGCCATGAGCCAATGCAAGGCCTTGGCGGGTGCGGTGTAGTGGGTCGTCATGGGCGGCGGATTAGTGAAAGCGGTAACCATCCATGGCGATCACGTAATCGCTCACGCCACGGAAAAAAGCCTCCGCTTGCGCCTGCGGGCCAGCGGCACCCAGGGCGGTAAACAGCGGCAAAAAATGGTCTTCACTGGGATGCGCACGCGCTCCATCGGCGCTGACACGGCGGTAATCGAGCAAGGCGTCCAGGTCGTGACCCAGCAAGCGCGCATGCACCCAATCGGCAAAGCTGTGCACATAGCCGGGCGTCTGGCCACCGGACATACGGGCTACGCCGTAGTCGCGCAGGTTGTGGGTCACGTTACCCGAGGCAACCACCAAGATCTGATGCTGCGCCAGGCTTTCCAGCGCCCGGCCGACGCGGTAGGCGTGCGCCGGGCCACCATGGGTTTGGATGGACAGCGGCACGACCGGAACGTCCGCGTCCGGAAACATATGGCGCAGCGGCACCCAGGCGCCGTGGTCCAGGCCGCGCACAGCGTCCAGCTGCACTGGCAAGCCCTGGGCTTGCAGCGCCTGGGCCACCAATTTGGCGGCCTCCGGGCAGCCCGTGGCGGGGTAGCGGATATCGTACAGGCGCTTGTCAAAGCCGCCGAAGTCGTAAATGGTTTCGAGCTGGGTGGCCGTACCTACGGTGGGGATGTCGGTCTCCCAATGCGGGCTAAGCACTACGATGGCGCGCGGCGTAGCAAAGCCCTGAGCCACTTGCGCCAAGGCGGCGCCTGCGGCGCCCGGGCTCAGGGCGAAAGTGGGTGCCCCGTGGGGCACGAAAAGGACATTTCGGGCGTTGGACATAGTGGTTTGGCTAATACGTGATGGACTGTAGGCTGTATCAATAAAAAGAAAAAGCCACTAATCTACAAATATTTGTTGCATAATTTGCAACAATGGACAAGCTCGATGCAATGCAAACCTTTGTGCGGGTGGCCGAGGCCGGCAGCTTTACTGCTGTGGCCGACCATTTGCAGGTGGACCGCTCGGCCATTACCCGCCAGATCAGCGCTCTTGAAAAGCACTTAGCGGCCAAGCTGATCACCCGCAGCACGCGCAGCCTGACACTGACCCCGGCCGGCGCTGCGTATTTAGAAAAGTGCCGCCTCATCCTCAACCTGGTCGATGCCACCGAGACCGGACTGCGCGAAGAAGGTACCCACGTGCGTGGCCGGATACGGATGGCGATTCCGCTGAGCTTCGGACACGCGCGCTTACTGCCCCTGCTGCTCGAATTCATGCGATTGCAACCGCATTTGGAATTACTGCTAACCCTGTCAGACCAGCGTTCCAACCTGATCGAAGAAGGCCTGGACCTGGCGATACGGGTAACGGCCGATTTGCATTCGAGCGACATCGTCCGCAAGCTGGGCGCATGTCATTTGCAAACCGTGGCCTCGCCCGCCTATCTCTCGCAACACGGCACCCCCGCGCACCCGGATGATCTGCGCCACCATGAATGCTTGCTCTATACCAGCAGCAGCACTGCCGCGCAGTGGACTTACCGCATAGACGGGCAAATAAAAAACGTGGCGGTGCGGGGTCGTCTGGCGGCCAACAACGGCCTAGCGTTGCTGGCGGCCAATGCCGCAGGCATGGGTATTTCCGTGCAACCCGATTTTTTGGCTGAACCGTTTTTGGCAAGCACAGCGGTGGTGGAAATACTGGCTGAATTTAAGCCCCCAGCGCTGGGCATTTACGCCGTTCTACCCAGTAATCGCTACATACCGCACCGCGTGGCAGTGCTCATGGATTTCCTGGCCCAGGCTTTGCAAATTAGCGGGAGTGCGCAATGAATGCGAGCCTTCGGTTTTTGGGAGTATTTGCCTGCGTCAGTGCGCTGCTGTCTATTGGGGTGAGCGCGGCAGCCGCGCACGCGCTGACGCTGTCCGTACAGGATACCCAAACCCTGGCATGGGCGCTGGACTTGCAACGTTTTCATGCCCTGGCATTGCTGGTCTTGGCGTTGTTTGCGCACCGGGGCCGTCTCGATGCCTGGACGCTGGCATCCGGGGCATTGATGGTGACGGGCACCTTGCTGTTTAGTATCAACATCGAACTGCGTTTATTGTTGGGCCTGGCCCAATTGCGTCCGCTGGTCCCGCTTGGAGGCGTGGCCTGGATGATGGCCTGGCTGGCGCTGGCAATCGCCTTTTGGCGCCGCAGGTGACGGCCAATAGCCGATCAGAAAAGCCAAGTGAACGCTGGTGGGGCGGCGCTTGGCGGGGCTTGACGCGAAGGTCAATTGCCGGTGGTGAAGCTAAAGGTGCTATCAAAGGGCGTTGACCCTGAACTACCTCTGACATGTACGGTGTACCTGCTGTTGGGTAGCAAGGGACTGTCCGGTATCAAAAATGCCGTGTCCGTGGCCAAACCCTCATTTTTGTCGCTTGCATGGTTCAGTATGGGCAACAAAACAAGAGTCTGGTTGAGCGCGTCATGGATAGTGGCATCATCCAACGTCAGCACTTTTTTCTTACCTGCGACCACCATAATCGGCTGGCCCACGGGATTACGCCCCAGATTGCGTCCCGGAACTGGATTGGGGAACTCACTGCTCAGCTTGGTCGCGGTTGCCGTGGTACCTTGGCAGGGATAGGTGACGATACCGTCCGTTTGTAGCTCCAAGCTTTCCTCATGCTTGCGGGCATCCGAGCCCAAATTGACCACCAAGGCAGCACCGCGACGGGTTTGGTTGAGATCCGCCAGCGGGTTGGCTGCACTCACTGCGATCGAAATGCCGACCGAATGGTAGCCACCAAAAGCACCGGTCATGTGATAAGGCGCAGCCATCAAGCTGCGCATACGCGTCACGCCCTCGATTCTCCAATTCGGTACTTCCGTTGAGTTCGCAAAAAACTGCGTATTTAAAATTTCTCCAATAAATCGGTAGTCGTAGTCCACGGCATCTGCACGGTCTCCCACTTCCACGCCCGTAAAGCCCGGGGTGCCCGGTGTCTCGGTATGGCTGCTGACCCAATTTTTCAGGATCCAAAGCGCATGACTTCGGGCTGCGATGTCCAACTTTGCATCGCGCTGAATCGGCGTAAATCCACAACGGCTTCGCTCTGCAGAAAGTAGCTGATACACGGCATCCGCCCCTTGTTTCGCGCTCAAAGAAGGCTCGGAATACACGCTATTGACTTGCCCCGGTGCGACAGGCTGACTTGGCGTCGATGCAGGAGGCGTAGGAATAGATGCTGAGGGGCTTGGCGTCGATGCAGGAGGCGCAGGAATAGATGCTGTGGGGCTTGGCGTCGATGCAGGAGGAGCAGGAATAGATGCTGTGGGGCTTGGCGTCGATACAGGAGAAGCAGGAATAGATGCTGTGGGGCTTGGTGTGGACGCTGGGTACAGGGGAGCCGGCGCAGGCGCTGCCGAAGCAACGATTTGAGGGGTTTGCACCAGAGGCCGAATAATTTGCGACGGGGGAGGTAACTGCGCCTGGGTTTCAGGGTCTGCTGGCAGCGGCGTTTCTTCCTTACCCGCACCACCGCATGCACTGAGCAGGATGCAAAAAAAGGCGAAAAATACTGATATTTTTTTCATGCACATTGAACTTCCTTGTACTTTCTTATTTCGCATGTTTAATCATATCCATATTTATTGTTTAAATAACAAATAAAAATTTAATCATTCCTTTGCCGTCATGGTGCTTGGCAGCTTCGCCACGCCTGCAGCGGCACTAGCGCCTCTTTTAAAATTCGACCGGTCGCTATCGACTACGGAGCTTTATGCAAGCCTTTTACAGCGACCAATTCGTGCTTCCCTTGCCTGAGGGCCATCGCTTTCCCATGGCGAAGTACGCCTTGCTGCGCAACGCGCTGTTGGCGCATTTACCGGATATTCAATTGCTACAAGCACCGCGCGCCAGCGATGCAGAGTTGCTGCGGGTGCATACAGCTGACTATGTGCGCGGTATTGCCGATGGCAGCGTGCCTGCGGCCGTGACCCGCGAAATCGGCTTTCCCTGGAGCGAGGCGATGGCAGAGCGGGCGCGACGATCCGTAGGCGCCACCGTAGCCGCTGCGCGCTCCGCCCAGCGTCAGGGCATAGGCGCCAACCTGGCCGGAGGTACGCACCACGCCTATGCCGATAAGGGCGGTGGCTTTTGCGTGTTCAACGACGTAGCAGTGGCCGCGCGGGTGCTCCAAGCCCAACACAAGCGCGAAGGACGGGACTTACAAGTGGCGGTCATCGACCTGGATGTGCACCAGGGCAATGGCACCGCGCGCATATTTCAGGACGATGCAAGCGTATTTACCCTCTCCTTGCACGGAGAGAAAAATTTTCCTTTTCGTAAAGAAGCCGGCGACCTGGATGTGGGCCTCCCCGACGGGACCGGCGACGTGGACTACCTGGCCGCGCTGGACGCTGCGCTGCTGGAATTAGACCGGCGCTGCGCGCCACAACTGGTGTTTTTTCTAGCTGGGGCCGACCCGCACGAAGGCGATCGCTTGGGCAGGCTGAAGCTGACATTTGAAGGCATGCAAACGCGTGACCAGCGGGTGCTGGACTGGTGCCTGGCGCGGCGCATCCCCTTGGTGCTATTGATGGCGGGCGGTTATGGCGTGCAGATCGATGCCACCGTACAAGTGCAGTTAAATACCTACCAATTGGCCTATGCGCATTGGCAACGTTGGTCCGGTGATGCCGCTCCAAGGCCAACCTAAGGCGAACCAAGCGCCTTTCGCCCTCAGGGGGCGTTGGGCGCCGGAAACAAGGCGTCGATGCGGCCCGTGAGGTAGTACACCCACAAGCCGACATATTCGTGTACCGCAGCTTCCATATTGCCCAGTGCCGTCGCTGCACTGCGTGGCACATACCACTGGCCGTCCTTTCCGGTAGATTTGAACGCCACGGGATAAGGGATCACCTCAAAGCCAGCTTTGCGGAACAGCCCCATCGATCGCGGCATGTGCACTGCCGAGGTCACGAGCAGCCATTTTTCACCCGGCTTGGGTTTGACCAGATCGCGTGTGAAATAAGCGTTTTCGTAGGTATTGCGCGAGTTTTCTTCGTACACCACCTGCCCACGGTCGACGATGGCGTCGCGCCAAAAGGGACGCACTTTGTCGCTTTCCCGTAGCGACCCGGGACTCAGAGAACCGCTGCCACCGGTCAAGACCAGGCGCGCGTTGGGGTAGCGGCGCAGCAAGCTGACGGGGGCCATCAAGCGCTCGGCTTCATCGTTGACGCTCAGATGGCCCTGCCCTGCGCTGGTCACCTCGTTCACCGCCCCGCCTAAAACAATAATCCCGTCGACTTGCTCTGGCAGCTTGGCGGGCATGGGGAAGCGGGTTTCCAAAGGCACGAGTAATTCGTTGCCGACCGGGAAAATCAATAGGGATAACAAGCACCCCAGCGTCAGCTGCACCAAGCGGGACGACCAACTTCGCTTATGAATTTGCGGCCAAAAGCTCAGGGCAAAACCCAGGCTGACCAGCATGTGCACAGGCGATACCAAGAAGCCAGCGATCTTGGAAATTTCAAAAAACATGATTCACTCCCTGTTGTAGGTAGGTAGGAGACCGGCGTGTAAACTGCAAGCGCCACCGGCCACCCTTTCAAAACATCGACATATTTATGATGAAAAAGTCTCTCGCCGCCCTCCTTGCAAGCGCGCTTTGTGCACAAGCGGGTTTTTCGATGGATAACGAGACGCTAAAAACCACGGTCATCGCAGCGGGCATTTTGACCAATTCGTTTGCCATTTTTAATCGGCACGCAATAGATTGTGAAAATGATTATAAATTCGGTTACGAGGCCAGTAAGGACGAAGAACTAAGCGCACACACGCTGAATCTTTCGCCCATGGCTTGTAAATTGAACGCGCCCAGCCTGCTTCCGTCGGCGGTGCAATTTGAAGTACTGCCCACGGTTTTGGGCTCGGTTTGGAGTGCGGACGCGGGGCCCTATGCCAAGCAAGCGTTCTCGCTGGCCCTGATCCCCATGGGACGCTACGGACTGCAAGTGGGCTCGGCGATGGTGGATTTCAGCGTCGGACTAGGGCCTACGTTGGTGAGCGAAACCGATATCGGTACCCGCCAGAAATCCACCAACCTTCAATTTACCGACGAAATGGGCATCGGTATTTCTGACCGCAACCAGCGTGCTCGCCTGGCCTTCACCTACCGCCATGTCAGCAATGCGGACATCAAATTGCCCAATAACGGCGTGAATTTCCTGGGCCTGGGGCTGACCCTCAAGCTCGATTAAGCCATGGGCTGCGGGATACAGCCCGCCCCCTGTCCTCGCGCGACAAGCGGGGGAAATCCCCATAGGCGCGGTCCGGCGCTGGGGCTATAGTCATCCCAATCGGCATCGATGTAGCCGCAATTGGAAAGACTTACGCATGCCTGCCACCCGCCCCATCCGCAGCACCATGATGCCGGTGCCCCTGTCGCTCAACCATTTACTCGACCGCGCAGGCCAGCTATTTGCCAGCAACGAAATCGTCTCGCGCCTGCCCGACAAATCACTGCGCCGCCACAGCTATGGCGCTTTTTACGCCCGCACCCGCCAGTTGGGCCAAGCCCTGTTGGACTTGGGTTTGCAGCCCGGCGACCGGGTGGCCACGCTGAGCTGGAACCACCACGCGCACCTGGAGTGCTATTTCGGCATCCCCGCCGCAGGGGGCGTGATGCACACCCTGAACTTGCGCTTGGCGCCGGACGAAATCGCCTGGATCGCCAACGACGCCAAGGACCGTTTTCTGGTGGTGGACGATGTGCTGCTGCCCTTGTTGGCGCAGTTCCAAGGCCAGTGTGCATTTGAAAAAATCATCGTCTTCCCGTTTTCGGGCGCGCCAGTGGCAGCGCCGTATTTGGATTACGAGGCCCTGTTGGCTAAGGCCGATGGCGCCAAGTTTCAGTACGTGGCGCACCTTGAAGACGACGCGGTGTCCATGTGCTACACCTCGGGCACCACGGGCAAGCCCAAGGGCGTGGTCTATTCGCATCGGTCCACGGTGCTGCACACCTTGGTGGGCTGCCTGGGCGATTGCTGGGGGCTGCGTGGCGCCGATGTGGTGATGCCGGTCACGCCCATGTTCCACGCCAACAGCTGGGGCATGCCTTATGGCGCGGTGATGATCGGCTGCAAACTGGTATTTCCCGGCCCGCATTTGCACCCGGACGATTTGCTGGACCTGATGCAACTGGAGCCGCCCACGCTATCGCTGGGCGTGCCGACAATCTGGATGAGCCTGATCCAAACCTATGAGGCCTCTTTGGTCAAAGAGCCCGGTCGCTGGAAATTACCTGCTGGTATGCGCAGCCTGGTCGGCGGAGCCGCAGTGCCCGAGGCCCTGATACGCGCTTTTGACAAGCACGGCATCTGGATTCAGCAAGGCTGGGGCATGACCGAGACCTCGCCGCTGGCCACGGTGTCTTACACCAAATCCGAATTCATCCACACAGACGCAGACGAGCGCTACCGCCGCGCTGCCATGGCCGGCATTCCTGTCCCACTGGTGGACATCCGTATGCGTGGCGACGACGGGCTGGACGCGCCCTGGGACGGACAGTCGGTAGGCGAAATACAAGTGCGCGGCCCCTTCATCACCGGTAGCTACCACGAAGTGCCCGTCAGCGAAGAGAAGTTCAGCGCCGACGGATGGCTGCGCACCGGTGACGTAGCGTCTATGGATGCGCACGGTTTTGTGCGCATTACCGACCGCACCAAAGACCTGATCAAATCCGGCGGCGAGTGGATTAGTTCGGTTGATCTGGAGAACGCGCTGATGGGCCACGCCGATGTGGCCGAGGCGGCCGTTATCGCCGTCCCAGACGCCAAGTGGAGCGAGCGACCGCTGGCGTGCGTGGTGGCCAAGCCAGGCAAGACGCTGGACTATGCCGCGCTCAACGCGCATTTACTAGCTAACGGTTTTGCCAAATGGCAACTGCCCGAACGCTACGAAAGCATTGGCGCAGTGCCGCGTACTTCTACCGGCAAGTTTTACAAGCTGAAGTTGCGGGAGATGTTTCCGGCTTGAATGCGCAATGGCTTAGGGAAGGTCTGCATAAGTCCGTCATCGCGAGGAGCGCAGCGACGCGGCGATCCATAAATGCTTGATTGGCAAACAAAAATGGATTGCTTCGCTACGCTCGCAATGACGGATTTGGATTTATGCAGAGGTTCCTTAGGCGGAAAAACCGCTGAATCAAAGTGCCAATGCACGGCACCGAAATCAGTTATTTAACTGGCCCAGCGGTCACTACCACCATATTTGACGTATCCACGAGTTTTTTAGCAGCAGCATCGATCTCTTCGATCGTCAGGTCTTGCATGATGCCGATCTTCTCTTCGTACCAAGCAGCGCTGCGTTCCCGGCCCAGCAGCGCTGCGGATTCAGCGCGCAACAGTTCATCGACCATGTAGCTATCACTACTTAAGCCCTGCTCTATGGACTCCGCTAAAGTGCGCTTGGCGAAGAACAGTTCTAAAGAACTCAAACCCTGGCTGGAAATTTTTTTCAAGGCATCGCGCGTCGCTTTATCAAAGGCCGCGAGATTTTTGGGAGCAAAACTCCCGTAGACATAAAAACTTAGGAAGGCGTCAGATTCGTTGGGCTCCAACTGTGCGCCAACGGCGTAAGAAAGGCCCTTCTCCTCCCGCACTTCTTTAAAGAACCGTGACGCGGCACCGCCCCCAATGATGCCGCTAGCGATTTGCATAGCCAAACCCTCGCGGGACCACGGATCAACAGGTATCCTTTTTGCCATAAGTCGCACACTGTTAGGCTTATCGGGCGTGTTAATTTCAACAGCATTAGCGCCATATGCATACCAAGGATTGGGTATGCGCGCATAGCTCTCAGCGCCGCCGGGAGTCTGCCAGTCACCGAAGCTGCGTAAGATGTCACGTTGTACTACTGCAACATCCAGGGCACCAACGGCAGCGAATTCCCCCACACTGGCACCCGCAAATTGGCGCCAAAATCGCTTGACATCTTCTACCTGCAAGGTTCGAAATTGGGCAAGCAATTCTTCGCCGGATCGGACGTAACGTGGGTCGTCGAACGCATACGGTGTTGCCAATAATTTATTGACAGCAGTGTGTACCAAGGCGCCTTGGTTACTTTGTTGCTCTAATAAGCTTCCAACAATCTCTTGCCGCCATTTCGAAAAACTTGATTCGTCGAAAGAAGGATTGCGCAACACGTCATGCAACAATTTGGAAAATGCGGGCCAGTTAGCACGTGTGGTTTGAAAATTGACATTCAAGCCACCATAGTCGGAAAAGACCTGCATCTTACTTTTCAGCTGCGCAAGTTGTGATTGAATTTGCAATTCACTGCGCGTCAAACTGCCTTTGAGCAATAGACTTCCCACATGCACTGCGACCCCCTGGCCTCGCAAACTATTTTCATTACCCCAGCGTAGTTGTAATCGCCCTACGAGTTGATCGTTAATCGCCGGGCGGGGCAGCAAAATCAGGTGAAGCTGACCATTGATTTTGCTTCGAATAGTGCGCTTTTCAATCTCAGCAACCGTGGGCTCAAAGCGCGCAAGCGCAGGTAACTTGTCTGCGCTGGCATCCGCCTGAGATTGCGCTACATACTCACCCAAATCTTGCGCTTGCGGCAAGGGCGCGCGCACCGGATCATCTTCTGGAATGAACGTCACGCGCACCCGGTTAGCGTCTACCAAATAGGCTTTGGCAACACGCTGGGTATCGGCCACACTGACGGCCCGTAGCTTATCCCTGTAAAAAAATCCTAGACGCCAATCACCACCGGCTGCGGCACCCGCAAGGCTAGACCCGAACGCATCTGCACTACTTGTCGCTTGCGCTTGAAAATTTTCAAGTGCACGGCGCGCGTCCTCTAACTCCTGCGGGGTTACACCATTTTGCGCGATGGCAGCTATGTGACGCAGTACCAGAGCCTGTACTTGCTCGCGTGCCTCGGCATCTAGCAATTGCATACCGATAGCAAATGCACCCTCCTGACGCATGGATCGATGCATTGCCCAGGGCGAACTACCCAAACCCTGGCTTTCAAAATCAACGCGAAAACGCCCACCACCCGCACTCACTAGCGAATGGGCCACGATGTCCAGCACGGCATCATCCGGATGCGCATGGGGCACGCCGCGCCAACTCATACGCATGATGGGGGCACTACCGACACGGCGAATAATGGCTTCGCGTACACCTTGTTGCACCGGTTCACGGGTATAAACCGTAGGCAGCGGGACGCTGGGGTTTGTCAGTGGCCCAAATACGGATTGAATATGGGCGAGTACTGCTGCAGCGTCGAACCGCCCGGCCACCACCAGCACCATATTGTCCGGGCGGTACCAGGTTTTGTTAAAAGCCTGCAGTCTTTCAATATTGATATTTTCTATATTGGATTGGATGCCAATTACCGGCCTGCCATAGCCATGGTTAGGAAATGCCAAAGCCATACCGGCGTCATACACCGCCCGATCCGGGTACGTGGCAGATAGTTCAAATTCATTGCGAACCACGCTCATTTCACGGTCCAAATCTTGTTTTGCGATAAAACTATTGACCATGGCATCAGCCAGCCAGCCAAGGTACCAGCGAAGGTTCTCCGCATCCGGATTCATGCTGGCGAAGTACTGTGTGCTATCTAAGTCGGTAGTACCGTTGTAATAAAAACCGCGGTTAGAAAATTCTTTCGCCGGGTCGCGCGTAGTGGGCGTGCCCTTAAAAACCATGTGCTCCAGCAAGTGCGCCATTCCGCCTTCACCAAAGCCTTCGACCGCGCTGCCTGCTTTGACTACCAAGTGCGTGTAGCTTCGGGTGTGCAAGTCATTGGGCGCTAGCAGGACTTGTAGTCCATTGGTCAGGCGGTACTCGGTGACGCCCTCCATGCTGCGAATAAGGGTTTGGGCACCAGACGTGACTGGCGCAAGCAAACCAAGAAATAGCAGGTAAATAAAGCAGTAAATCGATCTCATGGCACCACCGTCCCTTCCAATATGATTATTTATATGATAACTAAATTGGAAATTACACGGGCAATGAGGTGCCGTGGGATGCGCCTTAACCCGACCAGGACGGCGAAAAAGCGAGGCAGAAGGCGACATAGCGCTGTCCGATCAGGGTCGCCTAAGGAAGCGCTGCGTAAGTCCAAACCCGTCATTGCGAGCGCAGCGAAGCAATCCATTTTGGCTTGCCTATTAAGCACTTATGGATCGCCGCGTCGCTGCGCTCCTCGCGATGACGGACTCATGCAGACCTTCCCTAAGTCTCCGATAGAGGTCTGCTTATTGGCAAGCAAGCAGGGCTATTTGAGCCACTGCGGATCGGGCAATTGTCCGAACACCTGGCGCAGACCCTGGCTCCAACTGCTGCGCAAGTCTCTGAAGTACGTATCTTCGGCGTCTATGCGGTGCCTTTTGGTCACCCGCAAGTCATTGGTTTTGACCATGGCCACATCAATCGGCAGACCCACCGACAAATTACTTTTGATGGTCGAGTCGAACGAAACCAAGGCGCATTTGATGGCCTGCGACAGGCTGATGCCGGGCTGAATGACACGGTCCAAAATCGGTTTGCCGTATTTGCTCTCGCCGATCTGGAAAAACGGTGTGTCGGCTGTGGACTCGATGAAATTGCCTTGCGGATACACCATGAACAAACGCGGCGCTTCGCCTTTGACCTGGCCGCCGACCAAAAACGTGGCGGTGAAATCCACATCGCTTTGTTCAGGCGCTTCGTTCCTAGTGGTGTGTATGGTTTTGCGCAATTCGCGGCCCACCAGTTCGGCCACGGTAAACATGGAGGCATGGGCCGTCAGTGGCTTGTCTTCATCCAAAGCGCGTTGCTTGACGCGGCTGATCACTTGCTGCGTGGTCGCCAGGTTGCCGCTGTTAAGCATGACGACGACACCTTGGCCCGGTGTTTCAATAACCGTCATCTTGCAAAACGTGGACACATGGTCCACGCCCGCGTTGGTGCGCGAGTCCGAGGCGAACACCAGTCCTTCGTCGAGCACCATGCCAACACAGTAAGTCATGCCTAAAGCCTTATTGCTGATCGTAAGTGCTTGATTCTACTTTTGCGTAGCTGTGCATGGTTTCATTGCCGCCACCTATGCGCATGCCGCGCACCGGGCTGGCGTCTTCGTAGTCCAGGCCGTGCGCCAGCCGTATGTGGCCTCGGTCTGCGTCACTCGAATTGCTGACGTCATAGCCTATCCAGCGCCCACCCACCCAGGCCTCGGCCCAGGCGTGGCTGGCCACTTGCTCGTTGTGCGCGGAATGCAAATAGCCGCTGACGTAGCGCGCCGGTACACCCAGAAAGCGCGCGCACGCCACAAACACATGGGTGTGGTCCTGGCACACACCTTTGCCTTTGGCGAAGGACTGGGCCGCCGAATCGCCGACGTGGGTGATGCCGGTTTCATAGGGCATGCGCTCCAGCAAAGCCAGCATGACATCGTGCAAAGCCATGTAAGGGCGCGATTTGACCGTGGCGCGAAAAGGTTCGATAAAACTTTGCATGGCCGCGTCCACGCTGGTCAAGGTGGTAGCGCGTAAATACACCGCATGCGGTACCGTGCCCTCGGGCTCGCCCTGGTCTGAATCGGTCAAGTCCACGCTGCCGCGCGCGCGCAACACGATGTCCTGGCTGGCGTTTTCCAGCACCAGACAATGGCACAAATTGCCATATGCATCTGTCCAAGGAGTGGCTTTGCCGGGCAAGTCCAGTTGCCAGTGCAACACGTTTTGCCTTTGGGTTTTGGCCGGGGTCATGCGCAGCATTTGTATGCTGCGGCGCACCGGCTGTTCGTAGCGGTAACTGGTTTCGTGGAACACCTGTAGCTTCATGCGATGGACTCCAGGTAATCGGTTTGCACGGCTTCGGCCAGTGCGATGTTTTCTTTGACAAACAGCTCCAGGTAATTTTCCAGACCGCTGTCGTAGACCTCGCTCAAGCTGCCGAATTTCAAATTGGTCAACAAGTTGGCGCAACGCTTGCGCGCCTCTCGCCCGGTTTGCTGCGGCAACTGGTTCAGTATGTATGCGGTTTCGTCCAGACAAAAATGCAGCGAACGCGGCACCCGCGGGTTGAAGATCAGCAGCTCGGACACGCGGTCTGCGTCTATGGCGTCGCGGTAGGTGTCGCGGTAAGCCTCTAGCGCACTGACCGAGCGCAGCACCGCACCCAGGCGGTAATAGTCGTCCACCAAATCGTTGGTCTCGCCTTGTTCCACCTGTGTTTTGACGCTCAGTATGCGCGCCGTGTTGTCGGCGCGTTCCAGGTAAGTGCCCAAGCGGATGAAGTGGTAAGGCTGGTCGCGCTGAATCGTGGCAAAGGTCACGCCCCGGAACAAATGCGAGCGTTGCTTGATCCATTCAAACAGCGAGGAGTCCACCGGGTGGTCCGGGCCTTTGATTTTCTTTTTGCGCGCCAACAACTCCAGCCAGGTGTCGTTGATGCATTCCCACATCTCCACCGTCATGGCACCGCGCACCGAGCGTGCGTTTTCGCGGCAGGACTGTATGCAATTGAAAATGGACGACGGATGGTCCGGGTCCCAGGCCAAAAACTGGGCCACCTGGTCGGAGCGCATGGGCCGGCCTGTGGCTTGGAAGGCAGACAAGGTGTCGGTGATGACCAGCGGTTCGCTGACCGTGTCCGGCGCGGCGCGGCTGTTGTCAGAGCTGGAAAGCAGGGCGAAGGACTGGCCGACTTCCAAAATACGCGCCATGTTTTCGGCGCGCTCCAGATAGCGCGACAGCCAATACAGTTGTGCAGCAACACGTGACAGCATCAGAGCGCCTCCTCGTCTTCCAGCACCCAGGTGTCTTTGGTGCCGCCGCCTTGGGATGAATTGACCACCAGCGAGCCTTCGCGCAACGCCACACGCGTGAGACCGCCGGGCACGATGCGCGTGTCCTTGCCCATCAGCACAAAGGGACGCAAATCGATGTGGCGCGGCGCAATGCCTTGGTCGACAAATATCGGACATGCCGACAAACTCAGCGTGGGCTGGGCGATGTAGTTATCCGGCTGCGCTTTCAAGCGCTTGGCAAAACTCTCTATTTCCGCTTTGCTGGCGGTGGGGCCGACCAGCATGCCGTAGCCGCCGGCGCCATGGACTTCTTTGACCACCAGTTGGGACAAATTGGCCAGCACATGCGACAACTCATCGGGCTTGCGGCATTGCCAGGTTTGCACATTGTTGAGTAGCGGCGTTTCGTCCAAGTAAAAGCGAATCATGTCAGGTACATAAGGGTAAATCGATTTGTCGTCGGCCACGCCTGTGCCCAACGCGTTGGCGATCACCACATTGCCCTGGCGGTACACCGACGCCAGACCCGGCACGCCAATCAGTGAATCCGGCGCAAAACTCAAAGGGTCCATATAGACATCATCGACGCGGCGGTAAATCACATCGACTTGCTGCGGGCCTTCGGTGGTTTGCATGTACACATGGCCGCCGCGCACAAACAAGTCCGAGCCTTCGACAAGTTCTATGCCCATTTGCTTGGCCAAAAACGCATGCTCAAAATACGCGCTGTTGAAACGCCCCGGCGTGTGCAACACCACCGTGGGCTGGTCCACCCAACTGGCCGAGCGCAAGGTTTGCAGCAGCAGGGCGGGATAGTGCTCGACCGGCCGCACCGCGTAGCGACGGAACAAATCGGGGAACAAACGCATCATCAACAAGCGGTTGCTCAGCATGTAAGACACGCCGGAGGGCACCCGCAAGTTGTCTTCCAGCACATAAAAATCGCCGTCCGAATGCCGCACGATGTCTACACCGGCGATATGGGCGTAAATTTGATGCGGTAAATCCAAACCGAGCATGACGGGCATGAACTGGGCGTTGGCAAGAATTTGTTCGGCGGGGATCAAGCCTGCTTTTAAGATGCGTTGCTCGTGGTACACATCGTGCAAAAACATATTGATGGCTTTGACGCGTTGCACCAGGCCTTTTTCCAAGTGCGCCCATTCTTTGCCGTGGATGATGCGCGGAATCAAATCTGAGGGAATCAGCCGCTCGGTGCCGCCTTCGTCGCCATTGAGCGAAAACGTGATGCCGGTGCGCCGGAAAATCAGGTCTGCCTCGGTTTGCTTGACTTGAATGGTGTCCGCCGACACGCCTTTGAGCCAGGTGTCAAAGGCTGCGTAATGCGGGCGGGCGATGCCCTGCGCGTCGCTCATCTCATTAAATATCGGGCTGCTCATCGGGACTCCGCGTTTTCCAACTAAGGGGCAACAATGCCTAAGCACGCATCGTGCCGCCTGCACATTGGGCATGCTAAGGCATGTGCGCGGATTTGCCTAAGTCGTTGCACCAAAAAAGGTCGCACTGCACCATACCAGTGCCCAGCTGCGGGCGCGCTTTGGCACGGCATAGATAGGCGCTAAGGGTGTCGCAAGGTCTTTGCCAATCAAAGGAACACCTTGGCACCCAAAAAAAATGCGCCTCCGCCTGACCCTGACCTTGTTTCCTTACCACCCAGAAGTTGGTAAATCCGGCACCTTGTTGATTTGAAGACAGGGTTTTGACCCGTTCTTCAGAGCGAACGCTTTGGGTGTGTGCCCGCATAGCGCAATGTGAGGCCTCTCCTGGTGATAGGAGACTCGCCAAGCCTTAACTTTATTCTTGGCAGCGCGCGGCGCGGGCAATAGCCAAACTAATATAGGCGGCAACACCGATCCCGCAAAATAGCAGCATGCCCATGTACCGGCCTCCTCTTCGCCTTCCTTTGCTCCTTGGCGCGCTGCTGTGCGCGCTGGTGGGCTGCGGCACGGCGCCCCAGCAAGCTGGGCCAAGCAGCGCCTCCGTCCCGTCCTCGCAATCGCCGCTCACCGGCAAACGGCAAGACGTAGTGATGCAGGCCATGGCCATGCTGGACCGCAACTATGTGTACAACGGCAAAAAGTTGCACACCGGATTTGACTGCTCAGGCCTGGTGAGCTTTGTATACAAAGAATCTGCCGGCGTGGAACTGCGCGGCAGCGCGGCTGACATCGCCAGCAAAACCCGCCCGGTGCCCGCCAACGCCGCCGTCCCCGGCGACTTGGTGTTCTTCAACACCCTGGGCGCGCCCAATTCGCACGTTGGCATTTACATCGGCTCTGGCAAATTCATCCACGCCGCCAACGAGCGCACCGGGGTGCGCATCGACCAACTCACGGCGGACTACTGGGCCAAGCGACTGGAAGGCTACCGCAGCGTTTTGTAGCGCAGGATGATCGAATTTTTGTTTTCGTAAACACATTTATTTCTAAAATAATAATGAATTCCGTTACCATGCGCGCTCACTTAGTGAGCACTCCATGGGTCTTAACTGGAACGAAATTAAATCCAGGGCATTGCTTTTCAGCAAGACTTGGGACGACGCCTGCAACGAAAACAGCCAGGCCAAGCCCTTTTGGATTGATTTCTTTGAAATCTTTAGCATCACCGACAAACGCGTCGCCACCTTCGAGCTGAACGTCAAAAAGCTGGGTGGCGCGCAGGGCTTTGTGGATTTGTTTTGGCCGGGCATGCTGTTGGTAGAACACAAGTCACTCGGCAAAAACTTAGACGACGCGGTGGACCAAGCTCTGGGCTACCTGCACCACCTGAAAGAGCATGAACTGCCGCAACTGGTGGTCATCTGCGACTTTGCCCACTTTCGGGTGCACCGCCTGGCCACGGGCGAGACGGTGGCGTTTGAGCTCAAGCACCTGCACAAACACATCAAGCTGTTTGGCCTGCTGGCGGGCTACAAGGTGCAAGACATTCGGGCCGAAGACCCGGTCAACATCAAAGCGGCTGAGCGCATGGGTCGGCTGCACGACGCCCTGAAGGCCAGCGGCTACAGCGGCCACGCGCTGGAAGTGCTGTTGGTGCGGCTGTTGTTTTGTTTGTTTGCCGACGACACCGGCATCTTTCAACCCGCGCAATCCTTTAGGGACTTGGTAGAAGAACGCACCGCGCCCGACGGCTCGGACCTGGGGCCGCGCTTGGGGCAACTGTTTCAGGTGCTGAACACGCCAGAGCAGCAACGCAACAAAAACATAGACGAACAACTGAGCCAGTTTGCCTACATCAACGGCAAGTTGTTTGAAGAAACCCTGCCCATGGCCGACTTCAACACCGCCATGCGCGAAGCCCTTCTGGACGCTTGCGCACTCGACTGGTCGGCCATCAGCCCGGCC
>CANFVA010000013.1 GCA_947450255.1 Comamonadaceae bacterium
CTTGGACTCGGCCCGTATCGCCTCTATCAAAGCCGGGCACGCCAGCTTGTCACTGACCGGCACCGTAGTCGCCAGCGACGCCTTCTTCCCGTTTCGCGATGGCCTGGACGTCGTGGTCGATGCGGGCGCCAGCTGCATCATCCAGCCCGGTGGCAGCATGCGCGATGATGAAGTAGTGCGCGCCGCCGATGAGCGTGGCGTGGCTATGGTCTACACCGGGGTGCGGCACTTTAGGCATTAAGCCAACCCGCTTTACCCATGAAAAAAACGGCCGGTGAAGGCGGTTTTTTCATGGACAAGTGGTTTGCGCCATCGCGCGCAGACCGTGCGCTTTAAAGGATTTACAGGCTGGCAAACACCTCTTTCGCCGCCGTCACTGTCTCTGCGATATCCGCCTCGGTGTGCGCTGCACTCATAAATCCCGCCTCGTACAAAGCTGGCGCAAAGTACACGCCCCGGTCCAGCATGCCGTGGAACAAAGTGTTAAAGCGCTTGTTGTCGGTGCTAATCACTTTGGCGTAGTTTTGCGGTAGTTCGGGGAAGAGGAAAAAGCCGAACATGCCGCCTTCACTGTCGGTGCTAAACGGCAGGCCTGCGGCATCGGCAGCGCCTTGCAGGCCGTGCATTAGCGACCGGGTTTTGGTGGCGAGTGCGTCAAAGAAACCGGGTTTGCTGATTTCGCGCAGCGTGGCCAGGCCGCAAGCGGTAGCAATCGGGTTGCCCGACAAAGTACCAGCCTGGTACACCGGCCCCAGTGGCGCCATTTGTTCCATCACCGCGCGCTTGCCGCCAAAAGCGGCCAGCGGCATACCACCGCCGATGACCTTGCCCAGCACAGTAATGTCTGGCGCAAAACCGGGCAGGGCTTTGGCGTACACGCTTTGGGCGCTGCCCAGGGCCACGCGCAGCCCGCTCATCACTTCGTCAAACACCAGCAGCGCGCCGTATTGGGTACATAGTTCGCGGGCGCGTTTTACGAAGGGCACCGAGGCGCGTACAAAATTCATATTTCCGGCAATCGGCTCGATCATCAGGCAGGCCAGGTCTTTGCCGTGCAGGGCAAATGCTTCTTCCAGCTGCTGCACATTGTTGTATTCCAGTACCAGGGTGTGTTGCACCACTTCCGGCGGCACGCCAGCGCTGGTCGGGTTGCCCAGCGTGGCCAGGCCCGAGCCGGCTTTGACCAGCAAAGGATCGGCGTGGCCGTGGTAGCAGCCCTCAAACTTGATAAATTTGCTTCGCCCGGTAGCGCCGCGCGCCAGGCGGATGGCCGTCATGGCCGCTTCGGTGCCCGAGCTGACCAGGCGCACCATGTCCATGCTGGGCACATGGCGCAAAATTTCTTCGGCCAGCTCCACCTCGCGTTCGGTGGGCGCGCCAAAGGAAAAGCCCTCGAGCAGTGCTTTTTGCACCGCCTCGACCACGGCAGGATGGCCGTGGCCCAAAATCATCGGCCCCCAAGAGCCGATGTAGTCGATGTAGCGCTGGCCGTTGGCGTCCCAAAAATAGGCGCCCTGGGCGCGGGTGACAAAGCGGGGTGTGCCGCCCACGGCCTTGAAGGCGCGCACCGGCGAATTGACGCCGCCGGGGATGACGGCGGCGGCGCGTTGAAAGAGTTCGAGGTTACGGTCAGTGGCGGGTTTCATTGGGCGGGAAGTCAAAAAGAAAAGGTTGGTCGGAATCGTCGTCAGCCAGCAGCAGTTCGCCCTCGGGCACATCATGTGCCCAAAACAGCCGGTCGGGCTGTACATGGCCCATGCCCGGGCGCAAACCGGCCTCCAGGCTGCGGTCCAGGTAGCTCAGCGCCTCGGTCACCGCCTCGGCCAGCTCGGTGCCTACA
This sequence comes from Comamonadaceae bacterium, assembly GCA_947450255.1. Classification (GTDB taxonomy): domain Bacteria; phylum Pseudomonadota; class Gammaproteobacteria; order Burkholderiales; family Burkholderiaceae_C; genus Allorhodoferax. The sequence goes on from CANFVA010000013.1 coordinate 1,841, forward strand.
GCGATCAGCGCCGCCAGGGCGGCTGACAAGGTGTCGCCGGTGCCTACAAAAGTGGCTTCCAAGCGCTCAAATTTTTCGCTGCACAACATGGCGCTGGCGCTGCACAAGGCGTTGTCGATATATTGTTCGGGCAGGGGGATGCCGGTGACCAGGGTGTAGGGCACGCCTAGCTCTTGCGCGGCTTTGGCAATGTCGCGCGCATCGGGGGCGCGCGGCGCGTCCCAGTCGGGCAGCAGCCAGCGCGCCAGCGCGCCGTAGCCGCCGACCAGCACCGTGGTTTGCGGCAGCAGCATGTCGGCGAAGGCGTCCAGGTACTGGTCAATTTGGTCTTCCTGCCACCAGGATAAGTCGGGCATATAGCTCACCACCGGCACATCGGCATAGTCAGACACCAGGGCGGCGACCGCGCTCAGGTTTTCCGGGCTGCCGACAAAGCCTACTTTGAACACATCGGGGGCCACATCTTCCAAAATCGTGCGGGCCTGGGCCAGCACGGCGTCGTCATCCAAGGCGAAGTGATCGGCAATTTCACTGGTGTCGCGGGCGTAGGCACCGGTCATGACCGGCATAGGGTGGACGCCTACCGAGGCCATGGCCAGGCAATCGGCGGCCAGGCCGCCTGCGCCGCTGGGGTCATTGGCATTGAAGACCATCACGCTGGCCACTGGCCCGTCGGCCGGCCCGTCGTCGTCCAGCACCGTAATGGGGGCGGGGCCTGCCGTGTCTTTTTTGGGGTGCTTCATGGTCGCAACAAGTAGGTAAGGCGCCGCAATCAAGGAGTCCAGCCAGCGCCCGGCGGCCCACCGCAAGGCACTATTTACAATCGCTTCATTCTATTCTCAAGGTAAAACGCTGTGACCGATACCAAAACCTGGATGTGCCTGATCTGCGGCTGGATTTATGACGAAGTTCTGGGCGCCCCCGATGACGGTATCGCGGCGGGTACCTTGTGGGCTGATGTGCCTATGAACTGGACCTGTCCCGAGTGCGGCGCGCGTAAAGAAGACTTTGAAATGGTGCAGATTTAAACCCGCTCCGTCGATCTGCGCTTGGGTGCGCTTCGCAGCGCTAGAGCGCCCGTGAAGCTTGCTAAGCCCCAAAGCATTCCCCTCAGGCTGGTTTCTCCCGGCTTTTCACCACCGCATAACGCGCCAGCGTGGCAGCACGGGCGGCGGCGTGGTCGACCACCGGATGCGGGTAGTTCACACCTAGTTGTACCCCCGCCGCTTGCAACACCAGCGCCGGTGCCAGCCAAGGCGCGTGGATATGCTTGGCGTCCAAGCCGCTCAGTGCCGGGACGTAGCGGCGTATAAATTTGCCGGCTGTATCGAATTTCTCACTCTGGCTGACCGGGTTGAAAATACGGAAATAGGGCTGGGCGTCGCAGCCGCTAGAGCTCACCCACTGCCAGCCGCCGTTGTTGGCTGAGAGGTCAAAATCGTTTAGTTGCTGCGCAAAATAACGCTCGCCCCAGCGCCAATCAATGCCTAAGTGCTTGACCAAAAAGCTGCCCGCCACCATGCGCAAGCGGTTGTGCATGTAACCGGTCTGGTTGAGCTGGGCCATGGCCGCGTCCACCAGCGGGTAGCCGGTGCGTGCCTCGCACCAGGCGGCAAAACGGTCTTGCGCCAGCGCGCCTTGCTCCCAGACGATGGCGTCGTAATCGGGCTTGAAGCTGTTGGCCGCCACATGCGGAAAATTAGACAGCACCTGAAAATAAAAATCGCGCCAGACCAGCTCTGCCAGCCAGACACGGGCGCCTGCGTCCCCCGCCAGCTGCGGCCCTAACGCCAGGTTGACCAATTGGCGGATCGATAACGTGCCAAAACGCAAATGTACGCTCAGGTAACTGGGGCCTTTGACGGCGGGGAAGTTGCGCGTCTCCTCATACGCACCCATGCGCGGCGCAAAGTCGGCCAGCAAGGCTTGTGCCCCGGCCTCGCCAGGCTGGATGCCCAAGCCGGCTAAATTGGTAGGCTCAAAGCCGATATCAGCCAAGGTCGGCACGCCCTGGCGGAAGGCTTGCGGGCGGCTGGCCAGCTTCTGGCCCAAGGCGCTGCAATCCTGCGTAGGCACCGGCTTGCCACCCAAACGTGCCAACCAGGCGCGCAAATACGGTGTGAATACGCCATAGGGTTTGCCGGTTTGGGTCAGGATCTCGCGCTGCTCAAACACCACATGGTCTTTCACGCTGACCCAAGCTTTGCGCATGCGCGCCAGCGCGCTTTGCACTTGGGCGTCACGGGCGATGGCTTGGGGCTCGTAATCGCGGGCGCAAAACACTGCATCGACCTCCAGCGCCTGTGCCAGCGCCGGGATATCTTCTTCGGCCCAGCCGTGGCGCACGATCAGGCCGGTGTGCGCCGCTTCGCCCAGGGAGCGCAATTGCGTGTCGATCGCGGCCAGCGATTCGCGGATGAACTCCACCCGGCGGTCTGCGCGCGGCAGCGGGTCCAATATCGCGCGGTCTAGCACAAACACGCAATGCACTTGCGCGCAACTGTGCAGTGCAGCGGCCAGGGCGGCGTTGTCGCTCAGGCGTAAATCGCGGCGCAGCCAGACCAGGCCAGAGGAATAATTGCTTTGCATGCCTGTCGCTAAAATGGTTTTATGTCCGGCGATTTTGCATCCACCAACCTTACGCACCATTTTTTGATCGCGATGCCGGGTTTGGAAGACGGGCTTTTTTCCAAAAGCGTGGTCTATTTGTGCGATCACAGCCCGCGCGGCGCGTTGGGGCTCATCATCAACAAGCCTTCCGAAATCAGTTTGTCCGACTTGTTTGACAAGGTCGACTTGTCTTTGCAGCGCGCCGACCTGGCCGCACAGTCGGTGCTGCATGGCGGCCCGCTGCACGAAGAGCGCGGTTTTGTGCTGCACGAAGCGTTGTCCGGCGCTACCGACAGCGCGGCCAGTCCTCCTTATGCCTCCAGCATGGTCATCCCCGGCGGTTTGGCGATGACTACCTCGCGCGACGTGCTCGAAGCCCTGGCCGGCGGGCAGGGGCCGAGCAAAGTCCTGGTCTCGCTGGGCTATGCCTCTTGGGGCGAAGGGCAGCTCGAGAGCGAGCTGATGCGCAACAGTTGGCTCACGGTGGACGCCGAAAAAAGCATTATTTTTGACATCCCGGTGAACCAGCGCTACGAGCGCGCGCTAGACCTGTTGGGTTTGAAGGCCTGGATGATTGCCCCGCAGGCGGGCCACGCATGAACGCGCTGGCCACGCCCGCGCCCACCGCAGCTCTGCCGCCCAAGCAAGCCCAGGCGGTGCCGGCCGACTTACAACGTTTTATGGCCTTTGACTTCGGCACCCGGCGCACCGGTGTCGCCGTGGGCAGCCGCTTGTTGGGCGGTGCCCAGCCGCAGGCCACTATCAACGTGGCGGGCGACGCGCGTTTTGCCCAGATTGCGCTGCGCCTTCAAGAATGGGAGCCCCAAGCCTTGGTGGTCGGCGTGCCCTACCACCCGGATGGCGCGCCCCACGACAATACGCTGCGGGCGCAAAAATTTGGGCGCCAGTTGCGCGGCCGCTTTGGCCTGCCGGTGTTTGAGGTGGACGAGCGCTACAGCACCACCGAGGCCTTGTCCGGCGGCGCCAAAGATGCCGATGCGGCTTCGGCCTGCATCATCTTGGAGCAATTTTTGCGGAGCCTGTCCTCATGACCCTGGTGCTCAATGCCGAAGCCCTGTATCTGGAGCTGCTGCGCGGCGTGCGCCTGCTGTGCCAGGCCGACAGCCGTCTGGTCGGCATCACCTCGGGCGGTGCCTGGCTGGCCGAACGCTTGCACCATGACTTGGGGCTTCCCGGCGCATTTGGCACGATTTCTTCGGCCATGCACCGCGACGACTTTGCCAAGCGCGGCCTGGCCTCTAGTGGCAAAACGCATTTGCCCTTTGAAATCAAAGACGCGCATTTGGTGGTGCTCGACGATGTGCTCTACACCGGGCGCACCATCCGCGCCATCACCAATGAATTGTTTGACTATGGCCGCCCGGCCAGCGTGCGCCTGGCGGTGCTGGTCGATAGGGGCGGGCGTGAGCTACCCATACAGGCCGACTTTGCCGCCGCACGCGTGACGCTTGATGTTGGCCATTCCTTGGCGCTGGCGCGCGATGCAGCGGGCGCCTTTAGCTTTGATGTGAAAGAAAAATAAGCCATGCTGCAACGGCGCAATCCGCAACTCAACCAGCACGGCGAGCTGATTCACCTGCTCTCTACCGAAGGGCTGTCGCGCGAGATATTGACGCACATTCTGGACACGGCGGCGCAATTTGTGTCGGTTAGCGACCGCGAGGTAAAAAAAGTGCCGCTGCTGCGCGGCAAAAGCGTGTTCAATTTGTTTTTTGAAAATAGCACGCGCACCCGTACCACCTTTGAAATTGCGGCCACGCGCTTGTCGGCCGATGTCATCAATTTGGACATCGCCCGCTCCTCAGCCTCCAAGGGCGAATCGCTGCTGGACACGATTGCCAACCTCAGCGCCATGGCGGCCGATATTTTTGTGGTGCGGCACAGCGAGTCGGGCGCGCCGTATTTGATTGCGCAGCATGTGGCGCCGCATGTGCATGTGGTCAACGCCGGTGATGGTCGCCATGCGCATCCGACCCAAGGCCTGCTGGACATGTACACCATCCGGCACTACAAAAAAGACTTTGCGAATTTGACGGTTGCCATCGTCGGCGATGTTTTGCATTCGCGCGTGGCGCGTTCCGACATCCATGCCTTGACCACTTTGGGCTGCGCCGAGGTGCGCGTGGTGGGCCCGCGCACCCTGGTGCCCAGCGACATGGCAAACATGGGGGTACGGGTGTTCAATACCTTGGAGGAGGGCATCAAAGGCTGCGATGTCATCATCATGTTGCGCTTGCAAAACGAGCGCATGAACGGTGCTTTGCTGCCCTCGAGCCACGAATATTTCAAGAGCTTTGGCCTGACGGCGGACAAGCTGGCGCTGGCCAAGCCCGAAGCCATCGTGATGCACCCTGGGCCGATCAACCGGGGCGTTGAAATCGACTCGACGGTGGCTGATGGTGCACAGAGCGTAATCTTGCCGCAAGTGACTTTCGGCATCGCGGTGCGCATGGCGGTGATGGGCATCGTCGCGGGCAATGAAGCATGAGGGCCGCGCCATGAATTTACTGATTCGTAACGGCCATTTGCTCGACCCCGCCAGCGGCTTGGATGCACAAGGCGATGTAGCGATTGCCGACGGACGCGTGCTGGCCTTGGGCCAGATACCCGCCGATTTTGTGGCTCGCCAAAGCGTGGATGCGCACGGCTGCATCGTCATGCCCGGTCTGGTGGACTTGGCAGCCCGTTTGCGTGAGCCTGGCCATGAGCATGAAGGCATGCTGGCTTCTGAATTGGCCGCAGCCGTGGCCGGTGGCGTGACCACTTTGGTTTGCCCGCCCGATACCGACCCGGTGCTCGATGAGCCCGGCCTGGTGGAAATGTTGCGCTTTCGGGCGCAAAGCCTGCACCAGGCGCGGGTCTTGCCGCTGGGCGCGCTGACGCGCGGCCTCAAGGGCGAAGTGCTGACCGAAATGCTGCAACTGTTCGAGGCCGGATGCGTAGGCTTTAGCCAGGCCGAAGTCGGCATCGCTAACACCCAGGTGCTGATGCGCGCTATGCAGTACGCCCGCTCGTTTGGCTATAGCGTCTGGCTGCGCCCGCAGGAATTGCATTTGGGTAAAGGCGTCGCCGCCAGCGGCCCGCTGGCCACGCGCATGGGTTTGAGCGGCGTGCCGGTAGCCGCCGAGACGATTGCGCTGCACACGATTTTTGAGCTGGTGCGCGCCACCGGCGCGCGGGTGCATATTTGCCGCCTGAGCAGCGCCGCCGGTGTGGATTTGCTGCGCCAGGCCAAGGCCGAGGGCCTGCCGGTGACGGGCGATGTCAGCGTCAATTCTTTGCACCTGACGGATATGGATGTGGGCTACTTTGACAGCCGCACGCGCCTGAGCCCGCCACTGCGCCAACAGCGCGACCGCGAGGCTTTGCGCGCGGCGCTGCAAGACGGCACCATCGACGCGCTGGTGTCTGACCATATGCCCGTGGGCGCTGACGAAAAAGAACTGCCATTTGCCGAGGCCGAGCCTGGTGCCACCGGGCTGGAATTGCTGCTGAGCTTGGCACTCAAGTGGGCACAAGACAGCAAGTTGCCGCTGGTGCAAGCCTTGGCCTGCGTCACGCATCGTAGCGCTGCCGTACTGGCGGCCAGCCAGGGTGCATCCCAGGGTGGCATGGGCCGCTTGGCCCTGGGCGCCAAGGCCGATATATGCGTGTTCGACCCGCAATCGGCCTGGACGGTGCAAGCGTCGGCGCTGCGCAGCCAAAGCAAGCACACGCCTTTTGGCGGCTATGAATTACCCGGCCAGGTGCGGGCTACTTTGGTCGCCGGTCGGCTGGCATTTCAGGCGCCGGGCACAGGCGCACCCTGAACCTGTTGGCCCGCGCAGTGCCGAAGCCCTCCAAACTGCGCGGTGCCTGGCGCTTGCTGCGTCTGGTGCTGCATTTGCTGCGCGGTTGGTTAACCATTCGCTGGCGTTTCCCGGCCTGGTCGCCAGCGCGGTGCGACCAAGCGGTGCAGCAGTGGTCCCAAGGCATTCTGGATATTTTGGGCCTGCAATTGCGTATCGAGGGTCAGTTGCTGCAACGCGGGCCCTTGATGTTGGTGTGCAACCATATTTCCTGGCTGGACATTGCCGTCCTGCATGCCGCGGTGCACTGCCGGTTTATTTCCAAAGACGATATCCGTCTCTGGCCGCTGCTGGGCACCTTGGCCAGCGGCGCGGGCACCTTGTATATCAGCCGCGCCTCGCGCCGCGACGCATTGCGCGTGGTGCACGACATGGCGCGCGCCTTGCAACAGGGCGAAGTGCTGGCGTTTTTCCCCGAGGGCACGACCGGGGACGGCAGCGCGGTCTTGCCCTTTCATGCCAATTTATTGCAAGCCGCGATTACGGCGGATGCACCGGTGCAAGCGCTGGGTTTGCGTTTTGAAGACGTGGCCAGCAGTGCGCCCAGTTTTGCACCTTGCTATGTGGGCGATGAGAGTTTGCTCGATTCGGCCTGGCGCACCGTGTGTGCGCCGCCGCTGCGCGCCGTGCTGCGCTGCGCGCCCGCGCAACCCGTCCGAGGCCGGGACCGGCGTACATTGGCCAGCGACTTGCGCGAGAGCGTCATCAGCCTGCGCGCAGGCAGCCAATAGTTATCCGCGGGCGCTGGCGGCGCGGACCTTGAGGCGAATCGCGGTAATATCGTGGCCCTCTCGCGCGAGGCGCTCCAGCAGCAGGGGCTGTAACTGGCGTAACTTGGCAGCGATGGCCGTGGAGTCCACCAGCAGGCACCAGGCCTGGCCTTCGAGGGGCCCGGCTTGCACCCCTTGGCGCAAGGCGGGGGGAAGCAAACCCGCGATGCAGCGCAAGCAGGCACTGGACTGGGCACTCAGGTCCACCAGGCGGGCCAGGGTGGGCGATTCCAGACTGGCTTGCAGCACCGAAAACGAGGTGTTGGAGCGGCGCATCGGTACAAATAAGGGGATAGCGAATGCAATTGATTATCACGGATCCCAGGCTCTCGCGCAGTTATGTGCTGCAGACCAGTCCGGGCGGCCTGGCCCTGGCGCTGGCCGGTTTTTTTATCGCCCTGACCTTGGTCTCGGCTGGCATCTACCACTGGATTTTGCTCAAAGGCGCGCGCGAAGGCTGGCCCGTCATCAGCCAGGTGATGCGCCTGGTGGTGAAGGACGAGTTTGACCAGCGCGACCGCTATTTGCGCGAAAACATCGAGGTGCTGGCCAAGCGCATGGGCGAGATGCAGGCTAAATTAATGCAAATGGAGTCGCTGGCCGAGCGCGTCTCGGGGCTGGCCGGCCTGGACCCGGCGCAAGTGCGCAGCACACCCGGGCGCGGCGGCGCGCTGGTGGCCGGGCGCGCGATGAATTTGCAAGAACTGCAAAGCATCATGGACCACATCGAGGTGGATACCAGTGCCCGCAACGATTTGATGACGGCGATCGAATCGCGCCTGTTTGAGCAAAAGATCAAAAAACTCATGATTCCCACACAAATTCCCGTGCCCGAGGTCAGCACCGGCTCGGGCTTTGGCTGGCGCATCGACCCGTTTACCGGCATGAGTGCTTTGCACCAGGGCCTGGACTTTCCCGCGCCAGTGGGCACCACGGTGCTGTCGGCGGCGGGCGGCGTGGTGGTGACGCAGGAGGTGCAAGCCAACTACGGCCTGGTCATCGAGATCGACCACGGCAACGAGGTTTTGACGCGCTATGCCCACTTGTCGCGTGCCTTCGTGAAAAAAGGCGATTTAATCAAGCGCGGCCAAAAAATGGCGGAGGTGGGTAATACCGGGCGCTCCACCGGGCCGCATTTGCATTTTGAGGTGCTGGTGCGCGGCGTGGCGCAGGATCCGCAGAAATTCTTGGCCATGGGCCGCAGCGAATCGGACAAGACGGCAAAACGTTAAAATCCCCGATTCAGCCAGGGCGGGTGTGCGGCGCATTGTGGCGTCGCCTTAACTCATTCAAATCATCCACAACGGACTACCACTGCGCTGTTCTGTACGCACCCCGGTGCCGCAGGGCGGACTCTCTACCGATGCCACTCTCCTTTCTCACCAAGTTATTTGGAAGCCGCAATGACCGCATGCTTAAGCAGTACCGGTCTGTCGTTGCGCGTATCAACGCGCTCGAGCCGCAGTACGAGGGCTTGAGTGACGAGGCCTTGCGCGGCAAAACCGAGGAATTCAAAGCGCGGGTAGCGGGCGGCGAAAGCTTGGATGCGATCTTGCCCGAGGCCTTTGCGGTGGTGCGCGAAGGTGCTAAGCGCGTCATGAAGATGCGCCACTTTGATGTGCAGCTGATGGGCGGTATGGCTTTGCACCAAGGCAAGATTGCCGAGATGGGCACCGGCGAGGGCAAGACGCTCACAGCCACCCTGCCGGTGTACCTCAACGCCCTGACGGGCAAAGGCGTGCATGTCGTCACCGTGAACGACTACTTGGCTGGACGCGATGCGCGCTGGATGGGCCAGCTCTACGGATTTTTGGGCTTGCGCGTTGGCATCAACACACCGCAAGCCCCACGGGCTGATAAGCAGGCCGCTTATGGCGCAGATATCACCTACGGCACCAACAACGAATACGGCTTTGATTACCTGCGCGACAACATGGTCTACGAGGCGACAGACCGGGTGCAACGCGGGCTGAACTTTGCCATCGTCGACGAGGTCGATTCGATCCTGATTGACGAGGCGCGCACGCCGCTCATCATCAGCGGCCAAGCCGAAGACCACACCGCCATGTACGTGGCTATCCATACCGTCATCCCCGCGCTCAAGCGCCAGGAAGGTGAGTTGGACTTGCGTACCGGCGAAGGTGTGATTACCCCTGGCGACTTCACCTTGGATGAAAAATCCCAGCAGGTATTTCTGACCGAGCAAGGCCATGAAAGCGCCGAGCGCTTGCTGGCAGGCCTGAACCTGATTCCGGCCGGTTCTTCCCTTTACGACCCGGCCAATATCAGCCTGATGCACCATGTGTATGCGGCCTTGCGCGCCAACCATTTGTACCACCGCGACCAGCACTATGTGGTGCAGGACGGCGAGATCGTCATCGTGGACGAATTCACCGGACGTTTGATGACCGGGCGGCGCTGGAGCGACGGCCTGCACCAGGCGGTGGAGGCCAAAGAGGGCGTGGCGATCCAGGCGGAAAACCAGACGCTGGCGTCGATCACTTTCCAGAATTATTTTCGGCTGTACAGCAAGCTCTCGGGCATGACCGGCACCGCTGACACCGAGGCCTATGAGTTCCAGGAAATTTATGGCCTTGAGACCGTAGTGATCCCGCCCAACCGCCCCAGCCGCCGCGACGACCAACTGGACCGGGTCTATAAAACCACCGCCGAAAAATACAAGGCTGCGATTGACGATATCCGCGAGTGCTACGAACGCGGACAGCCGGTGTTGGTGGGCACTACCTCTATCGAGAATTCGGAAATTATTTCTAACTTGCTGACCGCAGAAAAGCTGCCGCACCAGGTGCTCAACGCCAAGCAGCACGCCCGCGAGGCCGATATCGTGGCCCAGGCCGGTCGTGCGCAAATGATCACGATTGCCACCAATATGGCCGGACGCGGCACTGACATCGTGCTGGGCGGCAATGTAGAAAAAGCCATCGAGGCCATGCGCGCCGACGCGTCGCTGGACGATGCCGCGCGCGCCGCCCGCGAAGCCGAGTTGCGCGCGCAATGGGCGATTGACCACAAAAACATCACCAGCCTGGGTGGCCTTCGCATCATCGCCACCGAGCGCCATGAATCGCGTCGCATCGACAACCAGTTGCGTGGCCGCTCCGGGCGCCAGGGCGACCCGGGCTCATCGCGTTTTTACCTGAGCTTGGACGATGCCTTGATGCGCATCTTTGCCGGTGAGCGGGTCAAAGCCATCATGGACCGGCTCAATATGCCCGAGGGCGAGGCTATCGAAGCGGGTATGGTGACGCGCAGCATCGAGAGCGCGCAACGCAAGGTCGAGGCGCGTAACTTTGATATGCGCAAGCAATTGCTGGAATATGACGACGTCTCCAACGACCAGCGCAAAGTGATTTACCAGCAACGCAATGCAATTTTGGATGCCCAAGATTTGAGTGCCCAGATCGCCAATTTGCGACGCGGCAGTTTTGAAGACCTGGTGCGGTCTTTTGTGCCGGTGGAGTCGGTCGAGGAGCAGTGGGATATTGCCGGTCTACAGCGCCAATTGGCCGAGGACTGGGGCATCACCCTGGATTTGGCTGGCCAGGTCAGCGCGGCCAGCGCCATCAGCGACGAAGACATTGTGAACCAGGTGATACAAGCAGCCGACGCCGCTTTTGCAGCCAAGGTCGAGCATGTGGGCATGAGCGGCTTTACGCAGTTCGAGCGCATGGTCTTATTGCAAACCATAGACAGCCAGTGGCGCGACCACTTGAGCGCGCTGGACTATTTGCGCCAGGGCATCCATTTGCGTGGCTATGCACAAAAACAACCCAAGCAGGAATACAAGCGCGAAGCTTTCGAGCTATTTGGTCAGATGCTCGATTCGGTGAAAAACGAAGTCACCAAAATATTGATGACGGTGCGTATCCAATCGGCTGAGCAACTCGACGAGGCGGCCCAGGCCATAGAGACCAAAGGCGAGACCTTAAGCAACGTGACCTATACCGCGCCCACCGATACCGGTGAGCCCGAAACCGTGTCCTTGGCCGACTTGGGTTTGCCGCAAGCGGGCGCACCCCTGCCGCGTGTGGGCCGCAATGAGCCCTGTCCTTGTGGCAGCGGCAAAAAGTTCAAACACTGCCATGGCAAATTAGCCTGATACCGCACCATGCCTGTTGATTTAGCTCCGCCGGATCCGGCGCAATTGTTTCCTATCGCCGGCCTGCGCATCGGCGTGGTGGAGGCGGGTATCCGCAAAGCCAATCGCAAAGACCTGACGGTGTTTTTGCTCGATGCCGGTGCCAGCGTGGGTGCGGTATTTACCTCCAACCGCTTTTGCGCCGCCCCGGTGCAAATGTGCCAAAACCATCTGGCATCGGGCGCCGAGATCCGCGCTTTGCTGATCAACACCGGCAATGCCAACGCCGGCACGGGCGCCGATGGCATGGCACGTGCGCGCAGCACCTGCGATGCACTGGCCCAACGCTTGGGTGTGGACGCGGCCCAAGTGCTGCCGTTTTCCACCGGTGTGATCATGGAGCCGCTGCCCGCTGACCGCATCATTGCCGGGCTGGATGCAGCCATCGCGGCAGCCAAAGAAGACAACTGGCTGGCGGCAGCCCAGGGCATCATGACCACTGACACCGTGCCCAAGGCTTTTGGCGCCCAAGTGCAAGTGCAGGGCAAGACCATTAGCATCACCGGCATCAGCAAGGGCGCAGGCATGATCCGCCCGAATATGGCGACCATGCTGGGCTATATCGCCACCGATGCCTGCGTGGCGCCGCACTTGTTGCAGCCGCTGGCCAAAGCGCTGGCCGATGCCAGCTTTAACCGTATCACAGTCGATGGCGATACCTCGACCAACGATTCGCTGGTCTTGGTGGCCACCAACTATGCCGGGCATGCGCCGATCAGCACCCTGGACAGCCTGGAGGGCCAAGCCTTGTACCAAGGCTTGCTTAAAGTGGCTTTGCAATTGGCGCAGGCCATTGTGCGCGATGGCGAAGGCGCTACCAAATTCATCACCGTGCAGGTGGACGGGGGCGCCACTACCGAAGAATGCAGCCGCGTGGCCTACGCGATCGCGCATTCGCCTTTGGTGAAAACTGCGTTTTTTGCCAGCGACCCGAACTTGGGCCGGATCTTGGCAGCAGTAGGCTATGCGGGTATCGCCGACCTAGATACCGATGGCATCGAACTGTATTTGGACGATGTGCATGTCGCCACACGGGGTGGCCGCAACCCGACTTACCAAGAGGCCGACGGCCAGCGCGTGATGAAGCAAAACGAAATTGTGGTGCGCGTGCAATTGGGTCGCGGCCAAGCCAGCCACACCGTCTGGACCTGCGACCTGAGCCACGACTACGTCAGCATCAACGCCGATTACCGGTCCTAAGCGCGAAGGCCAGTCTCATGCAAGACCAGCAACTGTGGGGGCCGTTTATTGCGCGTGCCGAGCGCTTTATGGACCGGGTGGAAGCGGCGCTGCGCCTGGACATTGAGCAGCCCGATTGGGACAGCGCAATAGCCTTTCGCTACCGCAAGCGCGTGTCTGGCCAGGGCTATATCGGTGCGGTGCGCCAGGTCGGGGCCATGCGGCTGGACGACCTGAAAGAAATCGACATCCAAAAAGAAAAAATCCGCCGCAACACCGAGCAGTTTGTACAGGGCAAAACCGCCAACAACGTGCTCCTAACCGGCGCGCGCGGTACCGGCAAGTCCTCACTGGTACGCGCCTGCCTGAACACCTACAGCGCGCAAGGTCTGCGCTTGATTGAGGTGGACAAAGCCGATTTGATCGACTTGCCGGATATGGTGGATATCCTGGCACGGCGTCCTGAAAAATTCATTGTGTTTTGCGATGACCTGAGCTTTGACCAGGGCGAGGCTGGTTACAAAGCGCTCAAGTCGGTGCTGGACGGGTCGGTGTCAGAAACCTCGGCCAATGTCCTAATTTACGCCACCAGCAACCGGCGCCATCTGCTGCCCGAGTACATGGCGGAGAACCTGACGTACCAGCACACCGAAAGCGGCGAAGTGCACCCGGGCGAAGTAGTAGAAGAAAAAATCTCGCTCTCCGAGCGCTTCGGTCTGTGGGTCAGTTTTTACCCCTTCACCCAGGACGAATATCTCACCATCGTGGCCCAATGGCTGGGTGGCTTGGGCGTCGATGTGGCAAAGCGCAGCCACTGGCGCGAAGAGGCGCTGATCTGGGCGCTGGAGCGCGCCTCGCGCAGCGGGCGGGTGGCCTGGCAGTTTGCCAAAGACTTTGCCGGACAGCAGGACGCGGACGCGGCTGCATGAGCCCGGTGCCAGTGGACCGGGTGGCCGATGGCCATGTGGCCCGCAGCGGCGGCTCCGAGCGGCCTCTGACCGAAGTGGCGGTGGGCGTGCTGTTGCGGCCCAATGGCCATTTTTTGATGACTTCGCGCCCGGCGGGTAAGGCGTACGCAGCGTACTGGGAGTTTCCCGGAGGCAAAGTCGAGCCGCAAGAATCGCTGGAGCAGGCCCTGACGCGCGAGCTGTACGAGGAATTAGGTATCCAAGTCTTGCACTGCCAGCCCTGGCAAGTGCAGGTGGTGGATTACCCCCATGCGCTGGTGCGTTTGCATTTTTTCAAGGTGCTGAACTGGTCGGGGGACTTGGTGATGCGCGAGGGGCAACAGGCGCAATGGCAGGAATTGCCGGTGCAGGTCGAACCGGTGTTACCCGGCGCGCTGCCGGTGCTGGCCTGGCTGGCCCAGGAACAAGGGTCGGTCTAGTCCGCTTTATTGCAGGGTGGGGGAGCCCGCATCGTCCGCAAACTGCTCGGGTGCTGGCACCCGGAAGGATTCGCTGGCCCAGGCACCTAGGTCTAGGTTTTTGCAGCGTTCACTGCAAAACGGGCGGTAGGGGTTGCGCGGCGCATAGATGCTGTCGCCCTTGCACTGCGGGCAGACCACTATTTTTTCCGGCACCACGGGGCGGTCAGACATGGAAGTCAAGGGGCGCTCAGGCGCACAAAGTCAGGTCAAACGGCGTGTCCGCGCTATTGCTGTAGAGCTTGCCATCGGTTTCGTGGCGTACAAAACGGATCGAGGCGACCAGCCGGTTGGCGCTGATTTCAGGAATAGCGCCCAAGTTCGGATCTAAAGACAGGCGCAGCAGCTGAAAGGTGCGCCCTTGCGGCAGGTTTTGCTGGAACTGCCCGCCCAGTGCCACCATTTTTTGTGGCGCGCCGGAGTCGCGTAGCAGTCCGAGCAGCAAATGGATGCCGTTAAATAGTGGCACCAGGCCGGAAACCCACTCGCGCAAATCGTTCTGGCGCCGCTGGTCGCCCAATTTTTGCCAAGCGTAATAGGCCGGCAGGTCAAATTCGCAGGTGCCGCCGGGAATACTGGTGCGGCTGCGCAGGCTTTTGAGCCAGTCGTTTTCACCCAATTCGTTGCCCAACTTGCCTGCCGCGTTGGTCAGGGAGACAAAACACTCTTCCAATTGGGCCAGCAGGCGTTCCAAAACATCGGTGGCAATAGCCGGGTTACCACGGTAGGCCAGCATGGTTTGGCGCTGGCGGTCCAGGTCTTTGAGGACGTCGGTTTTCAGGTCGGCGCGGGCACCCACGTTGAGAATCTCAAACAGGGTGATCAGCGCGAAATGGTGGTCCAGTGCGTCAAACCGCTCCTGGAGCGTAAAGAGCCGCGCAAACAGGTGCTCCAAACGCAAATAGGTGCGAATTTTTTCGTTAAACGGATATTCGTACAGGATCACGCGCTATTTTTCCAGTGGCGGGATGATATCTCCAAGAAGGGGAATATGGCGCCCAGTTGCTGACCAATCGCATCGATTGTCACGGATTCATTGAATAAAACATAATCGGCGCATTGGAGCCGGGCCGCTCGGCTGCTTTGGGCCGCCATGATTTTTTGTACGTCTTGCGCGGTCAAACCGCTGCGCTGCATGACTCGGTCGATTTGTGTTTGCGCTTGGCAGTCCACGACCAAGACTTTGTCCAAGATCGGGCGCCAACGCGCGGACTCGACCAGCAGCGGGATATCAAAGGCAATGCAAGGCGGTTTGGATGCTGCTGCAAGGGCCGCCTGGTTTTCGATTTCGGCCGCAATGAGGGGGTGAAGCAGGGCCTGGAGTTGGGCGCGCGCCTGCGGCTGGTCAAACACCAGGGCGCGCAGGGCATCGCGGTTCAATAGGCCTGGGGCTTCAAAAACCGCATCGCCAAACACCCGGGCAATGGCTGGCAGGGCCGGGCCGCCGGGTGCGGTACAGGCCCGTGAGATGGCATCGGCGTCAACGATGGGGACGCCGCGGCCCGCCAGCACGTTGCAGACCGTGCTTTTGCCGCTGCCTATGCCGCCGGTGACGCCCAAACGCACCACAGCGGCGGTCATGGCATCCACAGCGGGTAGCCTAGCGCCTGACCTAACAGACAGGCAAAGCCGGCACCAACCAAAAAAGGCCCAAAGGGCATGACGTCGCCCGCGCGCAGGCCGTGCTGGAGCTTGAGCGCGATGCCCACGACGGCGCCAATGACGGAGGACATCAGGATGATGGGCACCAGAGACTGCCAGCCCAACCAGGCGCCTAGACAGGCCAGTAATTTGAAATCTCCGTAGCCCATGCCTTCCTTTCCCGTGACCAGCTTGAATACCCAGTAAACCGACCACAGGCTGAGATAACCGGCCACTGCACCCCACAGGGCCTGCTCCAGGCGCAGACCGGTCCACTGCAGATCAGCACCGATCAGCCCTAGCCAAAGCAAGGGTAGCACGATGGTATCGGGCAAAAAAGTGCTGTCCCAGTCGATCAGGGCCAAGCTGAGCAAGCCGGCCGACCAGGCGCACCAGGCCAAGGCCGTGGCGCCCAGGCCCCAGCGCCACCCGCAAAATGCAAATAGCAAAGCGCTGGACAATTCCACCAAAGGGTAGCGCAGGCCGATGGACGCCCGGCAGTGGCGGCAGCGCCCGCGTAGCAGGGCATAACTGAGTACCGGAAGGTTGTCATACCAGGCAATGCCCGCCGCGCAATGGGGGCAGGCCGAGCGCGGAACCATCAGATTCAAGGGTGCCAGCGGAGCAGGTGTTTGTCCTGCAGACTGCGCGCAGTCTGCGTCCCATTGGCGCTCCATCATTTTGGGGAGGCGGTAAACGACGACATTGAGAAAGCTGCCGACCAGCAAGCCCAAAACGCCCAGCCAATAAGCAGCCTGGGTTGCGAGTACGTCTTGCATCAAACCACCTGTCCCATTTTGAAAATCGGCAGGTACAAAGCCACCACCAGGCCGCCAATCAGGGTTCCGAGAAAGACAATGATAAAGGGCTCCATCAAGCTGGAGATGGCGGCAACGGCATCATCGACTTCGGCCTCGAAGAAGTCGGCTGA
Source organism: Comamonadaceae bacterium (assembly GCA_947450255.1). GTDB lineage: Bacteria > Pseudomonadota > Gammaproteobacteria > Burkholderiales > Burkholderiaceae_C > Allorhodoferax. Next base: position 18,426 of record CANFVA010000013.1, read on the forward strand.
TTTGCCAAGCATGAAGTCTAACGATCCGGACTCCTCCCCGATGGCGCACATTTGAAGCACCATGGGTGGAAATAATTGGGACTGGGTCATGGCAGCGGTCAGTGAAACACCGGTCGATACTTGCTGGCGAATTTTCGCGGTCGCGTGGAGGTAGACCCAGTTGCCCGAGGCCCCGCCTACCGATTCCAGTGCTTCGACCAAAGGTACGCCAGCGGCAAACATGGTCGCCAGCGTGCGTGTCCAACGGGCGATACAGGATTTACGAATCAGGCTGCCAAATACCGGCAAGCGCAAAATCAGGCGGTCGCGTTGGGCCTGTAAGCGTGGGCTCGCCCGCAGCAGCCGCGACAGCACTATGAAGCCGCCGATCAACGCGCCGAAAATCAAATACCAGTATTTGACGAAAAACTCACTGATGGAGATCACTATCAGCGTCGGGCGCGGCAAGTCACTGCCAAAGGACTGGAACATTTCTTTGAATGCTGGCACCACGTTCAACATAATTACTGTGACCACGATCACGGCGGCCGTCACCACGAAAATTGGGTAAGTCAGAGCCGATTTGATCTTGGATTTAAGGGCCTCGGTTTTTTCCATGTAAAGCGCTAACCGGTCGAGCAAGGCGTCCAAAATGCCAGCGGCTTCGCCAGCGGCTATCAAGTTGCAATACAAATCATCGAATTGACGCGGATGCTTGCGAAACGCGGTGGTCAAGGAGGAGCCGCTTTCCACGTCACTGCGAATGGCGTTCACCATGCGGCCCATAGAAGGGTTGCTGGTGCCCTGGCCGACAATGTCAAAGGACTGAAGCAGCGGAATGCCCGACTTCATCATGGTGGAGAGCTGGCGCGTAAATAGCGCAATCTCTTTGGGTTTGATGGCCTGCGCCATCGCAAAAAATTGCTTGGATACCGCCGTGGGCCGGACTCCCTGCCTGCGCAGCGCTTCGCGTGCAGCAGCTTCGCTTTGGGCGCGCAACTCGCCTTGCATGGGCTGGCCTTTGCGGTCCACCCCTTTCCATTTAAACACTGCATCGCTGCTGGCTGCCATGGTGCTGCCTGCCATCTTCTGAGTCGCCATTTTTATTTCCCCCTTCTATCACTCGTTGGTAACCGCTAGCACTTCCTCCAATGAGGTTAAACCTAACTTCACTTTGCTTAAACCAGAGGCACGCAAGGACTTCACGCCGTCGCGCTCAGATTGCGCAGCAATTTCCATGGCCGAACCGTCACGCAAAATAATGCTTTGAATCGCGTCGGATATCGGCATTACTTGGTATATGCCCACGCGGCCTTTAAAGCCGTTATTACAGGCGTTGCAGCCCACCGGTCGGTAAGGCCTCCAACTGCCATCGAGGTCCTCCTCGGTGAAACCTGCGGCCAGCAGGGTGTCTTTGGGCATGGCAAAGGGTTCTTTGCATTTGACGCACAGGCGACGCGCAAGGCGCTGCGCTGTGATCAAGATCACGCTGGCCGCAATGTTGAAGGGCTGCACGCCCATGTTGCGCATGCGGGTCAGGGTGGTGGGCGCATCGTTGGTGTGCAAGGTTGACAGAACCAAATGGCCGGTCTGCGCCGCTTTCATCGCAATATCGGCAGTTTCCAAGTCGCGGATTTCACCGACCATGATGATGTCCGGGTCCTGCCGTAAAAAAGACTTGAGCGCAGCGGCAAAGGTGAGCCCCGCCTTGTCATTGACATTCACCTGGTTCACACCGGGCATATTGATCTCGGATGGATCTTCGGCGGTAGCGATATTCACGCCGGGTTGGTTCAGCAGATTCAGGCAGGTGTAGAGCGACACGGTTTTACCCGAGCCGGTGGGGCCGGTGACCAAAATCATGCCATACGGGCGGGCAATCGCCCGCAAAAGACGCTGTTTTTCAGCTTCCTCGTAGCCCAGAGCATCAATCCCTAATTTGGTACTGCTGGAGTCCAAAATGCGGATCACTATTTTTTCACCGAACAAGGTGGGCAAGGTGCTGACGCGAAAGTCGATGCTTTTTTCGCGTGATATTTTTAATTTCATACGCCCATCTTGCGGGACGCGCTTTTCCGAAATATCCATGCGCGAAAGTACCTTGATGCGCGAGGCCAGTTTTTCCTTGATAGCCGTTGGCGGACTGGCGATTTCCCGCAACTCGCCATCGACCCGAAAGCGTACGCGGTAGGTAAATTCATAGGGTTCAAAATGCAAGTCGGAGGCCCCCATAGTGACGGCATCAAATAGCATTTTTTGCAGAAAGCGCACGACCGGCGAATCGTCGACTTCCGTGTCCGTCGCGACCGGCGCTTCGGCTGTGTCCACAAACCCTTGGTCCTCGAACTCGCTGTTAGCAAATTCGGTCAGGCCGGTATCGGCGGCGACAGCTGTCTCGGTTTTCAGCGCCCGAACTAATTTGTCATATTCCACCACCACCCAATCCACATGGCGTTGCGTTGCGAATTTAATGCGCTCCGTGGCCTCTTGGTTCGATGGATCTGCGGTCGCAATGACCAGTGCATGGTTGCGTTTGCCAAGCACGAGCAGTTGGTATTCTTCACAGATTTTTGGGTCCAGCAGATTGTCCGGCAGCGTCGCTCGCTCGAGCGCTGCTAAATCCACCAAAGGCGCCGCAAAGGCCTGGGAAAGTACCTGTGCAACGCCCAAAGCGCTCATGGCGCCTGAATCGACGAGCTCGGCGATCAGCGATTTGCGGTGGGTGATCGCCCCTTGGACGGCTCTTTTTGCCGCCGCATTATCCAGCTTGCCCGAGGCCACCAAAACCCGGCTCAGCACTGCAAGCGCGCTTGCTTCGGCGGTGCTGCTGGGTGCGGCGGAGGTCTCGCTCATAGATCTTCCAAGCGCAAGCCAGCGGCGTCTTTGGCCGATACCAGCGGCTGCTCACCTTGCAGTGGCCAGCGCACGGCGACCTGCGGGTCGTTCCAAGCCAGGCAGCGTTCGGATGCTGGGTGGTAGTACGCGCTGGTTTTGTACAAGAAATCCGCCTGGGCTGAAAGCACTAAAAATCCGTGCGCCAAGCCCGGTGGAATCCACAACTGGCGCTGGTTGTCCGATGAAAGCTCCATGCCGACCCACTTTCCATAGGTCGGAGAATCGCGCCGGATATCAACCACTACGTCAAAAACCGCGCCAGTAGCCACACGCACCAATTTACCTTGAGGGTTTTCTGACTGAAAGTGCATGCCGCGCAGCACATGGCGCTGGGAGCGCGAGTGGTTGTCTTGCACAAAATGCACCTGCAGGCCAGTTGCCCGGGCAAAAACCTGTTCGTTATAACTTTCCAGGAAAAAACCGCGCGCGTCTCCAAAAACTTGCGGCTCGAGCAGCAAAACGTCGGCAATAGCAGTCGTCGTTGCGCGCATCAATACACCTTGTCCTTGCGTAGGCGCAGCAAATACTGGCCATAATCAGATTTACCCAAAGCGGCCGCCAATTGGTCTAATTGGGCATCATCAATCCAATTATTTCTCCAGCTAATTTCTTCCGGTGCGGCAACTTTCAAGCCCTGGCGTTTTTCGACGGTATAAATAAACTGGCCGGCCTCCAGCATGGATTCGTGGGTCCCAGTATCTAACCAGGCATAACCACGGCCCATGGTTTGCACATCCAATTGCCCGGCTTGTAAATACAAGCGGTTTAGGTCGGTAATCTCTAGTTCGCCGCGCGCTGAAGGTTTGATTTGTTTGGCCAACTCGACGACTTGCCGGTCATAAAAATACAGACCCGTCACCGCATAGCGCGATTTTGGCGCCACCGGTTTTTCTTCTAGGCTGATAGCTCTGCCCTGCGCATCAAACTCGACCACGCCATAGCGCTGCGGGTCTTGTACGGCATAGGCAAAAACTGTGGCGCCCGCGACTTGCTGGTTGGCCGATTGCAGCAAAGATGCAAAATCATGACCATAAAAAATATTGTCGCCTAGCACCAGGGCGCTGGGGCTGTCCTGCAAAAAGGCTTCGCCAATTAAAAACGCCTGCGCCAATCCGTCCGGGCTGTTTTGCACGGCGTACTGCAAGTTCAATCCCCATTGTGTGCCGTCGCCCAGTAATTGGGTGAAGCGTGGTGTGTCTTGGGGAGTGGAGATAACCAGAATATCGCGAATACCAGCCAGCATCAATGTACTGAGCGGGTAATAAATCATCGGCTTATCGTAAATCGGCAGTAATTGTTTGCTGACCACCTGGCTCGCCGGGTACAGCCGGGTGCCTGCGCCGCCCGCCAAAATAATGCCTTTGCGATTTAATTTATTTATATTTTTCATAATCAACGCGTTGCTGCGATTTCCTGCACTAAGCGGCGGACCCCAAGTTGCCAAAATGGCAAGTGTATCGAAAATATGTCGATCAAGCGGCTGCAGTCCAGCCGGGAGTTCAGCGGACGCGGGGCTGCAGCCGGGTATTCGGCGCTGGGAACGGCGACTACCTGCTCCGGGCGTACCAGGAGCGGCAGCCCTAGCGCCTGCGCCTCTTGCACCACAAATTGGGCATAGCCGTGCCAACTGGTCTGGCCTGCGGCGGTGCATTGGTACAGCCCGGCGAGGTCGGGCTGGGCCATCGCCTGGCGCAGGGCCAGGGCGCTGACGTCGGCCAGTAGCTCTGCGCTGGTGGGGGCGCCGATTTGGTCGTCAATCACGCGCAGTTGCGATCGTTCGGCGCCCAGGCGCAGCATGGTTTTGGCGAAGTTGTTGCCGCGGGCCGCATAAACCCAGCTGGTGCGCAGCACCAAGTGCTTGGGGTTACGGGTCACTTCTAGCTCGCCTTGGCGCTTGCTAGCGCCGTAAACGCTCAAAGGGGCGCAGGTATCTGACTCGCGCCAGGGCCGCTCGCCGCTGCCGTCAAATACATAGTCGGTGGAATAATGCACCAGCCAGGCGCCCAGGCGCTGGGTTTCTTCGGCGAGCAGCGCCGGCGCTTCGGCATTGATGGCAAAGGCCAAGTCGGTTTCCGCTTGGGCTTTATCCACCGCGGTATACGCAGCTGCATTGACCACTACATCAGGCGCGATGGCGCGAACGGTTTGGCGCAGCCCCTCCAGATCGGTCAAGTCGCCGCACCATTGCTGGGGGTTGTCCTGGCGCTGGCTTGTCAGCGCTACCAACTCGCCCAAGGGCACCAAGCTGCGCTGCAATTGCCAGCCCAATTGGCCGTTGCTGCCGAGCAGCAGGATTTTCATGGGGCCGTACCCCCACCCGGGTACTGGTGGGCGACCCAGTCGCGGTAGCTGCCCGACTGGACGTCACGCACCCACTGCGGGTTATCCAAATACCAGCGCACGGTTTTGCGCAAGCCGCTGGCAAAGGTTTCTGCCGGCTTCCAGCCCAATTCTTGCTTGATTTTGCGGGCATCGATGGCATACCGGCGGTCGTGTCCGGGTCGGTCCGCGACAAAGCTGATTTGCTGGGCGTAGCCCCTACCATCGCGGCGTGGCTGCATTTCATCTAGCAGGGCGCAGACCGCATGCACTATGTCGATGTTGGCCTGCTCGTTCCAACCGCCGACGTTGTAGGTGTCGCCGGGGCGGCCGCGTTCCAGCACCAAGCGGATGGCTGCGCAATGGTCTTTGACGTACAGCCAATCGCGGATTTGCTGGCCGTCGCCATACACCGGAAGGGGCTTGCCGGCCAGGGCGTTGACGATCATCAGCGGAATCAACTTTTCTGGAAAATGCAGCGGGCCGTAGTTGTTACTGCAGTTGGTGGTAAGCACCGGCAGGCCGTAGGTGTGGTGGTAGGCACGTACCAAATGGTCGCTAGCGGCTTTGGAAGCGGAGTAGGGGCTGTTGGGCTCGTAGCGCCGCGACTCGCTAAAAGCCGCCTCGCCGGCAAGCAGCGAGCCGTACACCTCGTCGGTGGATACGTGCAACAACCGGAATGCCGATGCCGGCCCGGCAGGCAGTGCTGTCCAGTAAGCCCGCACTGCTTCGAGCAAGTGAAAGCTACCCACAATATTGGTATGTATAAATTCCGCTGGTCCGCTGATCGATCGATCAACATGGCTCTCTGCCGCAAAATTGAGCACCGCCCTGGGCTGGTAGCGGGAGAGCAGCGTGCCCACCAGGGCTCGGTCGCCAATATCGCCCTGGACAAAAATATGGTTTGGATTCGTATTGACCGGCGCCAGGTTGCGTAAATTACCGGCATACGTCAGTTTGTCCAGATTGACTAGGGTTTCCTGCGTTTGGGCGAGCCAGTCAAGGACAAAATTGCTGCCAATAAAGCCGGCGCCGCCGGTCACGAGAATCGCCATAAACACCTTTTTGCACAGATATCCGATCCGGCGAACAGTTTAATGGCGTTTACCAGCGGGGCAGACTTTCTCTCGGGAAGGGATCCGCTTCCCGCTTTGCTTACCTGCGCGCTGGGATGCGCGGTCGATAAAATTGCCCCATGTTCAGCGCGCATGTCCCACCCCTTTTGCCTTGGGCACACACGGGGCGTTAGGCAGCGTATGTCAGACGCCGCTCTACTGGCTGCCTTGTTCGCGCAGGGTCTGGCATTGCATCAGCAAGGCCAGCGCGAAGCAGCCAAGGCGGTCTATGCGCGCATGCTGGTGCTGCATCCCGGCCATGCAGACGCCCTGCATATGCTGGGCGTGATCGCTATGCAAGGCCAAAACTATGCCCTGGCAGCGGAGTTGCTAGCTGCCTCGGTCCAAAACCATCCGGCTAACGCGGCTGCCCATTTCAACCGGGGGTTGGCCTTGCAGGCTTTGGGTCGATTCGAGGAGGCACTGGCTGCTTTGCAGCAAGCCCTGCTGCTGCGGCCCGACTATGCCCAAGCCTTCAACAGCAAGGGTGCAGTGTTGCACGCCTGCGAGCGCTATGAAGAGGCCGTTGAGGCGTTGAATCAGGCCATCGCCTTGGACCCGGGCAACGCACAGGCCTGGAATAACCGGGGCGTCGTCCTGCAAGCGCAGTCGCTTTGGGATGAGGCGGCACATAGCTATGCCAAGGCCATTGCCGCGCAGCCTGATTTCGGTCAGGCGCATTACAACCTGGGCAATGCGCTGCACGCCCTGGGTCGGTACGAGGAGGCGGTGCAAAGCTACGACACGGCCATCGCGCTGCACACCACACCCGCACACGCCTACAACAACCGCGGCCTGGCTTTGCAAGAATTGCAGCGCAGTGCCCAAGCCCTAGCAAGCTATGACGCTGCCATTGCGATCCAGGCGGATTACGCGGATGCGCATTGGAATAAAGCCATTGAATTACTGCTTTGCGGCGATTTTGCGCAGGGGTGGACCCTTTACGAATGGCGTTGGCAGCGCGAGTCCTTCAGTTCCCGTAAGCGTACTTTTGTGCAGCCCTTATGGCTGGGTGACGCGGCGCTAGCCGGCAAAACGGTGCTACTGCACGCGGAACAAGGCCTGGGCGATAGCATCCAATTTTGCCGCTACGCCCCGCTTGTTCAGGCATGTGGCGCCAGGGTGGTGCTGGAGGTTCCTCGGCCTTTGATGGGATTGTTCACGACGCTGGCAGGCGTTAGCCAATTGGTAGAAAAAGGCGCGCCGCTGCCGCATTTTGACTACCACTGCCCGCTCTTGAGTTTGCCGCTGGCGTTCCAAACCCGCTTGGAGACCGTACCCAAGGCCATCCCTTATTTGGCCAGTACCGCAGCGCAAAAGGCATACTGGCACAGTCGCTTGGGACCGCCCAGCCAGCCGCGTATTGGCTTGGTGTGGAGCGGAAATGCACTGGATAAAAACGATGGGCAGCGCAGCGTGTCCTTGCATTCCTTGTTGCCCTTTTTGCCTCCCGGTTTGGAGTACATCAGCTTGCAAAAGGAACTGCGCCCGCAAGACCGGCACGCACTGCAGGCCAGCGGCATCCGGTTTTTTGGTTCGCAGATAGAAGATTTTTCCGATACGGCAGCGCTTTGCGAACTGGTCGACCTGGTGATTACGGTCGATACCAGCGTCGCGCACCTGGCCGGTGCGCTGGGCAAAGCTACCTGGATCATGCTGCCTTACGCGCCCGATTGGCGTTGGTTGCTGCACCGGGGCGACAGCCCTTGGTATCCCAGTGCGCGGCTCTACCGCCAAGGCCCGGAACGGTCATGGGAACCGGTCTTTGAGCGCATCGCCTATGACTTAAACGCCTATGTGGGAAGCGGGGGACCCACGTCCTAGCTTATGCACGGGACCTTTTAAATAAATGGTGCCTATTGGCCTTTTAGGGCTCGAGCACCCAACTTTCTGTTGCTAGGTAGGCCGCTCAAGCGGCGCCATAAAACATGGGATAGCCAGAACGACCGACATTCCTTTGCCTGGATGTGATCAGTCTTTGCCTCGCGTACCAACTGGTCGCAAAAACTTGAGCGGACAAGCAATATCTGTTGGCACGCAAAAAAATAAAGCCCCTTGCAGGGCTTTATTGGTTAAGCGCAATGTCTTTTTAAGAAAAAGTTTCCATGCTGCCATCCAGCGCCATGAGGCCGAGATGAGAGCCCATCGTAGGAAACTTTTCACTTAATTGACGACGAAACTCCAGCAATGCTTCTTTGTGGGTCTCGGTCTCTGCAGCTGGGTTGGCGACTCTCGTTTCGCCATACGCAATCTTGGCAGCACCGCAATCGCGGTGGTTGACGACTATCACCTTCTTGATATTGTGCAGTTGAATGGAGGCACCCAGATTTTCCCAAAAGGTCTTGCTCCACTCTTTAAACGCCGGTGCTACTACGCCAATGGACGCTCCGGCGATGGTGAAGGCACTGTATTTACCGCTCAGCCCATCGCTAGCCTGTTTCCGATTTACCAAGTCTTGGAATCGAGGATCAATGCAGGACAAGACCATCGCCTCGTAGTTACCCGAGCCCGCTTGTACGCCTGCGGACAATAAGCTCACTGAACTGAACAAAACTGCGCCACCAGCTAGACGCATAAATTCCCGGCGCGAATTAGAACTGGTCAGCATAGCGCCGCAACATACAGGTGCCATGGCGCGAGAATTTTTCTTCAACATCATCATTTTCGGCTCCAACGAAGTAGGTAATAGAGTAAGGGTCAATGGATCGCGCAAGCATGATAAACAATAAACTTCGGATCGCAAAATTTGGCGGGTGCTCGCACTGCCATCCAGGCCTAGAGTTGCATCGCGCAGTTTGTACACCGCGAAGGTGTCAGTACGCCGGCAGGTCGACTAACGCCACGCCATTCTTAGGTAGCCCTTGGCCATGGCGAATTTTTGGCCCTCAAGTGCCCGGGATGTGGGGCCAATGGTTGGCGCGCATTTGGGTAGTGTCGGAGCAAGCCTTGCCGTACCGTGCAATCGTCTTGCCTCGGCCGAATGCGTTTTATTGTTCATCTTTTGTTGGCCGTTGGGCCCGATCGGGGGGTGGAAGTACAAAGTCCATCGCTGGTATCGGTGTACTCTCAGGCCGTATGACTGATGACTCTATGGCGCCGCACGCGGTAGCCCGTTTGCGCGCAGCGCGCTTGGCCCGCAGTTCTAAACCGTTCCTGGCCCGGGGCGGTGTCAAGGGCGCGCGTTGCCCTGCCTGCCGCCTGGTGCCTAGCCACTGTATGTGTGCGCTGCGTACGCAGTTGGCCACGCGCGCTGGCGTGTGTCTGTTAATGGGCGATATTGAAGCCCTAAAGCCAAGCAATACAGGCTGGTTGGTCGCCGACACCGTTACCGATACGTTTGCGTTTGCGTGGACGCGTACCGAGGTCGATCCTGGCTTAGTTACCTTGCTGGCGGACTCGCAGTGGCAGCCTTATGTGGTATTCCCCGCAGAATATGCGGCGCCTGCGCGCGTGGTTCCGCAGTTGGCAGCAAAGGCATTGGTGGCCGGAGCAGTCCCGCGGCCGCTATTTATATTATTGGATGGTACCTGGGCCGAGGCGCGCAAGATGTTCAGAAAAAGCCCCTATCTCGACCGTTTTCCGGTATTGAGTTTGGAGCCAAACCAAGCTTCCAACTACCAGTTGCGTCGCTCGCGGCGCGATGATCATTTTTGTACCAGTGAAGTAGCCGCCTTGTGCTTGCAGTTGGCGGATGAAACGCGGGCAGCAACCGTGTTGAATGCCTACTTAGACATTTATAGCCACCATTATTTACGTGCCAAGCAGCAGTTACCGGTGGAACCGGGGGGCATGGCGTATCTGCGCTGGCACGAATCGCTGCAGCTGGCTTGGTAAAGCCCAATGCGACCAGCACCGCTTTCCAGGTCCGTTTGTACGCGCATCAGCGCTGGGCCCCGGGTTATGGGTGCTGATTTAATAGGGGGCCGGACGAGCTTCGCTTCGCCTACCATAGTAGGCCCCATGCGTTGCGCAGCGCGCAATGCTTTATTCACCTTAGACGCCCTTAAATGGCCCAACCCGCTTATGCGTATACCCGACTGGACACCCGAACAAAAATCCCAACCCGAGGACCTGGTCCAGGCTATTTTGGCGCGGCGTGGCGGCACGCTCATCAATTTGGATAAAGCTTTGTTATGGAGCGAACCGCTGGCACGGGGATGGAATGTCTATCTCAAAGCGGTGCGCACCGAGTTGCCGACCAGCCGCAAATTGCGTGAGCTGGGTATTTGCACCGTCGCCTTGTTAACGGGGGCAGACTATGAATACCACCACCACGCTCCGGATTTTTTGTCCGCGGGGGGAAGCCAGGCCGAACTGGACGCCCTGCGGGAATTTGTAGACACCAAGCCGCGCGGCGACCCGACCAGTGGGGCTTTGGGGAAGGTCGAAAAACTGGTGATTCAGTATGCAGCCCAGATGACACTGGATGTGAAGGTCAGCGATGCCGTGTTTGACGCGCTGCGCCAGCATTTCGATACCACGCAGATCGTGGAAATTACCAGCGCGATTGCCACCTACAACATGGTCGCACGCGTCCTGGTCGCCCTGCAGATTAGCCCGGAGGCATAAGCCGGCGAAGGCGCCGCAAGCCTTCGCGTCCTGACGTTAATCGGCCTGGATGTTGTTGTCCTTCACCACTTTGGCCCAGATATTCATTTGTCGATCAATAAAAGCGCGTGCTGCTTCGGGGGTGCCGCCGACCACGTCAATGCCTTGCGCGTCCAGCCGCTTGGCGGTGTCGGGCATGCGCATGACTTTATTGATTTCTTCGTTCATGCGTTTGATGATTTCCGGGGGCGTCTTGGCAGGGGCGAGCACGGCCCACCAGGCCGGCGCGTCAAATCCGGCAAAACCGCTCTCGGCCAGGGTGGGTACATCGGGCAGGTCAGGGGACCGTTTGGACGTCGTCACCACCAGCGGGCGCATGCGCTTGCTGTCCACGTGGGGCTTGACCAAAAATACCGAGCCAATCGCTAGCGGAACATGGCCTGCTACCGCATCGTTCATCAAAGGGCCGCCGCCCTTATAAGGGATATGTTGAAAGTCCAGCCCGGCGCTCTTGCCCAGCAATTCCATGGCCAGATGGCCCAAGCTGCCGGAGCCGATGGTTCCGTAGCTGACGCCTTTTTTGGTTTTTGCGGCGGCCACGACATCGGCAAAAGTTTTGAATTCGGAAGCGCTATTTGTCGCCAATACCATGGGTGCAGTGCCAATTAGCACGACCGGGGCCAGGTCTTTGCGCGCGTCAAAGGTCAAATTGGGCATCAGACTGGGATTGACGCCATGCGTGTCAAAGACCACCGCAAAGGTATAGCCGTCAGGCGGGGCCGCTGCGACCGCGGCCGTGCCGATAGCACCAGAGGCGCCGCCTTTGTTTTCCACAATGATGCTTTGGCCTAGCTGGTGGGACAGAGGCTGCTCCAATAGACGCGCCACTTGGTCTACTGAACCGCCGGGCGGAAAGACGGCGACCAATTTGATCACTTGCTTGCTGGGCCAGGCTTGCGCCAGTGCGGTTTGGGCGCAGGCCAGCGTCAGGGCCGCTGCCAGGGTCAGCAGGGGGGCGAGGGTGCAAATTTTCTTTTTCATCGTTACGTCCTCAAGAATTTAGGCTGTGCAAGCCAGAGCATAAGTCCCCAGCCATGGCCCTGGCCTTGGGGTTAACGCCAAGCGACGCAAGTGGCTAGCGCCCAGGCCGAACGCGCCAGGCGCATGCTCCTGCGCCACCAGCAGCGCGCCCCGGCCCCGGTAAGGCGGGCCGGGGAGAACCTGTAGGTGGGCGGGAGAAGCCTCAGAAGTGGTAGGCAATTTGGCTGAAATCGGCGACCGCGAACACGTAAAGAATCAGCAGTTCCTCTGGCGCCGCATTGTTGATCTGGTGTTGCGCGTTCCCGGGTATGAACAGCATCCTGCCCGGATCGACCGGGTGTACCACACCGTCTATGGTCACCGTGCCGCGCCCCGACAGGGTGAAATAGGTCTCCGGCTGCGCATGGCGATGCGGCTCAAGCGATTCGCCCTGCCGCAGCCGCACTACGCCCATGGTGATGTCGTTGGGGCAAGCTGAGGCATGCCCTAGCAACTCCTTCCACTGCGCCTTGCCTCGGATGGCCCTTTGATCAGGCGGCCAGCTGGTCCATTCCAGATCGTCCAGGTGTTGGGAGGCTGTTGGCATGAGAATGTGCGAAAGTTGGAGGGGGCGTTGGCATTGTAGGCAGCGGGCCTAGGTGCCTCAGGCCCGGCGCCGCCAGCTGCTTGCCGATATTGTGAAAACGCCTGTCGCAATTGCATCGGTGCGGTGCGCCGCGTTCAATACACTGTCGCATTGCCCGGGCGACCCCCATTTCTCATTTCTGTAGGAGCAAGCGCACACATGGCCCAATTTCCTGAACGCGCCAAAGTGGTCATCATCGGCCAAGGCGGCATCGTCGGCGCCTCGGTGGCGCACCATCTGATCGAACGTGGCTGGGACAACATCGTCGGCATCGACAAGTCCGCCATTCCCACCGACGTGGGCTCCACCGCGCATGCGTCTGATTTTTGCTTCAACACCATGCACGATCAGATGACCATCTTCACCACCAAGTACAGCATCGACTTTTACGAGAAGATGGGGCGTTACGAACGCGTTGGCGGCCTCGAGGTGGCGCGCGTCGGGGACGACGAGCGCATGCTCGAGCTCCAACGCCGCGTGGCCTCGGGCAAGGCCTTTGGCAACCGGGTCGAGCTCATCAGCGCAGCTGAGGCCAAAGCCAAAATGCCGCTGCTGGAAGAGAGCATGGTGCAAGGCGCCCTCTGGGACCCAGATGCCGGTCTGGTCAAACCCCGCTCGCAAATGGTGGCGGGCGAACTGGTGGATGCGGCGGTTGCGACGGGCAAGCTGCAGTCCTTTGCCAATACGGCTTGTACCGGTTTGCGCATTGAGAGCGGCCGCATCCAGGGCGTGGAAACCACCAAGGGTTTTATCGCCGCCGACTATGTGGTGGTCTGCGCCGGTCTGTGGGGACGCCTGATTGCCAATATGGCCGGGGAAGACCTGCCCATCATGCCGGTGGACCATCCGCTCACCTTCTTTAAACCGTATCTGGAATTTGCAGGCACGGGCAAGGATATTGGCTACCCGCTGCTACGCGACCAGGGTAATTCGGCTTACCTGCGCGATACCGGAGACCCCAAAACCCCCGAGGGCGGCCAAATCGAATGGGGCTACTACGAAGAGAAAAACCCGCGCATGTGCCACCCGCGTGACTTGCTGGAAAAAGAGCAGGCGCGCCTTTCGCCTTCGCAGCGCGACTTGGAGCTAGACCAAATCATGGCGCCGCTGGAGCGCGCCATAGAACTCACGCCCATCTTGGCCGAACTGGGCTACGACGATAAATATTCCTTTAACGGCCTGTTGCAGGTGACCACCGACGGCAACCCTTCGATCGGTGAATCGTCCAAAGTGCGCGGCCTGTGGTACGCCGAAGCGGTGTGGGTCAAAGACGCGCCTGGCGTTGGCAAAATCGTCGCCGACTGGATGACCGATGGCTATACCCATATCGACCATGCCCGCATTGACGTGGCCCGCATCTACCCCTACCAGCAAGACGAGCAATACATCCATGACCGCTGCTACGAGGGCGCCTTCAAGATCTACAACCCGCCGGTGCACAACCGCGAGCCCTATAGCGCGGGGCGTGGCATCTTCAAGAGCCCTTTTTACGAGCGTGAAAAAGCGCTGGGCGCTTACTTTATGGAACTATCGGGCTGGGAGCGTGCCCATGGCTACGCCAGTAACGAGCACTTGCTAGCGGTGTATGGCGATAAAGTCCCGGTGCGCGCCCATGAATGGGATAACCGCCATTTCTGGCGCGTGTCCAATGCCGAGCACCTGAAAATCAGCGAAGACGTGGGCATGATCAACATCTCCCACTTTGCCGAAATCGATGTCGAAGGCCCCGATGCTGCTGATCTGCTGGAGTACATCTGCGTGGCCAAGGTCGGTGGCGACACGCCGGTAGGTAAGGGCGTGTACACCCATTTCCTGGACGCCAAAGGCGGTGTGCGCGCCGACCTGACGGTGTTGCGCCTGGCGCAAGACCACTACCGCGTGATCGACGGCGCCGATGCCGGCCACCGCGACCTGGTGTGGATACAGCGCATGGCGCAGGACCGGGGCGCAAAGGTCAAAGTCACCGACACCACCACTGCTTTTGGATGCCTGGGCGTGTGGGGCCCCAACGCCCGCGCCACCATCCAAAAAATTGCTGACGAGCCTGCTGCCTGGACGCATGAGAACTTTCCCTTTGCGGCGTTTCGCAACCTGAAGATTGCCGGCGTGCCGGTCTTGGCCTTTCGCATTTCGTATGTGGGCGAGCAAGGCTGGGAGTTGCACTTCAAGTACGAAGACGGCTTGGCCCTGTGGGATGCGTTGTTTGCGCTGGGCGTGACGCCGGTAGGCGTGGAAACTTATGCCAACAGCCGCCGCATGGAAAAGAGCTTGCGTTTGCAAAACGCCGACCTGCTGACCGAGTACAACCTCATGGAATGCGACCTGGCCCGCCCCAAAGTCAAGGCCGCCGACTTCCATGGCAAGGCCGCGCACCTTGCCTTTAGGGAGCGCGAACACCAACCGGCCTACCTTTGTACGCTGACCATGACGCACAACATCGACAGCAACGGTGTAGCTCGCTACCCGCTGGGCAGCTTGCCGGTAATGGACCCTGCGACCGGCCAAACCCTGATCGACAGCCAAGGCCGCCGCTCTTACACCACTAGCATCGCGTTTGGTCCGACTATTGGCAAGAACATTGCGCTGGCTTATCTGCCCCATGCGTATTGCCAAGTGGGGCGCGAACTACAGGTTCAGTACTTTGACGATGTGTATCCGGTCAAGGTAGAAGCGGTCGGCTACAGCGCTTTGTACGACCCGGAGAACGTTAAACCACGTTCCTGAGGATAGGGTTCGCCCAAGTGGGCTTGACCTTGGTGGACGGAGCGAGTGGTCGGGGTGAGAGGATTCGAACCTCCGGCCTCTACGTCCCGAACGTAGCGCTTTACCAGACTAATTTAAACCTGCTCGACGGTTTTCGAGGGCGAAGCGTTGAGCACAAAATGCCAAAGATCTTATTTTCAGCACACGTCAAATAAACGGGTTTTCTGTCTTTTCGGGCTGATACCAAGCGTAAAAAATAGACACTCAACTTGAATATAGGTGAGTCGGCTCGCGTCTCAGGCGGCAATGCTCGCTTGGCGAAACAATGGCGCAAGTGCTGGATTGCTTTTGAGCTTGACTCCCGCATCCCACAGGTCAACGGCCTGCTGCATGCTGAGCCAGCTCTCAGGCGTTCCACCC